>JAUXAC010000018.1 GCA_030615035.1 Dehalococcoidia bacterium | reverse complement strand
CCTTCTGAGATAGCAGAGTGGACATTCAGGGAGCGGCACGATATCACGACATTAGTCGACCGCCTGAAACGAGATGGACTCGTCAGAGTTGAACGCAATAACAGAGACAAGAGGTTCGTCAGTGTCTCGCTGACGGCTAAGGGACGGAAGGTTCTCAAGCAGGCTATGCCGGTGGCGAGAGAGATTGTAAACCGGGTGATGTTATCAATTAGTGAAGGTGACGCTGTTCCGCTCGAAAAGTCACTAAGGGTCTTGAGGCAGAATGCACACGATGGCTTGGAACATCTTGCTAAGTCTGCTCAACCTCAGTCTGACTAGAGCAATGGCGTTGGTATTCGCAGATTGAACATTACGTCATATTGTGTGATGAGGTAACAAAACAAGCTTTTGTGTAATGGCAGTCAAGATTTAATCATGCACCAGGATCTACGATGCGCTCAGCAAACAGAATGGTACCGGTCTCAATGTCACGAATCAGAAAGACAAAGGGGCGATCAACGGTAACTTCAACAGGCTCTTGCGGTGGCATAGCCATCGGCATCACTACTGCAGTGGGCAATCTGCTGTTCTGTGTAATAGCAGTAGCGGAAGCTATTTCAGAATTGCTGATTCTATTGACAATAAGCGAGCAGGCGTTTAGCTTAGACGCGAAAGGAGGAGTCTATGAAAAAAGCAATAGTGACAGTTACAACTTCCATGCCTTTCCTCCTCAAGGTTTATTCTATCTAGCCTGATTCCATAAGTTTACGGCGGATAATCTTACCGCCGGGCGACTTAGGCATTTCTTCCAGGAATGATATGCTTTTAGGGCATTTGAAGGCAGCCAAGCGTTGGCGGCAGTAATCAAGGAGTTCTTCCTCCGAACACGCTTGCCCTAGTTTTAATACCACAAAAGATTTAACCTCCTCACCATAGAAAGAGTCGGGGATGCCTACTGTAGCCGCGTCCTGAATTTTGGGGTGGTCATAGAGAACCTCATCGATTTCACGAGGCGCTATATTCTCACCGCCGCGAATGATGAGCTCTTTTACGCGCCCGGTGATAACTACGAAACCTTGGTCATCTTGATAACCCAGGTCTCCGCTATGAAACCATCCATCACGTAGAGCCTCAACGGTAGCCTTTGGGTCTTTATAATAGCCCTTCATGACATTCTTGCCCCTAACCACAATCTCCCCCTCTTGCCCTCTTGGCAATTCCTGCCCTTCTTTATTGACGATTTTAACTTCGCAGCCCTGAGCTTTACCCACCGAGCCCAGTTTCCGCTCATTTACCTCCCTGGGATTAGTAGTTACCTGACTTGCTGTTTCAGAGATACCATAGGTTTCAATAATCGGTATGTGGAATCTCTCCTCAAAAGCTTTTTGCACCGATACCGGGAGAGGGGCTGAGGCGGAACGCCCAAACTGAACCCCTGATAAATTTAGGTGCGCTACCTCCGCTTCTGGTCGGTTGAGGAGGATGGAGTAAATGGTAGGCACAGCGTTGAACCATGTAGCCTCGTAATCAGCCAGAGTAGACCAAAAAGCGCCGGCACTGAAACGACGAGGCAGGATAATGCTGCCCCCACTAAGCAAACCAGAAATCAGGTTGACAACCTGACCATTGATATGGAAAAAGGGCAATAAACACAAGCTTCGGTCATTTTCGGTGAACCTATGTCCAGCAACGATGAATTGAGCTTCAGATAGGAGAATACTGTGGGTGAGGAGCACCCCCTTAGGTCGCCCGGTAGTTCCAGTTGTATAAAGAAGCTCGGCTTCATCTTCAGAAGAAACCTCAGCAGATGGTGAGGGGATGCCTACCGGGGCTTGCTGGAAGTGCAGGTCTTCATCACCCTCGCCCAATACGGCAACCGGTAATGTTTTTTCCCGCAGTTGCCATACCTCCTGCAAAAGAGGCAGAAAATCAGGTGAGGCAACTACTAGCTTGCTCTCGGCATGTCCCAAGACAAATTGTAGTTCAGGGGCTTTCAGATGAATATTAACAGGGTTAGCCACTGCCCCCAGTTTCATAATTCCGAGAAAGATATAAGCATACTCGGGAATATTAGGCAGAAGGATTGATACCTTATCACCTTTGCTTACCCCTTGCTGACGCAAGGAACCCACTACCCGGTTGATGCATTCTCCCAATTGCCGATAGGTGATTGCCCGAGGCTCATCGGGGGAGATAATGAAAGGCTTGCTCCCGTATCTCTGAGATTGGAGGTCTACCAATTCCCCGATAGTCTTACATTCTGACAGGATGCTCATATTAGCAACACCATAATCCTATCACCCTTGCTCAAGAATGGCAAGAAGGTTTTCTGAGAAAAGCCTGAACAAAAAGAATGCTATCACATAACCCGATATCTTGACACACTTTTGGAGAGTGATAAGATAATACGGAGCATTTAGGGTATCTAGATAAAAGCGGATTTTTCACCACGGGGGCTTCATGCCAAGGTGTGTAAGTTGTATAATGACGAAACAAGCCACCTGACCAAATTGGAAGAGGAGTAAGAGGAGCGGAGTTGGAAGGTTTCTTAGGTACAATTCAACATTTACCTTTAGCCTTCAGCCCCGAGAATCTGGCTATAGTAGCACTTGGGGTGTTTGGGGGTATAATTATGGGGGCTCTCCCCGGCATCAGTCCCACTTTGGCGGTTGCCCTTTTGGTACCGTTTACCTTTTACATGCCGGCCGCCACCGGCTTGATTATGTTGGGGGCGGTTTATGTCGCTGCCGTAGCCGGGGGGTCTATCTCAGCTATCTTAATTAATGTTCCCGGTGCACCGGCTGACATCGCTACCCTTTTCGATGGTTACCCTATGGCCAAGCAGGGTCACGCCCAAAAAGCCCTTAATATGGCTTTTATTAGCACTCTTATCGGGGGGACGTTTGGCATGCTAGTCCTGATAACGCTTACTCCTCCGCTGGCTGAATTTGCCCTCAGGTTCGGATTCTCCGAGATGTTCTGGGTCGCCATATTCGGGGTTACGGTTATGGCTAGCCTCACTAGTGAGTCGGTTGCCAAGGGAATTATCTCAGGTGTGTTTGGTTTATTGCTGGGCATCGTCGGCATGAGCCCCATCTACGGGATAGACCTATTCGTCTTTCATGATAGCTTGTTCGGGGGCGTCCACGTCATATGCGCTCTCATTGGCTTGTTTGCCATTCCCCAGGTTTTCGGTTTAATAGAAAGCATCGGCTTAGGGCGCAGGGAGGTGCTTTATCGGCCGGAAAGAGGAATTTTGTGGAGGTCGGTTTGGGAAAACATTAAGAAGGTCAAAACCTGGACCATCGGGATGATTGTCGGGACGATTATCGGAATCATCCCCGGAGCCGGTGGGCAGATAGCCGGCTTGGTCTCTTATGACTGGAACAAAAAGCTTTCCAGACACCCAGAAACTTTTGGGACAGGCGACCCTGAGGGCGTGGTCGCAGCGATGTCGTCTAACAGTGCTATGTGCGGAGGCTCTCTGGTTCCCCTTTTAACCCTTGGGATTCCGGGCAGCCCCACCGCAGCAGTTTTGTTAGGCGGGCTTCTAATTAACGGGCTTTTCCCTGGCCCAGATATCCTAGTGAAGTGGTCCGCGGTTACCTATACCTTCTTCGCTGGTCTGCTCCTGGCTGAGTTCGCCTTGTTAGCCTTCGGGCTCATCATGTCCCGCTATTCTCATTGGGTGATGAATATATCCAATGCCTTCATGGCAGTAGGGATAATTGTGCTGGCGCTCATTGGCACCTACAGTATTCAGACCAGCTTCAACGACGTAATCATCATGTTCGCCTTAGGATTCGTAATGTATATTGCTATGAAGGCTGGTTTCGCTGCGGCGCCGATGGTACTGGGAGTCATTTTGGGTTCCATCGCCCAAAATAATTTTGGATTAGGCATGATCATTGCCGAGACTCAGGCGGGAGCTTTAATTTACTTCTTCACCGGTAACATCAACGTCACCCTCATCATCTTGTGTGTTGCCTCCACGGGCATAGGGTTGTGGATGGCAAGAAGAACAGCCGCCAAGGGGAGAGGCAGAGGTAGGCTAACAGAGTTGGTTGCTGGTGGCATACCTTTAGTGGTGGCTGGCATCATGTATCTATCCCTAAGGGACGTATCCGAGCCCAAGGCAGCTATCTTCCCCACTATATTATTAGCTATCATGGTTGCTCTTTCCCTTGCCATATTCATCCCGGCATTGTGGCGAAAACGGCCCAAGGCAAAAGAAAAGGGTGAAGCCTTTCCCTTTTCTAAGGTTGCCCTTTTCTTTGTCTGCATGGTCACTTATATTATTGCCGTGAAAACCCTGGGTTTTTACCTTTCCAGCTTTCTATTTCTCTTAATCGTTCCCACTCTTATAGCTAAGGAGAAAAAGTTGACGATTACCTCGGGGGCAAGAAACCTAGGGATAGCGGTTGGCTTCACCGGTATTCTGTATCTTTTCTTTAATATGTTTTTCCATGTTATGACACCCACGGGGATTGGATTTTAGAAATCCCAGGATATCACTAAAAAGAGTGAAGCCTCTTGACTTTGGCGAGGCAAAGGCATAAAATCAATTTTACTCAAACATATAAAGAAGGGGGTGGTAGCTTTAAGGGAAAAACTTCAGATAGTGACCAATATAGGACAAAAAATGAATTTTGAAGGAGGACGAGGAGGAGATGAAAAAGAAAGGTTTTCTGTTAATTCTGGGGGGGATTCTGATTACGGCGATGGTTCTTGGTGCCTGTGCACCAGCCCCTGAGGAAGAATTCCCGGCAAAGCCGATCACCGTGATTATACCTTACAATCCCGGGGGAGCCTCTGATTTTCAGGCTCGCATTGTTACCATGATGTCTGGATTGGAGGATTACCTAGGGCAGCCTACCGTCATCGTTAATAAACCAGGGGCTGGCGGCATGGTAGGATGGAACTGGTTTACTGAGGAGGCTGAGCCTGATGGCTACATGCTGGCCGGCTACAACATCCCCCACTTTATCGCCCAGTCCATTGTTTATCCCAAGAAGGCTTCGTATAATATCCGCGTGTGGGAGCCTGTTATCAACTGGGGCGCTGACCCAGCCACACTCGTTGTGGGAAAAGACAGCCCCTTTGACACTGTTGATGACTTGGTAGCGTTCGCCAAGGAAAACCCGGGTAAGGTTACTATCACCGGGGCCGGGAAGTTCGTAGGGCACCACATTGCTTTTCTCCAGCTTGGGAAGGCGGCTGATGTGGAACTGACCTACGTTCCCCATACAGGCGGTGTCCCTGCCCTGACCGCCGTCATCGCCGGCGAGGCCATGGCCGGTTTTAACAATCTCTCCGATGCTTATCGCAGTAAGGACAGGCTAAAGATTCTGGCCATTGCTGACTTGCAGAGAAATACCGAGTTCCTACCTGATGTTCCGACCCTTATGGAGTCGGGTATAGACGTCGACGATACCAGCAACAATTGCCGGGGACTGGCAGCCCCAGCCGGAGTCGCCCCAGCTATCCTTACGAAGCTGCGCGACGCTTACTATGCACAGCTTAGCAACAAAAAGGTTATCGGGAAAATGGCGCAGGGCGGATCTCCCATGTGGCCTCTTCCCTGGGACGAGACCCGGAGGGTGTGGGAGGAAAGGGAGGCCTTTTTGACGGGTGCCCTGGCCGAGTACGTGGAGAAGTAGAAGCCCATAATATAGCATAGGCTATCGTACCCGCAAGGAGTTTCGTATCGCTGTCAGTGCGTGAAGCGACACTTTCACATGTTGACATGTGGGTGAGATGTGCCTAAGAAAAGAAGATGTTCCCGCAAAGGGAAATCATGAGCCTCTGACTGACGAGACCACTTTCGTCAAGAACAACAAGTATATTATGTGGCGCATTCGTCTAGGGGTTTAGGACACCTCCCTCTCAAGGAGGAGAGTACTGGTTCGAATCTAACCACCGCTACCAAAGAGTATTGAAGGTTCAGACCTTTAGGCTATGCTTGATTGTCAATACCCCCAGAGTAGAGATGAACCCCTGGGCGTGCGGCGGAATGTAGTTACGAGTTTGGGGAGCAAATTTATGATAGGCTAGAAACTGAACATTTAGCCAAAATGTGTAACCGCCAAGATTCGGTCTGTCCTTCAAGTTCTGGGCTCGATATGCTCTGAGATGAATGCATTCAGGCCTTTTTCATAATCTTTGCCCGAGGTAATGAATCCCTCATTATGAGTTCCAGAAATTTCCAGAAATTTCCTTGGCTCACTCGCCATCTCAAATAGTCGGCGGCCGTGGCTAAACGGCATTATTTTATCATCGCGGCTGTGAACAATCAGAACGGGGCAATTTACCTTACCTAGGTACTCCGCCGTATTGTATTTAAAACGTAACAACAGCCTGACCGGAAGGTAGGGATAGAGGCTGGCAGCAATATCGGGCAGAGACGTGAACGTTGACTCAAGGATAAGTGCCCCTGGCGAGTGGCTCTGAGCCAGCCATGACGCAACTGCACCCCCGAGGGACCGCCCAAAAACGATGATTTCGTTTGGGTTCACTTGACGCTGCTGAGTTAGGTAGCGCCACGCAGCTGAAGCATCTTCATATGTGCCCTGCTCTGTGGGCTTTCCTTCGCTTTGTCCATAACCTCGGTAGTCGAAGATGAAAATGTTGAGCCCCAGTCTATGAAATATTTCAATGGATTCCAACCGATGCGATATGTTACCCGCGTTACCGTGACAAAAAAGAACCATGCCTCTGGCACTTTTACAAGGAACAAACCAGCCGGAGAGTCTCACTCCATCTGTGGTTTTAAAGTAGACGCTCTCGAATTGAAGCCCGATTCTGCTAGGATCCGCTGATAGAGTGCGTTCAGGGTAGTAAACATACTTAGGCTGGACAATATAGATGAGAGCCACAAATGCGACATAGACACTGGTGATAACGACAAGAATCCAGATAACTAACATGAAGAGACCTTTCAGTTTTAGCACGCTGTGCCCCGGTGACTTAATTTGTGACATAATAGTAGTTCTGAGTCAGTAATGATGTCAATATTAACCCAAATAGCAATGAACCCCTGAGCGTGCGGAATGTGGTTACGACAATTGAGAGGGAGATGGTATTGCACAAAATGGACTTTTGTTTCACCGATGTAAACTTCTCTTTTGTTTACTACCCAAAGAAACCTCACTGTGCTTGAGGCCTATACTCTTTTTCGCGCAGAGCCTCTGATGACCGGGTAATTCCTTAAATCGTTCCAGTGCCACATCAAGCTCTGGAGTTTCACCACTAGCCATCTTCTCCCGCATCATCTGGTCAAACTCACAGGTGAGGCAGTTGTAGTCGCTGGTGCAGATGTGATAAGGAACTATCCCCATCTTCGTGAGGGGTTACGTAGAGTGATGCGCCTCGGCTAATGCATAGTGGGATGGAAGCGCCCCTGTAGGACAAAGTGAATAGCACTCTTGACAACCGGGGCACCACTTACGAGCTATTTGTGGGAAAAACACTACCTCTCGCTCTGTTCCCCTGCCAACAAAGCCAATAGCATTCTTCTTTTCCACCTCCGCGCAGTAACGTACGCATAACCCACACAGGGTACAGAAGGTTGGCTCTATTTCAAACTTTGCTGTGGCTCTGTCAACTATCACTCCATACTCTCGTATTGCTTTGACCTCGGTTATCCCGTATCTTATGCCGTAATGTCTCAATGCTGTGATTCCAGGGGCACGGGCCCACATTAATTCTAGTAGCATCTTGCGGCCTTTGATTACTGGCTCGGATTCCGTCTTTACTACAAGGCCGTCTTCAACAGTATAAACACAAGAGGTGACCAAGCTCGACCCCCGCCCTCTGACTATCTCCACCATGCACAGCCGGCAAGCACCATAAGGAGCCAATTTCTCGTGATAGCAAAGGGTAGGAATGTCAATTCCCACACTTCGCGCCGCTTCAAGAATAGTCATCCCCTCCTCAGCTTTAACCTCGTCGTCGTTGATAATCAAGGTAACTTCGCTCATTTTTTCCTACCTCGTTTCCGTATTACTTCTGTCCCTTGTAAAACAGGTTCAGGCACTTTCACGCCGGAAAGTCTGGTAATGGCGCCAAAGCGTGGTGGACAAACCTCAAGACAAGTCCCACATTTCGTGCATTTGTCTTGGTCAATAATATGAATGAGGTTTTTACCACCGGTGATAGTCCCCACCGGACATTCCCTGAGACAAATCAGACAAGCCTGACACTTCTCCGGCTCGATATAGTAGGATATTAGCGCCTTACAGACACCGGCTGGACAGCGCTTCTCCCTAATATGAGCTTCATACTCGTCTCGGAAGTATCTAATAGTACTGAGGACCGGGTTAGGAGCTGTCCCACCAAGAGCACAAAGCGAGAAATCCCTGACCACCTCTGATATTTCCTCTAGTAACTCGATGTCTGCTTCTTCCCCCTTCCCCTCACAAATTCTATTCAGTATCTTGAGCATCTGGTATATTCCCTCACGGCAGGGAAGACACTTGCCACAGGATTCCCCGGCAAGGAAGTTGAAGAAATACCTAGCCACATCAACCACACAGGTATCCTCATCCATCACAATCATCCCACCTGAGCCCATGATAGAGCCCAATTTGGTAAGCTCATCAAAATCTACGGGGGTATCAAGTAAGCTCTCGGGAATAACCCCACCCGAAGGACCACCGGTCTGGACAGCCTTAAACTTCTTTCCGCCGGGAATTCCGCCGCCAATATCAAAAATGACATCTCTGAGTGTCATCCCCATAGGCACCTCTACCAGACCGGTATTATTCACCTTACCCACAAGGGAGAAAAGCTTTGTCCCCTTACTTCTTTCTGTCCCGATGCTAGTAAACCATTCAGCGCCCTTGTTGATTATTAGAGGCACAGTAGCCCAGGTTTCCACATTATTTATATTGGTTGGCATTCCCCAGAGCCCCCTCACCGCAGGGTAAACATACCTTGGTCTTGGCTCTCCTACCCTGCCCTCTATGGCTCTCATCAAACCAGACTCTTCACCTGATACGAAGGCACCGGCGCCACGGTGCACTTCAACATCAAAGTCAAAACCAGAGCCAAGGATGTTTGTTCCGAGAAGACCATACTCCCGTGCCTGCTCTAGGGCAATACTAAGATTCTCCACAGCTAGAGGATATTCTTGCCGTACATAGATAAACCCCTGATGCGAGCCAATAGTATGGGCACCAATTAGCAACCCTTCCAGCACGCTACGGGGATTGCCCTCAAGTAAGCTCCTATCCATATAAGCTCCGGGGTCACCCTCATCAGCATTGACAATAACGTATTTTATCTCACCAGGCGCGTTGCGAGTGGTCTCCCACTTTATCCCAGCAGGGAAACCACCCCCTCCCCTACCCCTTAGATTAGCCTTTTTAACCTCTTGCAGCACTTGTTCCGGTGTCATCTCAAAAAGCGCTTTAGCTAAGGCAGAATAGCCGCCAATAGCAATATAATCATCAATACTTTCCATGTCTATGAATCTATTATTCCCCAACACAGTTCGATTTTGATATTTGTAAAATGGTATATCAGTTTCCTTTGTAATCCTTTGCCCAGTAGTAGGGTCTTCATAAAGAAGGCGCTCAATAATCTTGCTGTTAGCTAGGGTTTGGGAGACGATTTCTGGTACATCCTCAGGTTTCACTCCAACATAACAGATTTCGTCAGGCAGGATAATCGCGATGGGCTCTTTTTCACAGAAGCCATGGCATCCTGCACTCTTCACCTCTACCTTTTCTCTCAAGCCTTGCCTTTCTATTTCCTCGACAAAGGCTCGTACTACATTCTGACTACCGCGAGTTCGACCATCTGTCCCGTTTGTTACTGAGACAGTCCTGGTTCCATCTCTCTTGGCTAATATCTCTCGCCTAAACCTTTCAAGGTCAGTGGCTGAGTTTAGCCTGGGCATGACTCTCCCTCCTTGTCGCTTATTCGCATGTAGCGAAAATTTGCTGAATCTGTTTGGTCGAAGGCTTACCGTAATACACACTGTCAACTACCATCACTGGTCCTAAAGCACAGCAGCCAAGACAGTTTACAGTATCTAAGCTAAATCGCATGTCTGTGGAGCTCTCGCCTGGTTTTATCTTCAAGGTCTCTATAACTCTATCTAAAAGGCGAGGTGCCCCACGCACATGGCAAGCAGTCCCCAGACAGACCGTTATTGAGTGCCGTCCTTTAGGCATTAGGCTGAAGGCTTTATAGAAAGTAACCACATGGTAGGTCTCGGTCAGGGGAACCCCCAGCTTCTGGCTAACCCACATTAAAGTATCTTTGGGAAGCCAGTTGTTTTCACGCTGAATTTCAAGAAGTATCTGAATGAGAGCACTTTTATTACTGCCATACTTGCCATCAATTTCATTTATTTTGGCGAGTCCTCGAGCCATCTGTCTCGTAACCTCCTCAGTTCTCTTTCAAGTTTATTGCACAATGCTAGACTCAATATCAAATTCAGCCCCAATAAGACCACCACCAACTCTGGCTCTTTTTCTGTATAGCTTCTTGTCGGAGTGCGACCTTTTGTTCCAGAGCATGTTCCACCCATTGTGTGAACTCGCATCCAGCGCACTCAAAGACTCGAGTGCAAAGCCGGTAGGAGACCTCCTCCTTCAGGGCATAGAGACAAAACCTCTGGTTACCGGGTAACTCCAACCGTCTCCGCAGCACCTCTTCAACCTCAGATTCCCCAGCAGCCATTCGCTCTCGCACACCCTGGTCAAACTCACAGGCGAGGCAGTCGTAGTCAAAGGTGCACAATCGATAGGAGACCAACCCGAGCTTCATCCACACGCAGTACTTGGCTCTTGCCTCCTCGGTGAGGGCAGTCTCTGCCCCTGGCAGCACTGTGACCTGTGCTTTCGTGGCTAGCGCTTCCGTCGTCTTGCGGAGCCAGATACCAGTCTCGATGTTTCCCGGTGCAACTGCCAAGATAGTCTCAAACTCTTTTAGAGCCTCGTGGTAGCGACTAGCCCTAAAGTGAGCCTTACCCTGCCTGAAGTGAATTGGGATTTCCTCCGCAGTTATGGGTATGACTTCCTCAACCTTGGCTTTCTCTATTGTAACCGGCTCAGCCACAGCTTCCGCAGGGACAGCCTTCGGTCTTATCTCCACCTGAACCACCCCCAGAGTCTCCCGGATTGATTTCTCTAGATCATTAAGGTCAAAGGGCTTGGTGAGGTAGTCAATAGCCCCTATTTTCATCGCCTCTACCGCTGTCTGCACTGAGGGATAAGCAGTAATAATGATTCCCTTAAGCTGTGGTCTTTTCTCCTTAGCCTCTCTTAATACCTCAAGCCCATCCTTTCCCGGCAACCTCAGGTCAAGGATGACAACACCAAAGTCTTCCTCAGCAATAGTTTTTAACGCCTCCTCTCCCTCCTCAGCAGTCTCTACTTGGTAGCCAGTGTCAGTTAGCCAATCTCGGAGAGACTCTCTCATAATAGTTTCATCCTCTACTATCAATATCGGTCTCATCCTTTCACCCCCTTTAATTCTTCGCTCTAGGACTACCTGCTTTGTGATATTTTATTACCTCCATCCTACTTAGTTGCAATTTTCTTGCCAAAAGAGAAGGCTATCCCAAATGCTCAGGATAGCCCACTCTCTACTTTAAGCAGAAACTTCAACTGTAAAAGAATTAGTCAGCCATTGTCTATTTTATTTACATCTAATCGGTATGCCCTAATCTTGTTGTAGAGTGTCATTCTGGAAATCCCCAGGATTTTAGCAGCTTGGCTATAGTTCGCGCCGGTTTCATTGAGTATATTCATGATATGGTATTTCTCCACTTCTCCAAGGCTTTTCCTTGATGGAGCTGAGCAAGTCAATAGCGAGTTTTCCTGGGGCAGGTCAGCAACCTCAATATAGGAATTTTTGGCTAAGATGACTGCCCTTTCAATAGCATTTTCCAGTTCACGGACATTACCTGTCCACTCACACTTCAGAAGAAAATCGGTAGCATCAGGAGAGAAGCCGGTAATCTCTTTTTGATTTTCCACAGCAAACTTTTCTAAGAAATGCTGGGCTAAGAGTGGAATGTCCTCCTTCTTTTCCCTCAACGGAGGCAATTCGATGATAACTACATTCAGTCGATAATAAAGATCCTCCCTGAATTGCCTACTGGCTACCGCCTTTTTCATATCCTTACTAGTTGCTGAGACAACCCTGACATCAACTTTGATTAGCTCATTGCTGCCAACTCGGGTGAATTCCTTCTCTTCCAACACTCTCAGCAGATGAACCTGGATATTGGCACTCATCTCGCCAATTTCGTCCAAAAAGAGGGTACCTTTATTAACGATTTCGAATTTCCCCTTCTTTTGAGCGTAAGCCCCGGTAAAGGAACCCTTCTCATGACCGAATAGCTCGCTCTCAAGGAGACTCTCTGGCAAAGCAGCACAACTGACGGCGACAAAAGGCTTATCCTTACGATGACTCTGGGAATGGATGGCCCGCGCGACAAGTTCCTTCCCGGTGCCACTCTCACCAGTAATCAACACAGTGGCATTGCTCTTGGCTACAACCTTAATCAACTCGATTATTTTCTGCATCTTAGGGCTTTTAGCAATGAGATTCTCAAATAGGTAGCGCTCCTCCAATCTCTGGTGCAGGGAAAGGTTTTCCTCGATTAGTCCTTGACGCTCTATCAATTTCTCAATCAATAATTCTACCCTCTCCGGGCAGAAGGGCTTCTCTATGTAATCATAGGCTCCTTCCCTCATAGCAGCAGTAGCGGTGGGGATGCTCCCATAGGCAGTAATGATGATTACCTCAACATTAGGGACGATTTCCTTAGCTCTCTTCATTAATTCGATCCCATCCATCGCTGGTATCACCAGGTCGGCAATAACAATCCCTACCTTCTCCTTTTCCAGAATCTCTAGGGCTTGAGGTCCGCTTTCTACAGTAAACACCTCATATCCGACATCGCTGAGCCAGTCATGAAGTGACTCGCGGATAACGGCCTCATCATCAACGATAAGGATTTTAGCTCTTTTCTTCATGGTAAACCGGCAAGTAGATAGTAAAGGTGGTCCCCTTTCCCTCCTCGCTTTGCACTTCTATCCTTCCCTGGTGTCCCTGGATAATCCCATGGACCACGGCCAATCCTAAACCGACGCCCTTGCCCTTCTCTTTGGTGGTGAAGAAAGGGGTAAAGAGATTGCGTAGGTTCTCTTTAGGAATTCCGCACCCAGTATCCTGGACATCGATCCTGAGCTGACCATCGCCGACCAGCGAGGTACAAACGGTTAGACCGCCCCCATTGGGCATGGCTTGAACCGCATTCAGGATGAGATTAGTGAAGACCTGCTGAAGCTGATCGAAATCACCCATCAGATTGGGTAGTGAGGGGCTAAGCTCTTTTACCACTTCAATATTTTGGAGCTCGGCTTGATGGCTTACCAGGGAGAGGGCTTGCTCCATAACCGGGTTGACATCTACTGTCCTCAACAGTGGCTCCGACTGACGCGCGAAATCTAAAAGATTGCGAATTATCCTCGAGCTACGGCTGACCTCTGAGTCCATCTTCGACAAGTAGCCTAGGGCTTCTTGCTTGGAGAAGGTACCGCTATCTATTTTTTTTAATAATAGTTTGGTGTAGATCAAAACACCGGACAAAGGATTATTGACCTCATGAGCAACAGAGGCTGCCATCTGACCTAGAGAGGCCAGTTTCTCCGTCTGGATTAACTCTTCTTGGGTAGCCCTCAACTTCTCAACCACGTACGGCCAGCACATTTTAGCCTCAGCCAAGCCTTGACAGACAGCAATAGCCAGCTCTCGGCAGCGGCTATAGCCACAAGCACCGCAATTCATTTGGTAGCTAGGGCCTACCCTACCAATCTCCTCTAAAACCCGTTGAATATCTTCCTGACTTGGAGTAGGTAGGCTGACAGCCCGGTTGGTAAATTTACGGCTGAGGTCAATATCGGCATATTCCTGGATATCCCTCTCGGTTTGAGCCGGGTCTGACTGGCTAATAGCATAATTGCTGATTATTTCCCTCCGTCCAAAAATGGTCAGGTCATTTTCAATGGCTGGTCCATCAATACAGCCCTCACAGAAACACAGGCTGATGAGCTTAGCAGTGATGTTGCCTTCGGCAAACTCCTGAAGGACATTGGGCATATAGTCCTTACCACAGGTATTGATGATTTCATTTGCTAGGATGTCGTCCGAGAGCCCCGCTACCGTGAGCAAGCCCCCCGATATGTCAAACAGCCGACCCAGGTTGGGCTTAGGACCAGAGAATTGCCCTCCCTCCTCAGTATCAGGAGTAATCCCTTTAGCAGCGAACATCTCATTCAGCTCGACAAAGATCAGGACAGCATCTATCACTCCACTAACCTTTTCATCTTCAGCCTCGGCTTTTCTGGCTATGCAAGGACCGATGAAGACTACCTTAGCCTGTGGATTGTACTGTCGCTTAATCAGTCTACCCATAGCTATCATGGGCGAGACGATGGGAGCCAAGTTATCAATTAGCTGGGGATAATATTTCTCAATGTAAGACACTACTACCGGACAGGGAGATGAGAGGATAGGTTTGCCATTATTTTCATCCATAAGGCGGGCATATTCGCGGCTGACTAGCTCAGCACCGAAGGAATCCTCTATAACCCCACTAAATCCAAGTTTTTTCAGGGCGGTTACAAGCTGTCCTGGGTGAACTTCGGGAAAAGCGGCTGGAAACGGAGCCGAAAGCAGAGCAATTACAGGTTGACGCTGCTCCAGTAGTTGCCAAACTATCCCTACGTCGCTCTCCACTCGGTTTGCCTTGGCAAGGCAGGTCTGGATGCAGTTGCCGCAGGCGATACAGCGTTCCTTTATGACATCAGCCAAGTGCTCTTTTACTCTGATTGCCCTGACTGGGCAGCTACGCAAACAGGCATGGCCTCCTTTGCACTTTTCTCGCTCGGTATAAACAATGCTCATCTCGTCTCCCTGCCCCCGATTGAGTGCCGTTTTTCTCGAGGTGTTGGAATTTTAAGTTCTTTCCTCAGATTTGCCACCGAGCGCCGGGAGATTGCCACACCAAATTTCTCCCAGAGCTTGATCCGGATTGCCCCATCAGAGGAAAGATCGTTATTAGTTTCAAGAAGCTGCCTAAGCAGTTCCTTCCTAAACTTCTTCGGTCTGGGGAAGAAGTGTTTAAGGGGAATTTCTTGACCCCAAGGGACATCTATGCTTTTCCTCCTGATAGCACGACTTACTGAACTGGGAGCAAGTTTAATCTTTTCGGCTAGCTCCTTTTGACTGAAGGGTAAAAGAGACCTTAAATCACCAGACTCTAGATAGAGGGCTTGCTTGTCAATAATATTTTGTAGGATTTGACTTAGGGTCTCTTTACGGGTATTGATTAGTTCCAGCCTCTTGAATAACTGCCTGGCTTCTTTGACCTCAGCTTCGGTGAATGTACCAGCCGCCTTTAACTCTTTAAATCTTTCATAATCAATCGAATATCGGCCGCGAGCCAAAGAAGCTGAGAAGTAGCCGATAACAAAGCCCTTCTCATCCCTTTCTACTGAGGCGACCTTGGAATAGCGAATGCCACCTGAGATGACATTGGAGCGATGATAAAACTCATTCATAATAGAGAACTCATCAATAAGGTTATTTATTTTCTTAACCTCTGAAACCTCCAAGTCGCACTCTCTGGCGATTTCTTCAAGGATCATCCCTGATTCAGGGAATAAGAAATACCGTTTGAATTTCTCCAGCCCCAATTTCTGTATTTGACGGACAATATGCTCCTTGTTCAGCAAGAGGGATTCAACATCCATAGAGCCTCTATCGGCTACCATCTCTTCTTTAAGTTGATAGAAACTGGAGGAAACATCGGTTCTGGGGAGTCTCTGATAGTGGATTAGCTTTTCTCTCTGGTAAAGCCTCTTGAAAAGGGGACCCTGTTCTATCTCGGTGATCAGCCTATGAAACTCATCCTCAGTCATTTCGAGCAGGTTAGCCTGTTCCATTCGGAGGATTTGGCTTAGTTCCTGTCGCATCTGCAGGGATTGTATTTGTTCCATCCGTAAGCCTGTCATTTGTATAAATATTTTACTATTACTGTGAGATACTGTCAAGAAAATTGGCAAGGGTTAAGCTCAAGGTTCATTAAAGGCTGTGGGCGTCGTCAAGAATCCCAAACCTCAGGTAGCGAGTGGAGAAACGGACTATTCCAGATCCCCTTATCGGTAGATTGAACATTACGTCAGATTGTTACCTCATGAACCCCTGGGCGTGCGGAATGTAGTTAGGACTTTGGAGATGGAGGTGGTAGTTGAAACTCTTTCCGCTCTACATTTTTTCCATTTGCTTTACAATAAAGTTCACAAGCATTTTAGGTAGCCAACCTTTGGCTGCCTGCTGAGCCATCGATAATCTATCGAATACTGCCCTGACCTCCTTGATCTTTCCATCGCTAAACTCATACGCACACATAGCCAGTACTTCTCCTCTCCGGCCTTGAACCGTAGAGGCTATAATGTGCTCGAAAAAGGCTTTATTTCCCTCCACTATAATCCCGTTACCAGTTTCAGTAACTGTCATATTCTGCATAGACTCAGCAGACAAACAGCGCCTCAACTCATCCTTGCCCTTGAATGTACCATTGGGGTTGACAAAAGCACCGTCTTCAGTAAAAAAAGAAAGCGCTTTCTCTACGTCCCCTTTCGCCATCGTCTGTACAAAATCACGCATGATGTTGGCAATCTCTTCGTTGGTCATTATCATTTACCCCCTTTTAAATTATTTTCTGAGCCATTCAAAAAGAGCACCAGCCATCGCTATACTATTTAGCGCTTCCAGTGCCCTTGTTCATCTATTCAGCTCCTAAACCAACACTACAATTATTTTATTCTAAGGTCATTTCACATGTTGTGACCTGAGTTTAGTCCTCTCCTGAGGGTTTGTCAATACCTCAAATCACAGAGATAAACCTGTGTGCGCGCGGAATGTAGTTAGGACTTTGGATTGCTCAATCACTGACCAGCGTGAACTCAACTGTGTCCCCGTCCTGCAGATTGAGAGTGTTGCGGAGATGGTGAGGGCTGACTAGTTCTGCATTGATGCCGGGTCGGCCGACCCACGTGAAGCAGAGAACACACCCCGGATATCTAGCCGCGATGACTACCTGGCCATAGTGGAGGCCTTGCTCACCATTGAAGTCTATTCCCATCGTCGCAAGGTCCACCTGTGGCATACCCAAATCGACAAAGGAGGCGTAGTTGAGCAAGGACAGGTCGAAGTCTTCGGTAAGGTTTATATTCAGCGTCCCAGGAATTACAGAAAGCCCGGTCAGCTGCCTGAACCCCTCCAGGACGCCGGGGGCAGACATCTTCCCGGTGCCCGCTCCACGCCCTGTCGTGACTATTCCCTTGTAGACCTGTTTTTTGTCCATCATGCTTTCTCCTTGTTGATGATTGCTGTGCACGAGGGGATTCGTATGTTAGGACCTGAGTTTAGTTCTCTAATGGGGGTTTGTCAATACCTCAAATCACAGAGATAAACCTGTGTACGCGCGGAATTTAGTTATAACTTTGGACTGTCAACAGGGTGTGCTCTTGTTACACATTAAGCTCTAGTGCTACAATACTCTCGGTTGGAGAAAGATATGGCATTAGATGCTATAGTTGTCAAAGGGGCTCGTGAGCATAACCTAAAGAATATAGATGTAGTTATCCCTCGTGATAAGCTGGTGGTTATTACCGGCGTCTCCGGCTCGGGCAAGAGTTCGTTGGCATTTGATACCATTTATGCCGAAGGCCAACGCCGCTATGTGGAATCTCTATCTGCCTATGCTCGCCAGTTTCTGGGCAGAATGGAAAAGCCTGAGGTTGATTATATTGAGGGCTTAAGCCCAGCCATTTCCATTGACCAGAAGGGTCCGAGTCGGAATCCACGGTCTACAGTGGGCACTGTAACCGAGACCTATGATTACCTGCGTCTGCTTTTTGCCCGAGTTGGTCACCCCCATTGCCCCAAGTGCGGGCGAGAGATTGCTATGCAGACAGTGCAGCAGATTGTGGATGCTACCCAGAATACCCCTGAAGGTAGTCGTATTATGATTCTGGCGCCACTGATTAGAGGCCGCAAGGGTGAATATCAGGCAGTGTTTGATGATTTGCGCAAGGCGGGTTATGTCAGGGTTCGGGTCGATGGACATATCTATGACCTGTCTGAGGAGTTCCAACTTGATAAAAACAAGAAGCACTCCATTGAGGTGGTGGTGGATAGATTGGTAGTTGGCCAAAACGGTAGCCAAAGCCGCATCGCTGATTCAGTAGAAACTGCCCTCAAGCTTGGGGCAGGGGTGGTGCTGGTTTCTATTATTGATGGTGAGGAATTGTTGTTCTCAGAGCACTTTGCCTGCGTCCACTGTGGAATTAGCCTGGGTGAGATTGCTCCCCGAACATTTAGCTTTAATAGTCCTCATGGTGCCTGTCTTGCCTGCACCGGCTTAGGGGTTAAGCTGGAGATAGACCCCGAGTTTGTTATCCCCAATAAAGAGCTCTCCATAGCTCAAGGGGCAATTCACCCCGGGTGGTGGTCCTCTTGGCATACTAATGAGCTAGAAATACTAGCTAGACGCTATGGCTTTTCTCTTCATACCCCGGTTAAAGAGCTAAGCAAACGTCACCTTAAAGTCATACTCTATGGGGAAGGGGGAGAGCTAGTAAAACACCGGAATCGTTATGGTCGGGTCAGAGAATATTTTACTGGCTATGAGGGGGTGATTCCCTACCTGGAGCGTCTAAGTCAGGATACTCAGTCAGAGCGTACTCGGGCCGAGATTGAACGCTATATGGTGTCCACACCGTGTCCCGCTTGTCAAGGTAAGAGGCTTAAACCAGAGTCGTTAGCTATAACCATTGGGGGGAAAAATATTGTTGACATTAGCTCAATGTCAGTTACTCAAGCATTAGATTGGGCAACTACTATTAGCGATGGTAGGAAAACTATACTTACTGAGCGCGAGCAGATGATAGCCCGCCAAATTCTCAAGGAGATTCAAGCCCGTCTTGGCTTCCTCAAGGATGTAGGTCTGGACTATCTTACCCTTGACCGCCCCTCAGCTACCCTGAGCGGGGGTGAGGCACAACGAATTCGCCTAGCGACCCAGATTGGCAGTGGGCTCATGGGTGTGCTTTATATTTGTGATGAGCCGACAGTGGGTCTGCACCTAGCTGATAACTTTCGCTTGATTGAGACTCTGAAGAGACTGAGGGACCTAGGTAATACTATATTGATTGTGGAGCATGATGAAGCTATGATGCGAGCTGCCGACTATATTATTGATATGGGGCCTGGAGCCGGTGAGCATGGTGGCTGGATTGTGACCACAGGGACTCTGACCGATATTATGAATTGCAAGGAATCAATAACCGGTCAGTATCTTAGCGGCATCAAGCAGATTCCTTTGCCACCAAAGCGTCGTCCTGGTTCAGCCCAGGAAATAGTAATAAAAGGGGCTAAGCAAAACAACCTGAAAAACATAGATGTTCATATTCCCTTGGGCAAGTTCGTTTGTATAACCGGGGTCTCAGGGAGTGGTAAGAGCACCCTCATTGATGAAATTATGTATAAGAAGCT
>JAUXAC010000160.1 GCA_030615035.1 Dehalococcoidia bacterium | reverse complement strand
CTTCAGGGATTTTGGTATCATAAGTTCAAAGGCGGCATCCTTCAGGGCAAGGCTCTGGGCAGTGTTCAAAACATCATAGCTTGTCATTCCTGGATAAGCAAAGGACCTTGCCCTATCGCTGAGTTTTTCCTGGGCATTCCTGACCATTCCTCTAACATCATGCCTTATCCTCTCCTCCCAGTCCCTGGAATCCAGAAAGGGGACATTCTCCCTTCTGACCTTCTGCGTTATCTCCTCTGCCACCTCCCTTGGTATTTTGCCCCTTTCGCCCAGGACATGCGCATATGTTCTCAGAACCTCCAGGGAGTAGCTATGGATTGCATCTGGCGACAAATATCCTATTACATCCTTCTCAAGATACCTTACTGCAGAAGGGGGGAGGTAGCCCTCAAGCTTCTTTATTTCCTTAAAAGCCCTGTCCAGCTCCTCAGTAGGTATCTGGGAAGGCATAGAAATCACCCCGGCACTGGACTCTGATGTATATTTGCCATTATCCTATCTTCTGTGGGCGGCTCTGATGGCGGCTTGAATTCCCAGCCTGTCATTATCTCGTAGCCGCGCTGGTATCTCCTGGATGTTTCCTGGACCACCTCAACAGGGATTTTTGGAATAGGCCCATCCTGGGCTCCCATCCATCCCTGCCCCTTCAGCCAGTCCCTGGCAAATTCCTTGTCATACCATTCTGGTCTCTCGCCTGCCTCAAATCTTGCCCTATATGAAACCAAATCCCCTATCCTTGAGGAATCCGGTGTGAAGATTTCATCCATGAGGACAGCCGCATGCCCTCCGCAATAGCCCCATTCGAATTTTGTATCAAAGACTACTCCACCATTCTTTACTGCAAGTCCATTTCCTGCGTTGTAGAGCTCAATTGACATATCTTTTATCATTGACCAGACCCTGGCATCAACCAAGTTCTTCCCTACAATCACTTGGTCTGTTATGTCCTCGTCATGCGTCCCGGCCTCTGCCTTTGTCGTCGGCGTGATTATGGGCTTCTCAAGCGCCTGGTTCTCAACAAGCCCGTCAGGGAGCACAGTCCCGTTGAAATCCCTCTGGCTTTTTTCATACGCTCTCCAGGCAGAGCCCATCAGGTAGCCCCTTACAACAACCTCCACAGGATAGGGGGTGAGTTTCCTCACCACCATAACATTCGGGTCAGGGCTGTCCAGAAAATGGTTCTCTGCGAAGTCTTTTGTGCTAAGGAAGCAGAACTTTGAAATCTGGGTAAGTATGTACCCCTTGTGTGGTATGCCTACCGGGAGGATGGAGTCAAACGCAGAAATCCTGTCTGTTGCTACAAGGTATAAATAATCCTTTCCAGAGGGTTGGTATATGTCCCTGACCTTACCCCTCTGGAGAGAGCCAAGTCCCTTCAGGTTGGTCTCTAAGATAGTCCTGGTCATAAAATCCCTTTTATAATTGGGGGAAAGTTTTTTAAGTGGAAAAAACTGAAATTAGAAGAAGGCCTGCAAAGGCTAAACCATGCCCTGATTTTCCAAACTGAGCATTTCCCTGGTTCTGTTTATTAGACATATGTCTAATCTATCCGAAGAGGCTTGAGATGCCTTCCACTGCTTCCTCTGCCTTTTTCTCTTCCTCTTCTGCCTTTTTCTCTTCCTTCTTTTCTTCTGGTTTGCCTGAAGCTGCCGGGGCTGCTGCTGGG
>JAUXAC010000221.1 GCA_030615035.1 Dehalococcoidia bacterium | reverse complement strand
CCTACCAACATCGGTGTGCTCTGTGGTGGTATCAGCCGGGGGCTAGTGATATTGGCTTTTAATGACCAGGGCGGCGCCCGGGAATTTTTTGGTGAAGAACGCTGGCAAAAGTTACCCCAGGCAACCTTTATTACCAAATCTGTTCGCGGTTATCATATCTGGCTTCGCTCTGATACCCCGATTAAGAGCCAAAAGGTAGGCAAAGATAAGAATGAATCCTGGCTTGAAATCCGCTCCGATGGCAATTTTACTGTGGCACCACCCTCTCTCCACCCCGATGGCGTGCTCTATGAAGCAATAGGTGTTGAGCAAATACACAAGCCCGATGACCTGGCCGGCTTCATCGTGAGAAGGCTGGTCGAACTCGGGCTCCGCGAGCCCTTGCAGGCCAAAGAGGTTACCGGCAGACGCAAAAAACACCCCCCCTGCCTCGAAATTGTATCCCAGGGTGTTGACGAGCAACAAAGGGCCGCTGCTACCCTTGCCTTGGCTAGGCATTATCTCGTGCAGTTTGCCAAGCCCGAGGAGGCGCTCTGGCTACTCCAGGAATGGGATAAAAAAAACAGGCCCCCACTAAACGATACCTCCTTCCTTGAGGCTAGAGTAAGGATAGCAGAGGATCGAAAAGGCTATTTCTGCTCTTTGATAAAGGATAAACCAACAATTTCCACCTTTTGCGTTGGGGATGAGAAATGCGACTGGCCGAAACCAAAAAAGCTGGAGGAGGAACCTCGTGCCAAAGGAGAGCCCCGATCCGATGAGTTCAATGCACTAGCCGTTGAGAAGCTATTAGAGAAGTGTGCTTTCATGCGTCATTGCCAAGATGATGCCGACGTTTTGTCCGAGCAGCATTGGTGGAGTCTGTGTGCTATTTTCTCTTTCTTAGGCGAGCCAGGTAAGCAAAAAGCCCACAAGTTGTCAGCACCGCATCCCAAATATACAGTGGAAGAGACAAACCAGAAACTAGAATACGCCAAAAAAGCGGCCGATAGAGACGTTGGCCCCCATACATGCAAATTCATTGAACATGACTTAGG
>JAUXAC010000128.1 GCA_030615035.1 Dehalococcoidia bacterium | reverse complement strand
GGTCACCCTTTTTATCTGGGTGAGAATCTCAGCAGGCTGCTCCTCCAGGACCTTCTCTATATTGATTATGGGCCTGTCTTCCTTTGTTATCCTGTCAGAATATATGTCCTCTTCCTGCTCTGAGCTGACATAATCCGGCTTTTTGTAGTTTATCTTTTCTTCCCTTGCCATGAATCAACACCCTGCAATCTGTCTTTGCCATGTCTTGCGTAAAACCTACTATAAGAATTAACCATTGTGTTTATAAACCTTTCGCCCCATTTAGGCGTGTAATTAGCTGCAAAACACAGTGATATAAATTCAGATAAGTCCCGTTAAGTTGACAAAATAAAAAGACAGGACCATTGGTTTCCTTCCCTTCCGGTCCTGTCCCGCGCACTTTGGGAGGTGGCGGTATCTATTTCCCAGCAACCACTATTTTTGTCCTGTTCGTTTGCATAATGTCAGTGTAAACCTGCGTTGTTGACAGTTTCTGATGCCCAAGCAACTCCTGGACACTCCTTAAATCTGCACCGTTATCTAACATATGTACTGCGAAGCTGTGCCGCAGGGTGCCAGGGCTGATTGAGGAGTCCAGTCCGGCCATTTTAAGATATTTGTCCATGATGCGGCGGACGCTGCGGGTACTGAACCGTAGGCCATCCCGGCTGCCCACGAACAAAATTTTGGAATCAAGGTTGCTGTCGCTTTGCGCCCGCTTGTTCCTGAGCTCCATATAGTGCCGGATGGCCTCCAAGGCGGATGAACCGATGGGTGCAATCCTTTCCTTTTTGCCTTTGCCCCTGATGTGCACGACCTCGCCCAGGAAGTCTATATCGTCCTGATTCAGGGCCATAAGCTCACTGGTCTTCATGCCCGTGCTGTAAAGCATCTCCAGGATTGCTCTGTCTCTTGCGCCCAGCCAGTTATTAACAGGCGGAGTATCAAGCAGTTTCTTCACTTCTTCATACTCCAGGAACTGTGGCGGCTTCTTATCCGGCTCCGGCATTTTAACTGCCCTAGCCGGATTGGAGCTAATCTGGCTCCTTTTAACAAGGAACGTGTAAAAGCTCCGCAGCGCAGCCAGTTTGCGTCTTGTGGTCGCTTTGGAATACTGCTTCTCGTTCAGAAAGGCCAGATATGCCCTGACTTTGTTCGTGTCCGCTGAAAGGAGCAGCTGGTCAATACTCTCTGGAGGCGGCACGCCAGCCAGATCAATCAGGAACTCAACGAACCGGTCCAGGTCAGCGCCATAATTTTTGACTGTGTGCTCGGAGAAGCGCTTCTCATATTTCAGGTAATCTAAAAATTTTTGGATGGTACTATTTTCCATAATATAAACCCCTTCATTAGTCACTTACTGTTTCTTCCCTACTCCAGGGCATTTCTCGGTAACTATCTGGTGTTTCATTGGAACGCGGACGAGGAAATAGGCAGAGGGCTCAAGTTTCCGGGAAATACTCGCAAGCTGGAGAAAGTGCCTAATCGTACCAGGGCGGACTCCAAGTATTTTGCTGCAATAGCTATGAAGAACGAGTACATGGTCACGGGACTGCTTGTCGCACCAGGGAGAACCAAGCGCAACAACCGGATAAGGTGATACCAGTCCGCACTTGGTAAAAGCAATAAGTTCCCGGAGATTAGCGAGCACATAACCTTCATTCTCCAGAATGTCCTTCGCCTCATCACAAGTCACTGGGCGATTTTCAAACTCAACAAGTATGTAACCCGCTTTGGACGGACCGGGTTTCGGGTTTGGGAAATTAGCAGTTGTAATTCTGCTGTCCGCCACGTTAATGCAGGACTGGATGAGCTCTTCAATCGTCTTTTTATGCTCCGTTTCGAGCACAAACCAGTGCCTCTCGGTGAAAGTAAAACAGTAGTCCTCCACAAAGTCCATGAATTCCTCGGTTTGCATCTCTAAAAGCTTCACGAGCCTGCGAAGGCCGTACTCTGACAACTTATTGAGCATCTTACTGTCCCGCTTCTTCAGTATCTGGTTGCCCCGGCGAATAATATACCCAGCTGTTTTTTCATCAAGCCCGCTTCTGCGCAGACCTATGGCAACCATTTCTTGAAT
>JAUXAC010000067.1 GCA_030615035.1 Dehalococcoidia bacterium | reverse complement strand
CTAATCACCGAGATTGCCGGCAAGTTGTGAAGCACGACAAGTAGAACCAGTTCAGGCCGTGGTGAGCTGGATTATGACCTGCTTGCCGAGAAGGTAGAAGAGGGCGACAGCAAATCCGTTACTCATTATAGGGAGTCTCGCTTATCAACATCGGCACGAAGTGCCTGCACTAAAGTTATCAGCGCTCTCCTTGTCTCCAAATTCAGAGTTTTATCAGCCTTTATCGCCGGTATGATATCGGTGATAGCCCCTTCCTTACCTGTTACGAGGTAATCAACAGTTACTCCTAATTCCTCGGCCAATTTAGCAAGGAAGGGCAGAGAAGGAGCTCGGGCATCCTGCTCTATAGCTGAGATGTGCTGTGGTGTCACCCCAAGACTTTCCGCTAGCTCTTGCTGGGTAAGTTTTAGAGCTTGCCTTCTGTTTCTAAGTCTTTCACCGAGACCCATTTAATTAACTCCTCATTTCTATTGTCGCATCACTTCCACAGACTAGCAAACAGTTCATAGCGTGAGCAAGCACACAACTACTAGTTGACTTTCCCATTCAGCTAAAGTATAATCTACGACAAAAGCAGAGATAAGGAGATTAACCTATGGCACTTATAGATAAGTATGGGGGTAAGTCAATTCGTATAGGTCTTATTGCCAAGTATGTAGGCAAGAAGCCTAAAAAGAAGGGGTGAGTTATGGCTGATAACCTGGCGGAGCTGAAGGCTGCTTTGGAAGGGATGTCGGATGAGGGGCTGAAGGTGGTTATGGCTCTCGTTGAATTTCTAAAGAAGCAAGCCGAAAAGAAAACCAGCAAGGGATAATATTTGTTACTTCTGGGGCAACAACATCGTCATCCTCTGATGTAACAATACTCTGTGTTTTTGCTACACCTTCGCCTATGAGGAGGCAGCTAGGGCAAAACTAGAGGATAGTTTGGACATCAAGCTGGTGCGGATTAATGAGATGGATAAATATTTCTAACCTCTTTGACACAAATGGGTCTCTCAGAAAGGGGGCAAACAATGAAACTATATGACATGGCAAAGAGTGAATACAGACAAACTGATTTCCAGAGAGGAGAGTACTGGAGGTCAAAACAGGTTTACAAATGTGGTATATGTGGTTGTGAATCAAACGAGTTCCATATGGGAGGCTGGCCTGGGATAGGGCCAAAGCTATGCTGTCCCGGAAGTAGTGCAAAACATGACTTGCACAACCTGCTACAGGAGAAAGTGGTGAACAGCCGCAACAAGCAGCACCCCAGGAGATATATAGAAGATCTGCTGGAGGAAATTGAAGAACTCAGGCAACAGTTCAAAGACATTCCTCCCAATGTGAAAGGCATAGAAGGAGAATGGGAGAGCATACACGGCTACTTCTGGTAGGAGAGGCTCCAGAGATTACATCCGCTGGCAGCTTGCCTCAAATCCAGGTCTTCAATCAACGGCAGCCTCACTTGAGGCTATGTATGAGTTCTGTTGTAAGACCTTTGCACTCTTGCACTGAGAACCGGATTACTGCTTTAGCTCTCTCATCCCCACTGGTTACCTTCAAAGCAATTTCTTCGTCCCCGTAGCGGTCTACTTCTATAGAGCCAGGCGAGTATGTATCCTCCTTCCCATCCATCTCAAGTGTTATATTGCCACTCCACTTCATTTCTGCTCCTCCTTTTCTAGTATTCCTTATGATGTCACATCACGGAGCCTTCATCTCCGTAGCAAACTCCTCCATTGGGATTAACGTCCAAGTCTCCGTTTGTCCACGGAAGGACATAGACATATCGGCGGCGACTTTCTCATCGGGCGCCTCGTATATCAACATCATGTCATAGGGTCCCAACGTGGCATAAGCACTAATCGGCTTGATTCCCATTTCCTCCGCCATCTCCCTTCCTACCTTAAACGCTTTCCCGATATCATCAATGCTTCTTGGCTCTTCTGGTATAAACTTTACTAATGTTACATATACAGGCATCGTACACCTCCTTTTCTCTTTGTTCCTGTGCCTTCAGGGTGTCGCATTATGTTTACTTCCCATCAAAAATAATTATCCATCTCATCAACACGCACTAGCTTTATGTCTAGCTTATCCTCCAGGTTTGCCCTGGCTGCCTCTTCGTAAGAAGTCTTAGCAAAGCTGAAGGCTACGATATAACCAGTGGTCTTATGCTTCCTCCTGATGGCTGTCTCAAAGTTATCTACTATATTTCTACCTACTCCTTCTGACTGCTTAACTTGGACTGGCTCTCGTGCCATAAAGGTGTAGCCATCAATACCCATATCGCGGGACTTCTTATCACTAGGCACTCCACCAATGCGGTCGATAACCCAGTTCTGGAACTGGAAGGGCTCAAGACTTTTGAGCTCCTTAATGGTAGCAGGAGCTCCCATAATGCGAACATCACTGGCGCCGACTTTGTTTAATCTGTCTTTCATTAGGCTACAGGCTATTGGCGATACATCAACGCCAATCCATTTTCTGTTGAGCTGGTGAGCCACTACTGGGGCCGTGCCACAGCCACAGAAGGGGTCTAACACAATGTCATCCTTGTTAGAAGATGCCTCAATGATACGCTTGAGTAGGGCTTCAGGTTTCTGGGTAGGATAGCCTAGACGTTCTTTTGATACACTACCAACATAGGAAATCTCCCAAACATCAGGCATCAGAGCCCCCTTTGGGTTAAAATCAACTCTCTTGCCCTTCTGTATCTGATAAAGCCCTTCATCATCTTCTAGAATGCCTCCCATTACATAAGGCACGTATTGGGGGTTAAAGATATGCTTTGGCTTAGCGTAAAAGAGTATATTATCGTGCTTTCGGGCAAACCTAGTCTTACTTGCTCCGCCAGTCCGGTATGACCAGATAATCTCGTTTTGAAAATTACTCTCTCCAAATATGTCATCCATCGCTACTCTTAACCTGTGACTGGCGTGCCAATCACAATGCAGATAAATTGAACCGGTATCCTTCAATACCCGGGAGCACTGCCAAAGTCTTTCCTTCATCCACTCAATATAGACATTGATGCCACCCTTCCACCTATCTTCGTAAACCTGCATCTCAGCTCCATTGCCCCAGATGATTTCATATTGCTTGTTGCTGAAGAAAGGGGGGTCAGCATAGATAAGGTCAACCGATTTCTCAGGGAATTTAGCCAAGACCTCAAGATTGTCACCACAATAAATCAGGTTAGTTTCCATTTTAGCTCACCTCCTTTATTTTTTTGTGCCCTCAGTGTGTCGCTTTATTGTTCTCCTGTTGCCATTAAACTTTCTAGTGCAACCTTTCCATTAGATTCGTTAGTTTATCATCTAGATAGAGCCGCACAGCTTCATCGATACTTTTTACCTCGGTGATAATAGGCTTAATATTGTAACTCTGCATGCTTTCATAGGCTCCCCAACCCATACCGCCAGCGATAAGAACCTGACAGTCAGAGATAGTCTCAGCCATACTCTCATGCCTTACTTGTGAGCCAGCATCATAGCCATGCCTTTCGCCAGAAGCTAAATCGGGAGGACGATGAGAAACAAAGGTATGATGTCGGGCAGCAAAGGTATGATGCCCAGTCTTGGCTCGTGTTTCTTTGCTCACGATTTTGCCAGCCTCCACTGTGACCACTACATAGAGCGGTGCCCGACCGAAGTGCTGGCTGATGGTGAGCCCATCCTCGGATATGGCTGCGA
>JAUXAC010000005.1 GCA_030615035.1 Dehalococcoidia bacterium | reverse complement strand
CAGGAAGTGGAATTTGAGAAGGGTCAGGGACGTGATGGTCGTCCGCAGGCAGTTAAGGTGAAGCTTGCTGAGTCTAAATAGATAAAGTCAACCCTTTTCCAATAGTCCCAACTACATTCCGCACTCACTATTACCCTCAATTTACTATCGGATAATAGAGTGTAAAACTATCTTCAAACCTCACTCCAGCACCACATTATCTATCAGTCTCGTCTTGCCGATTTTTACCGCCAGTGATGCCAGAGCCGGGGGTTCGACCGTATCCGGTTCATCCAGTGTCTCGGCGTCGGCGATGCTGACATAATCAATGGTTGCCAGCGGCTGTTTCTGGATGAGGTCGGTCATCTGTTGTCGCAGGTGCTCGGCGTCTCTTTCTCCCTGTGACCATAATCGCTGAGCCAGAGTGAGCGCCTGGTAGAGGACGGTTGCTGCCTGGCGCTGCTCGGGGTTAAGGTAGGCATTACGACTGCTCATCGCCAGGCCATCGGGTTCACGCACCGTGGGCAGGGTAACTATTTCCAGGTTCATATTGAGGTCAGCCACCATCTTTTTGATGACTATTGCCTGCTGGGCATCCTTCTGCCCGAAGTAGGCTCGGGTCGGCTGCACGATGTTAAACAGCTTGGCAACAACGGTGGTAACGCCCCGGAAGAAAACAGGACGGGAAGCCCCCTCCAGCCGCTCGGTAACCTTGTCGACCTCCACCCGGCTATTGAACCGGGGAGGATACATCTCGGCCATTGAGGGCATAAAGACGATGTCGGTTTTTTCCTTTTCCAGCAGAGACAGGTCACGCTGAGTGTCGCGGGGGTAAGTGTTGAAATCTTCGTGTGGAGCAAATTGCGCCGGATTGACGAATATGCTGACTACTGTTGAAGGGTTCTCGGACACGGCTCGTCTGACCAGAGACAGGTGGCCCTCATGGAGGTAGCCCATGGTCGGCACGAAGCCCACCGGCTCAGCGAGCTGCTGTCTTGACCGCCTCATCTCGTCTATTGTTTCAATGACTTTCATAGGAGTATTTCTACCTCACCCCCTTAATCCCCCTCTCCTTCAAAGGAGAGGGGGAAGAATATTATAAGAGAGGCTTCGCCTCTCTTTAACTCTCCTTTGTTACCTGCTACTTCAAAGGAGAGGGGGAAGAGATTTTAGAGAGGGGCTTCGCCCCTCTAAAACTCCCTATAAGTATATTAGGGGCTTCACCCCTCTTGAGCGCCCCGTTAATTTAATCTCTTTCAAGAGGGGAGGTTATGCAGAAAGGAGGTCTATTTGGTCAGCC
Organism: Dehalococcoidia bacterium; assembly: GCA_030615035.1. Next base: position 67,612 of record JAUXAC010000005.1, on the reverse strand, counting down.
CGGCTAGCAGGCTCTCATCCATGGCAAAGCTTTGCTCGTCAGTAGGGAAGCTGCCGGCTTTTACCTCGTTGTAATATTCGGTGATGGCACTTGACATAATATCAGCAAGCTTGGCGTATTGTTTGGCATGCTTGGGGACGAAGTCGGTAAACGAACCCAGAATGTCATTTATAATCTGAACCTGACCGTCGCAGCCTATGCCAGCACCGATGCCGATGGTAGGAATGCTTATACTGCCGGTAATAAGCTTGGCCAGGGGGGTGGGGACAGTCTCCATGACGATGGAAAAGGCGCCTGCCTCTTCCAGAGCTTTGGCGTCCTTAAGTAGCCTGGCGGCAGCTTCCGGGGTTCTACCCTGTACCTTAAAACCGCCGAATTGGTGGATTGACTGCGGGGTAAGTCCGATATGACCCATAACCGGGATGCCACATTCCACGATTCTCTGCACCTTTTCGGCGACGGTTACACCACCTTCAAGTTTAACTGCCTGAGCGCCTCCTTCTTGAATGAAACGAGCCGCGTTCTCAAGTGCCTGTGAGACACTGATGTGGTAAGTCATGAATGGCATATCACCAACTATCATCGCCTGTTTGGCACCCCTGACCACAGCTTTGGTATGGTGTAGCATCTCCTCGGTAGTTACCGGTATGGTTGTCTCGTAACCAAGGACTACCATTCCCAGGCTATCTCCAACCAGTATTAGCGGTATTCCCACCTCATCAATTATCTTGGCGGTGGTGTAGTCGTAGGCGGTGAGCATAGCAATTTTCTCACCCTTTTGTTTCATTTCTTTTATCTGGTTAATTGTAACGCGCATTTGTTCCTCCTTATTTATTCAGGTCTTTAATATATTCTGTAGCTCCCGGGCCTGTTGTTTATTGATTCTCCCCTTGGCTAGGGCAATCGGGGTGGTCTGGCGGCCGAGCTCTTTATAGGTGGGGAGTAGGGTGGGGGCTACTTTTTGCAGAGCGTCAAGATGTTTCTTAATTGTCCCGGTATCACCACGAGCAATCGGCCCGGTGAGGCATTGAGGTATGCCGATAGTGTCAATGTTATTGAGTGTGCCGTGCAGTAGCGGGAGTAATGCCTGGGTGGCTTGCTGTGGTGGAATGGAGAAGGTTTGCCACAGGTCGGTAGCTAGTTTGACCAGAGTTACCATGTAGTTACAGGCAATGACTGCGGCTGCATGGTAAACTACCCTGTCACCTGCCTTTAACTCTATCCAGTCACCATCAACCGCGGTAGCCATATCTTTAAGCGTGCTTAGCAGGGGTTCCTCAGCTTCTATGGCGAATGTTGAGCCCGGTATATTTTCTACCGCTTGTTTTACACTGGCGAAGGTCTGCAGGGGATGAAAGGCACCAACTCTGGCGCCTGATTTCTTGGCCGGTTCCAGAATATCGGTGGACTCAGCACCACTACAGTGTACTACACTCTGCCCGCTGTGCCACTGTACTTGAGATGCAACCGAGGCAATAGCATCATCGGGAGTGGTGATGAAGATAAGCTCAGCGGTGTCAGCTACTCCTTGACTGTCCTTAAGACGACAGCCACCAACTGCCTCTGCCAGCTTTTTGGCTGAGGTTAAACTTCTGCTGGACACGGCTACCACCTGGCAGCCCTTACTGTTCAGTAGTTGAGCCAAAGCGGTGCCTACTGTTCCCGCCCCGATGAAGCCTATTTTGAGCATTTTAATTCTCCCCTCGTAAAATCATAAAAAAGCCCTCTCCGACATAGCCGAAGAAGGCATTCAAAATGCAATTTTTGCCGTCTCGGTCATGCCTGATCCAAGCGACTAACATTGTTAAGGACTTTAAGCGGCTCACCGCCCTACAGGTCGATGGCTAACAGCTTAATTCATTTTAATTCTATGCGTTGCTACCAATTTTGTCAATATACTAAAATGCACCAACGAGTTGGAGGGAACATTGTTTTCAGGACAACACTAACTTATAATACAGAGAAAAGAGAGGTAAAACGGCGATAGACATAATCCCGGCTATAGACATTAGAGGTGGCCAGTGCGTCCGCCTGTATCAGGGCAACTACGATGAGGAAACGGTATTCTCCGATGACCCGCTGGAAGTAGCTCTAAAGTGGCAGTCGCTGGGAGCACCAAAACTGCATATTGTTGACCTTGATGGTGCCGCTACCGGAAAAATCCGCAATCTGACTATTATTAAAGAGATAGCCAGTGCCGTATTAATTCCTACTCAGCTGGGTGGCGGCATCCGCCGACTGGAGACAATAGAGGAATTGCTTAAGGCTGATATAGAGCGTGTCATTCTGGGCACAGCCGCCGTGGAAAATCCCAACCTTATTGAGAGGGCATGTCGTAAGTTCCGCGAATCTGTTATTGTTAGCATTGATGCCCGTGAGGGGCACATTGCGACACATGGCTGGCGCCAGGAAACGGAGCTAACGGCTATAGAAGTTGCCAAATCCATGGTACGGCTTGGGGTAAAGCGTTTTATCTACACCGATATTACTCGTGATGGCACACTCACCGAGCCTAACTTTGCTGCTATTGCTGAGCTGATTGATGCCATAGGGCTACCGGTCATTGCCGCCGGTGGTATTTCATCGGTAAACCATCTCAGAGTGCTGAAGAAGCTTGGTGCTGAGGGGGCTATAGTCGGCAAGGCACTTTACACTGGAGACATCAATCTGAAGCAAGCTCTGGCTACCCTTAGCCAGGTGTGAGGAGGGGGGAGCCAGAGGGAGAGTTAAAGGAGGGACGAAGTCCCTCTAACATAACTTCTTCCCCCTCTCCTTTGAAGGAGAGGGGGATTAAGGGGGTGAGGTAGATAGAGAGCCAGTTGCAGTTTAATGAAAAGGGACTTATTCCAGCCATAGTTCAAGATGACGATACCGGCGAGGTGCTGATGCTGGGCTATATGAATGAGGAAGCACTGCGCCGAACTCTATCTAGTGGTGAAGTCTGGTTTTACAGTCGCAGTCGGCAAGAGCTGTGGCACAAAGGGGAAACCTCAGGCATTCGTCTCCTGGTACGCTCAGTATGGAAGGATTGCGATAGTGATACTATTCTGGTTAAGGCACAACCTACCGGTCCAGTATGCCACACCGGTAATAAGACCTGCTTTTTTCAGCAGCTAACCAAGCGGGATATAGAGACAAGTCGTCAAGAGGAGAGCTGAGCCGCTTCTTCAAGCTGGTCAATCTCTACCACCTTCTTTATTGCCGATAAGGCAACCTCTATCTGGCTATCCTCGGGTTCTTTGGTAGTCAATGCTTGTAGCCACAACCCGGGAGCCAGGACTGCCCTGACCAGTGCGTTTTTAATGTGATTGGCGCCAAAGTAGATGACCTCATAGCCGAGGGCGGCGATGACCGGGATGAGGAGGATTCGTGACAGCACCATCAGCCAGAGCGAGGGTCGACCAACAAGAGAAAAAACCACGATGGCAATAATCAGCACTGCAAATAGAAAGCTGGTGCCGCAACGCACATGAGCCGTATTATATTTTCTGACTGCTTCCACCTCCATTGGCACACCATCCTCAAAGGCATTTACTACTTTGTGCTCGGCACCGTGATAAGTAAATACTCGCTTAATGTCAGGTATCAGTCCGACTAACTTGAGGTAGGCGATAAAAATAACTATCCGGATAAAACCCTCAATGAGGTGAAATACCAGAGAGGAGCCGATGTAGGGATTAATTAGTCTGGTGAGGAAAAGAGGGATGATGAGGAACAGGACGATAGCCAAGACCAGGGCTACAGCAATCATAGCCCAGGCCGTTTTCCCTGAAATCTCCTCCTTTTCTTCTTCCAGAGATACATTAGCCGAGTAGAGCAGGCTCCTAATGCCCAATGCCATAGCTTCGATCAAGACGATGATGCCTCGCATTAAGGGGGTTCTCCTCATCCAGCCGGTATAGATGGGTGACAGCGGCCGGACATCCATAGCCATCCCACCGTTAGGACGACGCACAGCGGTTACCATGGCCTTTCGCCCTCGTATCATTACCCCCTCAATAACCGCCTGCCCCCCATAATAAAATCTCTTGCCCATAACACCTCTTAATAAAGAAAAAGGAGCGGTTTAATCATCCCGCTCCTGCCTTTCTGGTGTGTTTGTTTAATCCTTTACCTTGTAGCGCTTCTTAAACCGCTCCACCCGTCCGGTAGTATCCACCATCCGGCGTTCACCGGTGAAAAACGGGTGGCACTTACTGCACAGCTCAACCTTCAGCAATTTACTGGTAGAGCCGGTGGTAAAAGTATTGCCGCAGGAGCAAACTACCTGGGCATCGGTGTAATACTTGGGGTGAATCTTATCCTTCATGCTATTTAGCTAGCGTAAACGCTAACCTTTCTCCGGTTATTGCTGGCTGGCTCAAATTTAACGATGCCGTCAATAAGGGCAAAGAGGGTATAATCCCTGCCGACACCCACATTGTTGCCGGGGCGAATACGTGTGCCTCGCTGCCGGACCAAAATAGTCCCCGATTTTACCTCCTGCCCGGCATATCTCTTCACCCCGAGCCGCTTGGACTGACTATCACGACCTAAGCGGCTGGAGCCGCCTCCCTTTTTATGTGCCACTTGTTATCACCTCTTTTTTACGCCGGTGAGTCTTTTTGGTCGGCTTGCTTTGTGCCGTCTCCGGCGTAATTATCTTATCAATAACCAGTCTGGTGTGAAGCTGGCGGTGCCCCGTCTTCTTTTGGTAGCGCACCTTGGGCTTATACTTAAAAACAATGACTTTCTTGCCTTTGCCCTCTCCCTGCGAGGTAGCAATTACTTTTGCTCCGTCAACAGTGGGCCTGCCTACTGTCACCTTATCGCCCTCAGCGATAAGCAATACTTTGTCCAGCTCGATAGTATTGCCCTCGGTCACGTCCAGGCGTTCCACATCTATAATCTCACCGGGAGTCACTTTATACTGTTTGCCACCAGTTTCAATAATAGCGTAAATTTTTAGCCTCCTAAAACCCAAGCATTATACCAGTTGCTGTAGCTAGGTGTCAAATGTTAGCCTGAAGCTCCTGCCAGAGTTCTTTTACCTTTGCTTTTAGCTCCCCAAGACTGCAATCGGCATTTATGACCACATCGGCATGCTTTACCCGTTTCTCAGCGGGTAGCTGGGAGCGGATACGAGCTAAGGAGTCCTTCTCGGATAGCCCGGTTCGTTCTCTGAGTCGTTTGAGCACGATACCTTCAGGAGCGGTGGTAACCCATACCTCATCTACCAGGGAAGTCCAACCGGCTTCCAGTAAAAGGGGTGCTTCAAGCACTACAATGCCTGCTTCCTGTCGCCGGTATTCATCAAGCCGAGTCTTTACCATGTCATAAATACGGGGGTGCATTATCTGGTTCAGACGGGCTCGAGCCTCAGAGTTGCTGAATACTATTTCCCCCAGCTTTTCACGGTCAATTGCACCATTAGCGGTGATAATCTGCTTGCCAAAAGCAGCTACTACTTCACGCCATACCTCGCTATCAGGCTTGAGGACCTCATGACCTATCTTGTCGGCATCAATAATGACGGCACCCAGCTCTGCCAGGAACTGCGACACCGTGCTCTTGCCACTACTAATACCGCCAGTAAGACCGATAACTTTCATTGTTTGCTGTCTTCAGTCTAACCAGTCATAGCCGGACAGTCAAGAAATAAGATTGAGATTGTTTGTTGAGCGTTGGGGTTTACCGACGTCCTTCTATCAGAGTTACGATTACCGACGGGTCAGCCAGGGTGCTGATATCCCCCAAATTATGAATATCGCCAGCGGCAATCTTGGCCAATATCCTTCGCATTATCTTGCCGCTCCTCGTCTTGGGCAGAGCGTCAGCAAATTGGATTTTATCTGGCGTAGCTACAGGTCCTATCTGCTTGCGGACAAGAGCTTTCAGTTCTGTCTCCAGGGCTTCACTCTGCTTTACGTCAGCTTTTAAAGTGACATAGGCATAGATGCCTTGCCCTTTGACTTCATGAGGCATACCAACAACCGCGGCTTCAGCCACTTTCCCATGAGACACCAGAGCACTTTCAACCTCAGCGGTCCCGATGCGGTGACCTGATACATTGATAACATCATCTATTCGCCCCGTCAGCCAATAGTAACCGTCCTCGTCTACTCTAGCACCATCTCCGGTGGTGTATACACCGGGGAACCGGACAAAGTAGGTATTTTTAAATCTTTCCGGGTCGCCATACACGCCACGCATCAAGCCGGGCCAGGGCCTCTTAATTACCAGGTAACCACCTTCGTTTACGCCAGCAACGGAGCCATCGTCCGTGAATACCTCCGGCTCAATCCCGGGGAACGGTAATGTAGCCGAGCCCGGTTTAAGCGGGGTTGCTCCTGGCAAAGGGGTAATTGAAATGCCACCGGTCTCTGTCTGCCACCATGTATCCACGACCGGGCACTTGCCCTTACCGATGACATTGTAGTACCACAGCCACACGTCAGGGTTAATTGGTTCACCAACTGAACCCAAAATGCGCAGCGAGGTTAAGTCGTGCTTGTTTGGCCACTCGTCTCCTTCCCTCATTATAGCCCGAATGGCAGTAGGCGCAGTATAGAAGACATTGACCCGATACTTTTCCACAATGTCCCAGAATCTATCGGGATGAGGATAGTTTGGGACTCCCTCAAACATCAGGCTGGTAGCGCCAAAGGCTAACGGCCCGTATACGATATAACTATGCCCCGTGACCCAGCCAATATCAGCGGTGCACCAGAAAGTATCCTCTTCCTTGATATCAAATGTCCACTTAAACGTTTGGTAGGTAAACAGCAGATAGCCCGCTTGAGTATGAAGGACTCCCTTGGGCTTTCCCGTGCTGCCGCTAGTGTACAGAATAAAAAGAGGGTCCTCGGAATCCATCACCTCGGGCTCACAATATGGCTTGATATCTTCAGCAACCATTTCGTCATTCCACCAGTAGTCGCGACCTGGCTGCATATTTATCCCAATCCCAGCTCTCCTGACTACAATCGCATCCTTCACATCAGGACATGCCTTAAGAGCTTCATCGGCATTATCCTTACTCCTGATAACCCGGCCACCACGGTAGTAGCCATCGCTGCAAATAAGCAGTTTAGTTCCACAGTCCAGCATTCTGTCTCTTAATGCCTCGGCACTGAAACCGCCGAAAACAACGCTGTGAATAGCACCAATTCTGGCACAGGCTAGCATAGCAATCGGCAGCTCAAGAGTCATGGGCAAATAGATGGAAACACGGTCACCTTTCTTAATGCCGTGTTTCTTGAGTACATTGGCGAATTTACATACCTGGTAATGCAGCTCCTGGTAGGTCAGTGTTTTACTATCACCGATGTCTCCTTCCCAGACTAAAGCTGCTTTATTTTTCCGCCATGTTTTAAGATGTCGGTCCAGACAGTTGTAACTGACGTTAAGTTTACCGCCGACAAACCATTGGTGCTTGGCTTCCTTGAAGTCTTCCACTAGTACCTTGTCCCACTTCTTATACCAGTCCAGTTGCCCCGCTAACTCTGCCCAGAATCCCTCAGGGTCATCGACGGATGCCCGATAAATTTTCCTGTATTCATCCAAGCTCTTGATATATGCCTTTTTACTGAGCTCTTCCGGGGGAGGGAGAACTTTTTTCCCTCCTTGCGTAGCTGATTCCATGATTAACCTCATTGACTTAACTGTTATTGAAGGGCAATTGGGTAACGTACGAAGTTTAGTCCTGGTGGGTAACACCCAATAGCTGGTTATAGGCGCTATGTAGTCTCGCTGCTACTACGCGAGCCACTGCCCTAGATATTCTACAGCCTAGCTCGGGCTGGGTTATACATAAATCGCACAGCTCCTTACCGTTAAAGGCCAGTGCTTTTGTTTTCTCTATGGCTTTTGCGGTAGCAGTTGAAATGTGTGGCTCTATCATCGCTGACCAGCCAAAGGTTTCAAAGTTAGAGGCAGCTTGCAGTTGACGTTCAGTCAGTGGCCCCAGTTCCAGAAAAATTGCCACGAGACCCTCTTCAATCAAATAAACGTTGTCCAGTTTGGTATCCTGCTTGTTTATAATTGTCCCCGGCTCAAATACACAGGGAGTTGCCATTTTCTCTAATACTCTAAGTTGCTCGTCATTCAAGCCACGAAAAAGGTCAGATTTCCTTAGTACTTCTATTGTGTCCACTTATTGACCTCCTTTCCAGGTCTTATTTCTCCTCTTCCTTTAGCAGGTCATTGAATACGCCGATATGATATATCTCATTATCTCTTATACGGTGGAGGAGCTTTTTCAGGTCAGGGTCTTCAGTCTCCTTGGCAGCCTGGTCGTAGGCATCAGCCACTTTCTTTTCAATTTTAATGTCGGCCCGGAGCATATCGGGGGTCTTGGTTGATTGGTCAACCTCGGTGTGTTCTATTTTTGGATTGCCGCCGCTACCAACTATCTCCTCGGCGAGCCAGCCTAGATGCTGCATCTCGTTAATAGCCTGGTCTGCCAGTTGCTCTTGAGCTTCTTTATTGGGTGTCATGTAGGAATGGAGCAGATACTGGAGGATGACAGTGTACTCATGTTCAACACCCCAGTTGAGCGTCCGGGTTATCTTGTCCTGGCGGCTGCCTCTTATATCCTTCATTCCTTTTCTCTTTGCCTTCTCGATAAAGTGCTCAAAACTACCGTGGTGGGATTCTTCGTCGGACAGGATGCGTTCCAGCAATCGCTTTATTTTGGGGTCATCAATAAGCTTGATGTGTTCCTGATATTGATTTATGGCGCCTTTTTCCAGCAGCACGTTATTCCCCATCCAGTCGGCGACGCTCTCACCACTCATAAGCATAGTGCCCCTCTCAAGGCTGGGTGTGCCGCCCAACTCGGCTACGGTCTCTGCCAGCCAATCCAAGTGGCGCATTTCATCCCTGGCGAGTGCCTCAATCTCGCAAGCCATCTCACCTTCACCCATAGCGTAGGCATGGTTCAGATACTGAATGATGGCACCATGCTCATCCTGAAGGTCTTTGTTCAGCAAAGCAATGATTTTATCTTTGTCCATCGGTCTCTCCTAAACACTATTTTGTCTGCAGCCTTAGCCGGCATCCAGAGAGGGATGTTCTTTGCTAACAAACCAGGCTGCCGGGTCTTTGAGGAATTCGTAATAGTCAAGCAGAATTAGGTGGTGTTCCTTTTCCTGGAAGGCTAAAGCCTCGTAGAATTCTCTCTCAGCATAATGGGTGGCGTTCTTGAGTTGAGTCTGATAGAAATCATAGGTCTTGTTTTCCATGTCCATCGCTGTCTGTACAGCATCAAGTTCAGTGGCCTGAGCCTTTATATCGGAGCTCGTCTCTTCAGTTGCCCTGGCAAATATGGTTCTAAGCCTTATGCCCCCATCAGGCTTAAAATCTGTCTTGGGCCAGGTCTTTTTACTCTGGATAGCCTCATATATTTCCCCGAACTTCTGTCGGTGAATGTCTTCTTCATCAGCTAGCGATTCCAGCAGTTTCTTACCCAGCTCATTACTGCTTTCCTGACTCGCTTTCAGATAGAATTTCTTGCCGTCGATTTCCATCTGGATAGCTGTTTTAAGTGCATCCAGGGTTTTATCCTGCTCAGTTACCATGGCTAACCTCCTTTTTACATTTAAACAGGGTTCTGCTTCTCGAGCTTTCGCCACTTATATTCTATAATATATGGCCCTAGGATGGAAATGAGGGATATTCGGCTAGCTGGTGCCTTTTGACAGGTTCTGTTCGATTTTCGTTGATTTTCTTTAATTCTTGGAATTGACCCTTTTGATAGGTGGTGTCAAAGGGGTGAAAAAGTTTGTTTGATGAATATATTTCATAGTGCTATACTACTCATTACTTTACACTCCATAGAATTCAAACAATCAGTGACAAAGAAGAAAAAGGCTAATCGTATTCTAACTTTAAGCGACCTACCACCTTTCAGTATAATTACAAAATTTACTCCTACTTTCGCTAAACCCGTCTTAAGACGGGTATATTTGCCTGTTTTCTGTCGTATTTCTACTTTTCGCTTTGTTAGGTTGCTATTAAATCTTCTCAGCAAGCCAATTAGCCATCCAGACGTGAATACAATCCATAATTATTGGAGAGAGCCTGACAGTGGTAATCTACCAGAAACGTATATAGATGGTGAGGTAAAAAGCCAATTTTTATTGGAAATAATACAGCGACACGCTAAGAAAAATATTAAAGTCCTTGAGATTGGATGTAATGTTGGAAGAAATTTGAACTATCTATATAAAGCAGGTTTTGTGAACCTTGAGGGCATAGAAATAAGCACAAATGCTGTCAAATTACTCAAGCAGACCTATCCCGATATGGCGAACCACACAAAGATATACAATGAACCTGTAGAAACAATAATAACCGAATTCAGAGATGGACAGTATGACCTAGTATTCACTATGGCTGTTCTGTTACATATACACACAGAAAGTGAATGGATATTTCCTCAAATGGCTAGAATAACAAATGATTTGCTGATTACCATTGAAGCCGAGTGGGGAGAAGCATGGAAGCGTTTTCCTCGTAACTATAAAAATATCTTTGAACCACTTGGGATGAAACAAGTTGAAAAACTAAATTGCGGTAAAGTAGGATTTGACTTAACCGATGACTATGTTGCTAGAGTTTTTAAGAAGTTTAAGAAGTTATAGCATATAGTTTCAACTAATCCTTTTCGTAGCTTCTACTACGTACCCCCCCAACCACTACCGAACAGAAGCTTTTGACAAGAATCCTTGACATCTTTTGGTATATGAATATAAGATTTGGCTACTAAATGGTTGGAGGCGGTTTGATGCAAGACGTCAAGTATGTCTGCCCGGGGTGCGGGCATGAATCTAAAGTTCCTGGTGCATGCCCCAATTGCCAGAAGATGTTAGTGGCTACCTGTCCAGTGTGTGGTAATCCCGTAGTGGGTGAACATATTCACCCAGAAGATTAACGATGCTATTACTATGTCTGTAGACGAGGTGAAAAAATGGCTGACAAGAAAGTGGTTATCTATACGACTCCCACCTGTCCCTGGTGCCATAGGGCGAAAGATTATCTGTCGCGAAAAGGTGTATCTTTTACTGAGTACAATGTAGCTGCGGATCGGGAAAAAGCTAAGGAGATGATAGACAAATCAAAACAAATGAGTGTCCCCGTAGTCATTATTGATGATGAAGTGATGGTCGGGTTTAACCAGACCAAGTTAGATAGCCTGCTATCATAGGTTATCTGGTTTGTATTCAGGAGGCAGCAGTGTATGATTTGATGATAATAGGTGGGGGTCCGGCGGGACTTTGTGCTGGTGTATATGCGGCGCGCAAGCGGCTCAAGACGTTACTGGTTAGCGTTGATATTGGCGGGCAGATAAATAATACCTGGGGTATTGAGAACTATCTTGGCTATCAATTTATTGAGGGGCCGGAGTTAATAAATAAGTTCCAGACTCAGGTGAGCCAGTTTCCCATCGACCAGAAGATTGGTGAAAAGGTATCCAAGCTGGAGAAGATTGAAGGGGGCTTTGAAGCTATATCTGAAGGCGATAATAGATATCAGGCAAGAGCGGTAATCTTTGCCACCGGCAAAAGTCCCAGGAAGCTGAATGTGCCGGGTGAGGCAGAGTTGACCGGCAGGGGGGTAACCTACTGTGCCATCTGTGATGGTCCCGTTTTCGCCGGGCAAAGGGTGGCGGTGGTGGGAGGGGGCAACTCGGCACTTGAGGCGGCTTTAGATATGATAAAAATCGCTGAGCATGTGGACCTGGTTTCGCTGACTCCGTTAACCGGCGACCCTATTCTTGTTGACCAGCTAGCCGATGCCAAAAACCTTACCATTTTCACCGAACATCAAACAGAGGAGATTAAAGGTCAGGATTTAGTTGAAGGGGTGCTGATAAAAGACCTCAAAACTGGTGAGAAGAAACAGCTGGACGTAACCGGGGTTTTCATTGAAATCGGGCTGGTACCCACCTCTGGAGCAGTAAAAGGGCTTGTTGAACTCAATAAATGGGGGGAGGTGCCTGTCAGTTGCGCTAATGAAACCATGGCGCCCGGGCTTTATGCTGCCGGAGATGTAACCGATGTGCCTGAGAAGCAAATCATTGTTGCTGCTGGCGAAGGAGCTAAGGCGGCGCTTCAGGCGCACCGTTACCTGCAACGACTGGCAACATAATAGTCTCTAGCACAGCAAACTCCGGCCAGTATAATTTTACCTAGATGAGTCCCCAATCTCTGTAGCCCTGCTGAGTAAGAAGAAGATATTCTTTTGAAGGCTGTGTTTCTTCCAACTGCCCGGACTTGATATAGGTTATTGCTTCTATGGGCTCGTCAACTTCGGTAAACACAGTAACCTTGAGTCGGTCGTAGCCTTCTTCATATCTATCTAGTTGCCGTAAACATTGTTCCGAGACGTCATAAATGCCACCGAGAACTTTCTCCCCTCCAAATCGCTTGATGGTGGCAACTCCACCCCGCCACTTTCTGGACCAGCCGACAAATATCAATTTGTAGTTGGGCAGGGTAACCATAAATTTAGGCTTACTGTCCGGGCAGCGTTCCAGCATCTGCTTACGGTTTAGGTTGGCGCCATAGGCAAAGTAATACACGGCCCTCCTCAAAGTTGTATTAGTCGGCTAATCTGGCTGGCTTAAATTTTCTTAAGCGCAGTGAATTAAGCACTACTGTTATGGAGCTGGCTGCCATGGCAGCTGCGGCTAGAATCGGATTCAGGAACCCGTAATCGCCCAGAATAAATTGAAGTCCTGATGGGACACCAGTACTCGCGAAGGCAAAATATAATACCCCTGCCGCCACCGGGATGAGGGCAGTATTGTAGGCAAAAGCCCAGAAGAGATTCTGCTTTATGGTTCTCATGGTGCGTTTACTCAGGGATATGGCGGTTACAATTCCCGTCAAATCACCGCTAATCAGCGTAATATCTCCAGTCTCCATGGCGACATCAGTCCCGGTGCCGATGGCGATGCCTATATCAGCCTGAGCCAGAGCTGGAGCGTCGTTTATTCCATCACCCACCATGGCTACCACCTTTCCCTCCTGCTGCAACTTCTTGACCTCCTGAGCTTTATGTTCCGGGAGCACCTCGGCGAGAACATGGTCAATACCCACTTCTTGAGCAATAGCTTCACCGGTGCGCCGATTGTCTCCGGTGAGCATTACCACCTCGGTACTCATCTTGTGCAGTGCTTCTATTGCCTCTTTGGCATCCGGCTTGAGGGTATCAGCCAGAGCAATGATGCCCACCACCTGGCTTTCTATACCCAGAAACATTACGGTCTTGCCTTTCTCCCAGAGGCGATTGGCTTCCTCTTCCAGCCCGTTCAGGGAAAGACCCCTGTCCTTTATCAATTTCAAGTTACCCAGGAGGAGCTTCTTACCTTCTACTAAAGCCTCCACACCATGTCCGGGGACAGCATTAAAATCTGAGGCTGTGGATAATGTCAGCTTCTTCTCCGAAGCCGCCTTGACTATAGCCTCAGCGAGTGGATGCTCCGAACTGCGCTCAGCTGAGGCTGCCAGTCGGAGAACCTCTTCTTGAGAGGAAGGGGGAACGGTGATTACATCGGTTACCTTGGGCTCGCCTCGGGTCAGAGTTCCGGTCTTATCCAGCAGCACGGTTTTTATTTTATGAGACCTTTCCAGTGCCTCAGCGCTCCGGATAAGAACACCATTCTCAGCTCCTTTGCCGGTGCCTACCATAATTGCCGTTGGAGTTGCCAGTCCCAGAGCGCAGGGGCAGGCAATAATGAGCACGGCAACAAAGTTGAGGAGGGCGAAGGTGAGGGCTGGAGCTGGTCCCAGGAGGTACCAGATTATGAAGGTAATGGTAGCAATGCCAATCACAGTCGGCACAAAGTAGCTGGCGATGACATCAGCCAGGCGCTGAATAGGTGCTTTGCTTCCCTGGGCTTCTTCTACCAACCGGATAATCTGAGCCAGGGTAGTATCCTTACCCACCTTGGTCGCCTCGAACTGGAAGCTGCCTGTCTTATTAATGGTGGCGCCAATAACCTCGTCACCTGTTTTTTTCTCCACCGGGATGCTCTCTCCGGTAATCATGGACTCGTCAATGCTGGAATAGCCCTGGCGAATTATGCCGTCCACGGGCACTCGCTCACCCGGTCTCACCAGGATGAGGTCATCGACCTGGACATCATCAACGGGAATTTCCCTCTCCTCACCATCACGGATAACCAGAGCTGTTTTCGGTTGCATACCGATGAGCTTCTTTATTGCCGCTGAGGTCTGCCCTCTGGCTCTGGACTCCAGAAAACGACCCAGCAAAATCAAAGCGATAATCATGGCTGAGGTATCGAAGTAGAGGTGGGGTTCCAGTCCACGAGCGACGAAAAGACCGGGGAAGAGAACTGCTACCATGCTGTAGAAGTAAGCCGCTGATGTGCCGACGGCAATCAGGGTATTCATATCGGTGGTTCTGTGCCGCAGTGCTCCCCAGGTGCCACGATAGAATCGCCACCCCGCCCAGAACTGTACTGGTGTTGCCAGAGCCCAGAGTAAATAAGGCTTGCCTATAAAAGAGGGCCCAAAGCCCAGAACCATGATTGCTAAGCCAAGGACAGCAGCGAAGATAAACCTGTTTCTTACCATCCGAATTTCTCGCTGGGCGGCAGTAGTAACATCTTCCAGGGTCTCAGCTTCCGAGCCCAGTTCATAGCCAGCTTCTTTCACTGCTCGTCTTAGTTCAGCAAACTCTATCCCTTCAATATATTCTACAGTAGCTTTCTCTGAAGCCAGATTGACATTGGTGGAAATTACCCCGGGCACACTGGAGAGAGCCTGCTCGACGCGAGCCACGCAGGAAGCACAGGTCATCCCACCTACCGGAAAGACGGATTTTCTGGTCGCCGTCCCGTAGCCTAACCGGGATATAGTATCCTTAATCCTGGCGAGGCTTACCTTGGTGGAGTCATACTCTATAGAAGCTTTCTCTTGGGCGAAGTTAACCTTGGCTTGCTCTATCCCGGCAGTCTCAGCCAGACCCTTCTCAATGGTAGCTGCACAGGTGGTGCAGGTCATGCCGGTGACTGGAATGACTGTCTTCCTTTTCTCCTGCGTGGTTTCGTCAGCCATCTATCGCTAGCCTCCTCAGGCCGGGTTTTACCTAGCGACTAGGAGCCAACAGCTCCTAGTTTCGGCGCCTCAGGTTCTAGATTTCCCTATTTAGTATCTTCTGCTTCAGAACTTCCCATTCACTCTTGGTTAGAATACAGAGGTTGTCCTTCTCGCCTATCTCAACATGCTCCTCGTCTATCTTTACTACCGGGCAACATGAACCCGGATGACATAAGCTTACAACCTTCATCCTTTTTTCCTCCTTGCCAGAATTTCTGTTTATTCTACTAGAAACATAATCTAGTTACCAGCCCATCATGCCTCCGCCCATGTGACCACCCATCATACCACCCCAGCGATTAGTCGGGGCATACTCGTTTTCGTCATGGCAGGGCATGTAGTCAAAGTCCTCTCCATGTGCCTCCTCGGCAGCTTCGGACATTGCCTCCCAATCACCGCTCTCACAGGCTTCGTGCATGACTTCCCACGCTTCCTCGTCTGCTGGTGTAGCTCCGCCATCATCAGGGCCGTGAGCAAACATGGGGGTAGTGAAACCAACAACTAAAAGTCCTAGAACCAGCACAATCGAGCCTATCAATAGCAATTTCTTCATCTAGCTTTCTCCTTTTTGTTTATACAATTTTGTTGTCAACGTGCTAATAACGCTTATCTGTCTATTATTTACGAAGTACTTCGCCTCCTTCCACGGACCACTCGCTCAACAACTACACCAATTCCCTTTACCGCCACTATGTTCACCGGCTCTCCCGGTTGAAGAATGTCTGGGGAGTAGGCGCTCCATAGTTCGCCATGGGAGCGGATTAGATATTGAGCCGAATGGTCTGGCGCTAGCCTAGCTACTACTTCAGACTCAGTGCCGATTAGGCTCTGGAATCCATCCTGTAAGGGCTTCCTCATCGCCCTCGTTATCAGCCGGTAGAGAAAAGCCGATACCAATACTATGACTGCATAGCTGGGCAAGGCATAGCCAATAGGCAGGAGCCAAAACAATGGAAGTCCTAATAATGGCATAAATAAAATCAGATGACACATCTTGTCGACCTGCTGGGCTATTTCCTCTTCACTTCTTTAGTTCGTTGTTGCTGAACTATGACCATGTCCTTCAGATCACGCTGGTAGCCACATTGTAGACATTGCTCGTACCATCCATGGTGGTCTCGGTCAACCAGTACATCACCTTTGCATCTTGGGCAACTCTTGAATTTAAGCACTCTTATCTCCTGTTTTCTCCCAGATTCATCTCTGTCCTGATTAACTGCCTTCACCGAAGACCAGCTAGAGACATCACCGTCTCATAGCCTTTCGCAGTGTTACCACCAGCTCCTTGATGTGACCCTCGCCATGTTGCTTACGGATGGCATCAGCAACACAACCCTCAATATGACTCTCAAGGATGAGTAGTGAAACCTCATCAGTTGCCGCAGAGAGAGCACTTAGTTGCTGAACGATGTCGATACAGTAGCGGCCATCTTTAATCATTTGCTGAATACCCTTAGCCTGGCCCTCAATTTTTCTCATCCTCGCCAGAAGAGACGACTTATCTTTGCTGTATCGGTACTGTCTTACTGCTGTAGGCATCCTGTTTAACCTCCTTTACCGTAATAACCATCGGAGCAGCTTGATGTAATATATACCCTATACTACCATAGAGTATTACTTTTGTCAAGTCTTTTATTAGCTCGAAGATAAAATATTGCTGATATAAGACCTAGTATAAGTCTTTCTTGAGTTGCTCAAACTCTTTTTTGGATATCTCTCCCTTAGCATAGCGCTCTTTGGCTATATCTAACGGGTCGTGTTTTGAGGAAGAACCATTTCGCCTGCTTAGCTTTGTGATTCCCCAGACGGTAAGAGCGATAAGTCCTCCCCAGAATATTACCACCCAGACACCGCCGAAAACCATCCACCAGCCCATACCTTCATGCATATACCACATTGTACTACCTCCTTCAAAGATAGAAAAACTCATCATCTATTACTTTTTTCTATCTTGATAAGATTATATAATGTGGCTTGATAACTGTATGTGATATATATCACATACGTATCTTAATTATAATTGTATCATACACTTGATACGAGGGAGTTAGTACCACATTGCAAAGGAGGTAAATTATGAAAACGATGGCAATAGTAATTGTACTACTGGGCGTGGTGGCGGTGGTCTTCGGCGCTGTGTTCATTGGGCAAGGCATTTCTAAGAACAATCAGCTAGTGGCAGCGATGCAGGTGGAGCAAGTAGCCCTCGGCATTGAATCGGAGTTAGAGGGCGAGGTTATTGATTCTCTGGGGGAAGCGATGGAAGCCGGCGACACCATAAGGGAGCACCGTAGGGGAATAGCCCCGACTTATAGTGATCTATTGGGAGGTGAACGCTACGACCCGGCAGACCCACTGCAACTGACCTACGCACAGGCTTTGAACCTGGAGAACTATCTGTATCTTGCTGTTGTTGCCTTTGGTCTTACCCAGTCGGTTACTGCCAGTGGTGCCTTTATGGTTGTTACCGGGCTTGCCCTTGGTGGGACTGGGGTGGTGCTATATCGCTTGGGTCAAAGGGTATCTTAGAGGCACTTGAACGGGAGAGAAGCCTAACTCTATCGACTGACTTTATGTTATACTTTTTAGTGGCTTGAAGAGTAGGGTGAAATTTTGAGAGGTGAAGTTTATGGAAGAGACTCTGGCTCTGATTGAAAAGATTGTTGAGGAACATAAGTCAATTATGCAAGGAGTCTGGAGTCTTGAACAGGCAGCCAGTGATGCGGAAGCAATAGTAGGCCTGGAGAAAGCTAAAGAGACTTTTATGCCGGGAAGGTTGGAACAGGAACAAGGTCTGAAAAAGTTGCAAACATCACTAGAGGTAATCGACCAGGGGCTTCGGGCACACTTTAACCGTGAAGAAACAGCCCTTTTAGCTGTCTTTGAAAAGCATGGAAATAAAGAGCTTTCAACAGCCTTTCGCTCGCTGCTCCTTGAGCATGAAGACCTGAGGAGTCGTCTTGCTCACGCCAAGAAACACGTTGCTGAGCTGGTGAGCGGCGGATTGTCCCGTCACTTGTGGGAAGCAAGCGCACATGATATGCGAGCCCATATAAGCCACACACGAAAGTTGCTTGAAGCACATGCTGAAATAGAGCAGGAGCTTTTCCATAGACTACGAACCGAATTGACGAAAGCATAGTGGAGGTTAAGGTATGAGGAGGGTGTATTTAGATAATGCTGCCACTACCCCTCTTCTCCCCGAAGTCAGCGAGGCGATGGTGCCTTACCTGGGGGAGTTCTTTGGCAACCCGTCTTCTCTTCATGACTGGGGAGATGCTGCCCGGGAAGCCATAGAGGTTGCTCGAGTCCAGGTGGCTCAGCTTATTGGAGCCAATGCTGAGGAAATAATATTCACTGGCAGCGGCACTGAGAGCAATAATTTGGCTATCAAGGGCTTGGCGCTAGCCCAACAAGCTAAGGGTAAGCACGTGATAATCTCGGCAATTGAGCACTTCTCGGTACTGCACTCAGCAAGAACTCTGGAGAAATGGGGTTTTGAGTTGACCCTGGTTCCAGTGGATAGGCATGGAATAGTTGACTCAGAGGATGTCAGGCGAAGCATCAGGAAAGACACGGTGCTGGTATCCGTCATGCATGCCAATGGTGAAGTGGGCACCATAGAGCCAATACCGGAGATTGCGAAGATAACCAGGGAGAATAACGTGACTTTCCATACTGATGCCGTGGCTACTGCTGGAACCATACCGGTTGATGTAAAGGAACTGGGGGTAGACGCCTTAAGCCTGGCTGGCAACCAGTTCTATGGACCCAAAGGGGTAGGTGCCCTCTGGGTGCGAAAAGGAGTGCGCATTATGCCTCTGCTGGATGGTGGGGTACAGGAAGGGGGGCGGCGAGCCGGTACAGAAAATATCCCGGCCATTGTCGGTTTGGGCAGGGCTGCTGAGTTGGCCAGAACCAATATGGAAGCTAGAATCGAGCATCTCACCCCGCTCCGTGACCGCTTGCTGGCGGAATTGCCGGCTAAGATTGACCATGTGGTGGTTACCGGTCACCCCCGGCATCGTCTTCCTGGAAACGCCAGCTTTTGTGTACGGTTTATTGAAGGCGAAGCCATGCTTATGTTGTTAAATAGCCAGGGGATTGCCGTCTCCAGTGGCTCAGCCTGCACCTCAAGAGCACTTAAGGCTTCCCACGTGCTCATCGGTATGGGACTGTCTCATGAGCTGGCTCAAGGTTCTGTTCTCTTCACTTTTGGTGTAGACACTACCAATGAAGACGTAGACTATGTCCTAGAGGTAATGCCAGCTATTGTGGACAGGCTGCGGCAAATGTCACCACTTTATTCTAAATTCATCAAGACAGGCAAAGGAGGCGAGTAGTATGCCGATATATAGTGAAAAGGTGATGGAGCATTTCATGAATCCCCGCAATGTGGGGGAGATTGAGAACCCTGATGGCATTGGAGAGATAGGTAATCCGATTTGCGGGGATATGATGACCTTTTATATTAAGGTTAAAGATAATCGTCTGGAAGATGTTAAGTTCAAGACTTTCGGTTGCGGGGCAGCGATTGCCGTTTCCAGTATGGTTAGCGAAATGGCTATAGGTAAGACACTGGAGGAAGCAATGAAAATCACTCCTCAGTTGGTGGCTGATGAATTGGAGGGATTACCCAAGAATAAATTTCATTGCTCCAATTTGGGTGCCCAGGCCTTGCATAAAGCTATCAAGGATTACCAGGGCGGAAAGAAAGCACAAGGAGGGAAGGAATGATGGGAGCAGAGCAGAAACCAGAAAAAGAAAGCCGTTTTTGTCCTTACTGTGACG
The DNA here is from genome assembly GCA_030615035.1 of Dehalococcoidia bacterium. The sequence continues at coordinate 47,711 of JAUXAC010000005.1, read as the reverse complement.
AGGAGATAGTGGAAATATCATTTCCATACTGCAAGGTTTGTGGAGTAACCGTATTTTATTGCCCTGAGTGTCGAAAACCGGTCTCCCGGGACAAAAAAGAATGCCCCCACTGTGGAGCCGAGGTTAGGGGCGAGAAAGACTGAGGGGTAGATTAGATGGCAGAAGAAAAAGAGAAATTAGCTATAGTAATGTTCAGTGGAGACTTGGATCGAGCCTTAGCCGGGTTTATACTGGCGACTACTGCTGCCAGCATGGGAATGGAAGTGAGCATGTACTTTACCTTCTGGGGACTGAATATCATCAAGAAAAATGAAGGCGGCATCAGAAGTAAAGGGCTGATGCGGAAGATGTTGAACTTCATGAACCGGGGCGGCTCCAGGAGATTAAAGCTTTCCAAGTTCAATATGCTTGGCTTAGGTACCTGGATGATGAAACGGCTGATGAGGGAAACTCATATGCCATCCATTGATGAGTTCATCACCATGGCAAAGGATATGGGGGTAAAGCTCATACCATGCACTACTACATGCGGAGTGATGGGGCTACCTGAGGATGCCTTCCGTAGTGAAGCTAATAGTTTAGCTGGCGCCGCCTATTTCTTGGGTGAGGCGCGTAACTCAAAAGTAGCCCTTTTCATTTAAGCCACTACTGATAAATCAAGGGGGAAAGGATGAAGGCAGACCAAACCTTGGATTGCGTGGGGCTTTATTGCCCGATGCCTATTGTCAAAACGGCGGAGAAGTTTAAGGAGTTGAAGCCAGGAGAGGTTCTGGAGGTAGTGGCTGATGATAAGGGGATAAAACAGGACATGCCGGCTTGGTGTGAAGCTACCCGCAACGAGTATTTGGGAATAGAGGAGGAGGGTGGGGAAATCAGGGTCTATGTGAAGAAGACGCATGAGTGAAGACCACTCCTCTCCCATCACCACTGCCCAACCACTATCTTGTTCAATTACCCTCTGTAGAACAAAGGGGTTCCAGCATGTCAGATAGAGTTGATATTACTATCATTGGCGCTGGTGTAATCGGGTTAGCCATAGCGGCACAGGTAGGGGGTGAGGATAGGGAAGTCTATGTGCTGGAAAAGAATGAAACATTCGGTCAAGAAATAAGCAGTCGGCACAGCGAGGTTATCCACGCCGGTATCTATTATCCTGAAGGCTCACTAAAGGCGAGGACATGTGTCACTGGAAACCGTATCCTTTATGAGCTCTGTGAAAGGTATGGTATAGGGCATAGAAGACTGGGAAAGTTGATAGTGGCTACAAGTGATGAGGAGAGCGGGGAACTGCAGGTATTGCTGGGGAGGGGGCAGAGAAATGGTGCCCAGGGCTTGAGGATGCTGTCAAAACAGGAGCTGAGGAAGATAGAGCCAAATATAACTGGAGTGGCGGCTATTTTGTCTCCGTCAACCGGCATTATTGACTCGCATGCGTTAATGAAACACTTTGTTGCCAGCGCCAAGGGGAGGGGAGTCCAAATAGTCTATCAAACAAAAGTCGTCGGGATAGAAAAGGTAGCTGATGGGTACGAATTGAGCGTGGAAGATAGCACCGGAACATTTTCCTTTACCACGAGGCTTTTGGTAAATTGTGCGGGTCTCCAGAGCGATAAAGTGGCTGAGCTGGCTGGAATAGACATCGCCAAAGCTGGATATCAACTGCACTATTGCAAAGGAGAGTATTTTAGTGTAGGCAGGGGTAAAAACACTCTAGTTAAAAGGTTGATATATCCGGTGCCCCTGCCCGGGCTTACCGGGGTTGGTATCCATGTTACCTTTGACATGGGGGGGAGGATGCGGTTGGGTCCCAGTGTTCACTATGTGGATAGCATAGATTATACTGTTGACAATCAACACAAACCGCTCTTCTACGATTCAGCAAGAAAATTGCTGCCCTTTTTAGAGTATGATGACCTGGAACCGGAAATGGCTGGTATCAGGCCGAAGCTTCAGGAGCCGGGGGGAGACTTCAGGGACTTCGTAATCAGGGAAGAAAGCGATAAGGGTCTGCCCGGATTTATCAACCTCATCGGAATTGAGTCCCCGGGCCTGACCGCCTCCCCGGCCATAGCCGAGTATGTTGGCAGCCTGGTTGAAGAACAGTTGGGAAAGTGACAATGTGCAATAGATTAGCTGTCTTTACAAAGCTGATTTCTGGGGCTAAAATAGATATGTCTCTGGGCGGTTAGCTCAGTGGTAGAGCGCTGGTTTCACATACCAGAGGTCACTGGTTCAAGTCCAGTACCGCCCACCATACTTTAAGTTTGGCAAATCTGCGCCTTTCCCCAGAATCCCACTTTATCATCCTTGATGATTACCACTCCCTCCAGCCCCTGGATACCTTTGGCAAAGTCAATCCCACCGGTGATGTCGGCGGGCTGGTGAATTAGGTTACCTGTAGCCGTAGCCGCAGCATCAGCCAGGGTGGCTGACTTGGCCAGCACTACAACTGCATCAGCCTCCCCGTAGCTTAAAGAATGTCCTACTGTTCCCGATGAGGTGCAAATCCCCAGCGGTGTATCCTCCCCGTTGATTTCCAGCCCGATTTTACCGCTTAAGGGAGATTTACCGGCGTAAATTCCTACTATCCTCTTCCTCAAACTCTTCAGGTAGATATCGCCTCCGTTTTCCACGATAATCTCCGGCGAGAAAGCTGATAATTCATTGCCAACAAATTCGGCTATAGCTCCAGCCACCGAAGCCATGGGACCGACTCCAGCCTTCTGTGCCGCCTCTGCCATCTGCTTGACAATATGTGGGGCATCCCCGGTAACCGGGAGGGGCTCAAGTGCGGTCAGGAAGGCAGGGTATCGTTCAATGTATCTTTCCAATTGCCCACGGTACTTTAATACCAATCGGTGGGCTTTTCTTTTCAGGTTGCTTGAGGCACGAATATATAAGTCGGTTTCCCTGACCGTTACATTGAAGGAGGTTAAATCCCTGCCTTCCACCCGGTGTCTATAGGTTCTCGGTTCATACATAGACTAGAAATGCACTTCCATTGCTCTTGGCGGGCAAGCCTTTATGCACAATCCGCAGGCGACACATTTCTCATTGATGAATTTAACCCGTCTGGTTTGAGGTTCAAGTTCAAAAGCTTCCGGGGGGCAAATGGTTAAACAGGCGCCACAATGGGTACACCTTTCTTCATTCCAAGTAACATCCTGGCTGAGAGATTGAACTCTCACTCCCGTCTTAAGTAAAAAGTTGATTCCCTTATCGTACTCGTTCTGCTCCCCCGATAATTCTAGTACCATCAGCCCTTCCTCTTCCGGTTCCGTGGTAATCGAAGCCTTTAGAATGTTAAATTCCAGATTGTAGTCCTTGACCAGTCGGTATATTACCGGTTGCTCGACCAGGCGTCTTGGAAAATGCAGGACGATTCTTTTAGAAACAGCCATTGCCATCACCTCTGTTTTTATTTAGCTACAAATTTATGCAGTGGATTTTGGGATTAGAGCCTTAACTAATCTTCTATCGGGCGTTCGTTAAGCGGCTTGAAGGTTACGCCGGATTCCACACCGGGTAAGGGTGCCACCGGCTCGGTTAGTAAGAATTTCCCGCTTAGTATCCACTCCTTCAAAATGGTAGCAATTTCTACTGCCCTGGGATAGCTGGACAGGGAAGCAGTGGGCACACTTTCGCCCTGGACTTTTATCTTGCCGCTCTTTAGTTGGGCATAACTGACTTCCCCCAGGACATCCGATTTCATCTGTGGGTATGACTCTGAATAATCCACGATAGGAGCCAAAATATCCTTGTCACTCACTGCCGTATAGTTGAGGATTTCTTCAGAGAGTATGGGGACAGGGATGCCAACCCCGACCGTTATGGTGCAGCCGTAGCCGAACATGCTTGTCCCTACCAGCCATTTAGGGCTCATTTGCTTCAAGTCACCTATTACCGCCAGTGTCCCGCCGCCTCTCTTGGGCACCCCGTTTTCCGAGCGGAGCACATTCGGGTTGTGCTGTGTGCCCTGCCAGGCAATAAAGCCAGTGCCGCCTCCCAGGAATATTTTGGTGCCGATACCGAGGGTCTTATAATACGGGTCATTCAACAATGGCGAGAGCTGTCCGGCACTGCAATAATAGGCATTTCCCAGGCGAGGTTTTAATATGCCCATATAGGTGTAGATTGTTTTATCGGAGAGGTTCACGGCGACATTGTAGTTCTGGTAAACATTCCTGACGTTGAATAGGACTGCCTCGTTGAGGTCTTTGATATTAATCCAGGTTTCCAGTTTTCGCCTCGGGTAGCAATCGGTACCGTAGGCGGTGGCTACCAGCCGAATGTCCTTTCCGGCTACCAGTTCCTCAATTACATGTCCGCCACCGTAATTGAACTCACCGGGATGGATTCTGTTTCTGGGGTCATCATCAGGCAGGGCATTAACCCCGATGAACAAATCTACAGCAGCTAATCCAGAATAAGCCAGAACATCATTGAGATAAGCTCTGCCGCCGCCAAGTTTTATTCGCGGTTTACTGTGCCCGATATTAAAGTAGGCACCTGATGAACACATTGGTCCAAAGGTGCCGGTAGTAACTACATCCACTTCCTGGGCGGCTTTTTTCACGCCCTTCTTTTTTACAACATCGATTATCTCTTCAGCAGTAACTACAACTGCCTGTCCTTTGCGAATCTTTTCGTTTATCTCGGTTATTGTTTTCATCATGCGTTACCCCCATAAGATTATAGTTCTTATATCCTGATAGCCCTTTCGGGCAACGCATGACCCATAATATTATCATCGGTTCCCTTGCCACCATAATAGTAGAATATAACATTAATCTTCAACCTTTGTCAATTCAGGCAAGTTGAAGCTCACTCTATTATAAGCTATAATCAACTACCAGGAGGCGATTTTGCTTAAGAGTCATAGTTGTGGTGAGCTGAGGAAAGAGCATGTTGGCGGAAAGGTAGCTTTGGCTGGCTGGGTAGACCGTCGCCGAGACCATGGGGGACTGATATTCATTGACCTGCGAGATAGAGAGGGAATAGTTCAGGTAGTATTTAACCCGGAACTATCAAAGAAATGTCATGAAGTAGCCAACGGGATGCGCAGCGAGTATGTGGTCAGGGTTAGCGGGGAGGTTGCCCCCCGTCCCCCGGGAACCGAGAACCCCAAATTACCTACCGGGGATATTGAGGTTATTGTCAGGGATGCAGAGATACTTAATCCAGCAAAGACACCGCCTTTTTATATAAATGAGGACATCGAAGTAGAGGAGAACCTCCGCCTGAAGTATCGTTATCTTGATCTGCGGCGGGCTCGGATGAAGGAGAACCTGCTTCTTCGCCACCGGGTAGTGAAATTTATACGCGATTTCCTGGATGCCAGGGGATTTATCGAGGTAGAAACACCAATCTTGATTAAGAGCACTCCGGAAGGAGCCCGCGATTACCTGGTGCCCAGTCGTGTTCAGTCTGGTAAATTCTATGCTCTGCCCCAGTCCCCTCAGCAACTCAAGCAGTTATTAATGGTAGCCGGGTTAGAGAAGTATTATCAAATAGCCAGGTGCTTCCGGGACGAAGACACACGGGCTGACCGCCAGCCCGAATTCACCCAGCTTGACCTGGAAATGAGCTTTGTTGATGATGAGGACATCCTTAACCTGATTGAGGAGCTTTTCATCTCCATGGTGGAGACAATTAAACCTGAGCTGAGAGTGATAAAGCCTTTCCCCCGCCTTAGCTACACTGAGGCCATGGAGCGTTATGGCACGGATAAGCCCGATTTGCGCTTTGGCCTGGAGATAAAAGACCTGTCAGATATTGTTGCTCAATCTAGTTTCTCTATTTTTAATTCGGCAATCGCTAGTGGGGGCAAGGTAAAAGGCATATGTGCGCCCGGCTGTGCAACTTATACCCGCCGTCAACTTAATGAACTGAATAAGCTGGCGCAGAGTCTTGGGGCTGAAGGCTTGGTAACCATACCACTGGGCACTTCTACCGGTGGCTTAAACGATTTAACCATGGAAGCGGTGAAGTCAGTTGCGGCTAAGTTTCTAACCTTAGACCAGGTCAAAGAAATGGCAAGGCGTTTGGGAGCAAATATGGGAGACCTTCTCCTGATTATTGCCGGTGAACCCGGGCTGGTCAATATGGCACTGGGAGAACTGCGTCAGGAAGTAGGGCATAGGCTTAAGCTGACTGAGCCAGATATGTTTACCTTTGCCTACATCAAGAATTTCCCGTTGTTTAGAAAGAGTGAAGAGGCAGGGCGATGGGATTCAGAGCATCATCCTTTTACAAAGCCCTGGGATGAGGACATACCGTTAATTGATACTTCCCCGGAAAAAGTGCGGAGTAAGCACTACGATATGGTATGTAATGGGTGTGAAATAGGTGGCGGCAGCCTCAGGATTCATACTGCGGAGCTTCAGAGGAAGGTATTTAGGTTGTTGGGTTATAGTGATGAAGAGATTGAGGAGCGCTTTGGCCATATGCTTGAGGCTTTTGAGTATGGTGCCCCACCTCATGGCGGTATAGCTCTCGGTATTGACCGTATTGTGATGCTGCTTGCCGGGGGAGAAACTATCCGGGAGGTAATAGCTTTTCCCAAGACTCAGGGTGCTATCGATTTAACCGTTAATGCTCCTTCATCAGTCACGGAGGAGCAACTGGCTGAATTACACATTCGTCTGCGGGAAGAGTAGTTTGTGGTTGACATAAAGGAAGTAGCCAAAAACATATATATGATTGATGACCAACTGTACTCCATCCCAGAGTTGGGGAGTGTTTATCTAATTAATGAAGAAAGGAAAGCATTGATTGACACTGGACCTGCTACTTCAGTAAGTGTTGTCCTTGATGGGATTAAGAGGGCTGGTGTCAGGTCTGAGGATATTGACTATATAATTGTTACCCACATCCATTTAGACCATGCTGGGGGTGCTGGCGTTATTATCAAGGATATGCCTCACGCACAAGTACTAGTCCACCATAGAGGAGCTAAACATTTGGTGAGACCAATGAAGCTGATTAGTAGTGTGATAGAAGTTCAAGGCAAAGAAACCATGGTGAAACACGGCGAAGTTATCCCAATTGAGGCGGAGCGGGTAAAGCCAGTGTATGAGGGCGATGTGCTCAAGCTGAGTGAGAAGCAAGATTTGAGGTTCATTGATGCCCCGGGGCATGCTCAGCATGAGCTGTGTATATATGAGAGTCGGAACGGTGGATTATTTACCGGTGATGCAGCAGGTATATCTGTAAATGGGATTTTACTGCTGGATACTCCACCGCCTAACTTTAATTTGGAGCTATATATTAGTACGTTGGAAAGACTAATAAAGCTAGAGGCAACGAGGATTTATTTTGGTCACTTTGGCATGAGTAATAAGATTCAGGAAAATTTACGATTGGCTATAGATAAGGTTCAAGTTTGGTATGATATGATAACTGAAGCCGTGAAAGAGGATGGGTTTGAGGCTGCAGCGGAAAGAGTGATGGCCCAAGTCTGTGCCGAATTAGAGCCAATTAAGAAAATGGAGTCCCTATACGAGTTTTTGACTAAGATATATTTACCAAAGAGTATTGCCGGGTATTTAAAGTATTATCAGGAGAAGCACGGGGTTGGCTAAGATGGAGGAGTAGTGAAAGTAACTAAAGAGAAGACTGAAAATAGCCAGGCATTTTTGACCATTGAAATGGAGTCGGCCGAGGTAGAGGAGTCCTTGGCTGAGTCCTGTCGTCATTTAGCTAGGAGAGCAAATATCCCGGGCTTTCGCAAGGGAAAAGCGCCACGGGCAATACTGGAACGCTACCTGGGTAAGGAGGGTATCCTTGAGGATGCGCTTAACCATTTACTGCCCCAGGCCTACGAGAAGGCAATAAAGGAGCAAAAAATCGAGGCTATTGCTCAGCCGCATATTGAGGTAACTCAGACAGACCCGGTAATATTTAAGGCAACAGTGCCGTTAGCACCGACGATTAAGCTTGACGACTATCACAATATTCAAGTTACACCAGAAGCGGTAGAAACAACCGAAGATGATGTTGGTGCGGTAGTAGAACAACTGCGTCATCAGCACGCTACCTGGGAACCAGTAGAACGTCCGGTGGAATTCGGGGATATGGTAGTTCTGGATATTGAGAGCCATATTGAGGGTGAGCCTTTTATAAACCAGGAAGGAGCCCAATATCAGGTTCTTCATGACCTGCCTTTCCCGGCACCGGGGTTTGCCGAGCAGCTATCAGGGGTGAAAAAGGGTGAGGAAAAGGAGTTCAAACTCCAATTTCCCTCAGATTATCCTAGAAGTGAACTGGCTGGGAAAGAGCCTTCCTTTAAGGTGAGAGTTGTCGAAATAAAACAAGAGATACTACCTGAGCTGAGTGATGAATTCGCCGGGCAAGTTAATCCCGAGTTCAAAACTTTAAGCTCGCTCCGAGAAAGGGTCGCCACCAACTTAAAGCTTAGAGCTGAGGAGAAAGCCAGGATAGACTTTGAGGAACGGGTGATTGAAGCCGTAGTCGACCGTGCTCAGGTAGAGTTTCCTCCAGTTTTGGTCGAAATGGAAGTAGGCCGACTTCTCAGTGAACAGTCAAGTCGCTTGCAAATGGAGGGTAAGGGTTTGGAGGAATACCTGAAAAGTATTAACAAAACAGAGGAGCAGTTGCGGGAAGAACTGCGTCCGTTAGCGACAAAAAGAGTCACCCGCTCTCTTGCGTTAGGCAGGGTTGCCGAAGAGGAAAAAGTGGAAGTCAGTGAGCCTGAAATAGATACCGAGATTGAAAATATGCTTAAAAGTGCCACCAAGGATAAAGGAAAACTGCAGGAATTCCTAAATACCCCCAGGTCCCGTGATTCGATCAAGCAAATTTTAATGACGCGAAAAACTATACAGCGACTGGTAGAAATCGCTAAAGGTTCAGATAGGAATAAAAAAGTAAAAAAGAAGGAGGAGGGAAAATGAATGTTAACCCAATGAATGTCATTCCAATGGTAATTGAAAGTGGCGCCAGAGGGGAGCGAGCTTTTGATATATACTCGCTGTTGCTGAGAGAGCGCATCGTCATGTTGGGCATGCCGATTAATGACCAGGTAGCCAATGTTGTCATTGCTCAGCTTCTCTATCTGGAACGGGAAGACCCGGATAAAGATATAAGCCTTTACATTCACTGCCCTGGCGGTATTATCAGTGCCGGACTTGCCATCTACGATACCATGCAGCTTATCCGCTGTGATGTGTCCACTATCTGCGTTGGGCTGGCTGCCAGCATGGGAACACTACTTCTTTCTGCTGGCGCTAAAGGCAAGCGCTTTGCTTTGCCCAACTCTACCATTCATCTGCATCAAGCGTTTGGTGGTGCTCAGGGGCAAGCGGCAGACGTAGAAATTGCTGCCCGTGAGATTATGCGAATGCAGGAACTGATCCGAAGCATTATTGCGAAACATACCGGTCAATCAATAAAAAAAATAGCCCATGACACTGACCGTGACTTCTATCTTAACCCAGAGCAGGCAGTGGAGTATGGCATTGTGGATGAAATCCTGGGCAAACCAAAAGAAGAAACCGCTAAGAAGAAATCTGGTAAAAAAAAGTTATAATTGCTTGTTATAAAACTCCTGGTAGCGCTGAGCCAGTTCGCTAAGAGTGGGCAGACCTTGTCTTGCTCCTATTTTGGCAATGGAAAATTGAGCTACGATGTCTCCCAGGCGTCCGCACTCCTCAAGGCTCTTCTCTTTAAGTAAACCGTAGAGAAATCCGGTGGCAAAAGCATCACCGGCGCCGGTTGTATCTAAAGCAGATATTATATTTTGGTTACTTGGCTCAATCGTGTATTCATTTTTAGCGTCTCTAATATAGCAGATGGCGCTAACTGTCCTGCGACTGGCCCCTCTGCCTAATTCCAGTTTCGTTTCTTTACCCAAGGTAACCACAATAATGTGGCAACCCTGCTTAAGACAGCTCTCAGCTCCGGCATTAACATCCTGCCCGGTTAATTGCCGTATCTCATCCTGATTGAGGACAAGGAGGTAAGTCCGGCTTAATATCGGACTGAGCGCCTTGAGACCCTTGATGGCATACAGCGCCCCGGGGGAGAAACTAACCTTAACTGATGGGGCTAACTTATCCATGACCTCCAGTAAAACTTTGAACTGTTTCTTATCAACAAAGGAAGAAACATGAAGCATTTCTGCCTGGTTTATATAACCCAAATCTAAGTCATCCATAGTTAGCAAGCTATTCGCCCCAGGCGTGATATAGATGGAACGAAAATTAAGCTTATCACTGAGGCATAGTGCTGAACCTGTTTTTGCTCCTCGTTTTATCCTGATTTGGCTAGTATCTACTCCTGCTTTTTGAAAATCCTGCCGTAATAGCTTACCTTCGGCATCATCGCCAACAGCACCAATAAAGCCGGTGCTTACTCCTAGCTTGCCCAGGCCATAGATGGTATTGGCGGCTGAGCCGCCGGGGAACAATCTCGATTCCTTGACCACCGTTTCGCCATCCTCAAGTATGTGCTCTACCTTGCATATGTGGTCTATATTGAGTGCTCCCAGTCCGATGACTTCAATATTACTCATGTTTTACCCCAGCTTGCCAGCTTCCTCCCTGACCAGACGCCGTATTCTCTTATGAATCCCTACGACCTCGTCTATGTCTTTTCTGCCGGATAGCCAGTGGAAGTAGCCTCTATCTTCTCTGCCGCCGATTTTTTCCTTTTCCCTTACCACTTTTTCTATTTCCTTGCGGTAACCTTTCTGCCAGGCAGGCAGCACCTCATTCAGGTCGATGACAAAGGTGGAAGCCAGGCTCATGGTGGCGTAGGGTAGGGCATACTCATTGGCATTAAAGGCAATGGCTAACCCTCCTGCCGCCTCCACCGTCTGGAGCATTCTAAAGTCAGTAATGCTGTCACCGACCACTACCCATCGTGATAGAGGCTGGTCATATTTATCAGCAAATCTGTTCAAGGCAGCAACCTTGCGCCTGCCGCCCATAGGCTTTACCTGTTTTATTACTTCTCCTAGCTCCGTAGTCGGCAGTTTCTCCCAGAAGAAGTGGTCCAGGCTTTGTTTAATCCGGTCGTCATCGGCAACGGGTTGCATCGTCAGGATATCCTCTTCGGTCTTCTGTAGCAGTGCGGTGTCTTCTTTACATAAAGTTTGGCGAAGTTTGTTTAGTGGAAATGGTGTGCAGGCAACATTATGGGCATAAATACCTAGCTTTTGGGTAATGTGAATGGCATATTGTTCATAAGTAGTGGTAATGCAAAATACTTTCCAGCCATTATACTCAAGCCAGGAGACAAGCTTAGCGGCACCGCCGGTGAAGCTGGCTTCGGTAGCCAGGGTGGTGATATTGTCCTCGGAAATATTGTGGAGCAGGAGGAAGGGAACTATAAGCGCCAGCGTGTCCCCGGGCTCATAGTCTTCCTTTTCCTCCAATGTCAGCAGGTCGTCGTAGCGGCTGATGACCTCAAAAATCCTGTCTCCATTGGGAAAGAGCTTCATCAGCTCATAGGCGTTGTCCTTAGGTGATAGCGGTCCTTCAAGGTCAAAACAGATGAAGTTCATCGTCAAATTGCTCCTTTTACCAGTTCATTTATCTCATCGGTCATATTATACCCGTTAATAGGGTTTCCTTCAGCATCAACCACCTTTTTTTCTTTGGTTATCTTGATTTTGCCCTGGCTAAAAGCCTTAAGGGTAGATATTATTAGCGGAAATTCCCTGGCCAGCCCGTGCTGGCGGATGAGCTTGAACAGAGTATTATTTTCACCCTGCTCCTTCCTAATCTGTTCGAGAGGATGCCCCTTTATTTCTTCCCGGTGTCTGTCAAATGGTTTACCTCTGATTGAAAAGGTGCAATAGGTTACCGGCGGTCCCTTGTCCAGCTCCGGGGTTACCAGATGCATCATTACCCCTGTTTCCTCAGTGCCACTATCAATTAGTTGCCAGATTACTTCCTGCCAGGTTCCGGCAGGTCCCCCTGGAGCCGCCGGATGAAGGTTAATCATATTGTATCTCTGGCACATCTCTTCGCCGACAATAAGCATATAGCCAGCCAGTACACACAGGTCAGGATGAAAAGCCTGTAATCGTGCCATCACCTCCCGGTCATAATCAAGTCGCCAGTTTGGCAAGGTTCTTGTCTGGCTTACGAGATTAATCCCTTTCCTGACCTTAAACCTTTCATAGGAAAAGCAGACAAGGGGAATATGATAATCCTCAACCATTCCAAAGAATAGGTCACTCTCTCTGGATTCACCGGGCTCACGGTTACTGAAAGCAAAAGCTATCTTGGCTTTAATTTCACCCGACCTGATACTGCTCTGCACCGCAGCCAGGAGGTCGCGGGCAGCTTCATCCCTGCCTGTGGAAAACCAGCCAAATTGATAGAGATTAGTTATCAACCTCACCCTCTCAATCCCCCTCTCCTTCAAAGGAGAGGGGGAAGGATTATTTTTGAAGGGGCAAAACCCCTTCAAACTTCCCCAGACAAATTATTTCAGGCTCCATCTTAGAGCTATTCCTTAGCTTTAACCGCGACCGGAAAATTGCGTTTTCAGCTTTGCCCAGGCACTGCTAAAGTGAGTTATGGGGTTTGTCCGGTGTCCGTAAATCTTCCCCTTGGCTAGAGCCTGAAGAAAGTCATCTTTGCCATTGAATTCAGCCATCTCTACATAGGCATCACCTATCGCATCGGGAGTGTGGGCATCACTGCCGGCACTTTTAGCAATACCATACTTCTGGGCAAAGGCCAGAGCTTTAGCTGAACTGCGAAGAAGCGGACTTCTTGAGTTGAAGACTTCCATAATATCAATTTGGTCTACCAGCTCTTCCACTATCTTGCCACCTAAAGCTGCCGGTCTGAACATATCAAAGGCATGAGGAATGCATACCAGAGCCCCTTGGGCTCTGATTTGAAATATCGCCTCCTCAACGGATAGTCCACTGGGTATAGTCTCTTTAAGGAACATGCCCATAATTTCGCCGTGGGGAGTTAGCATCTCCTCAGCGACAATGACGGTGAAGGGAGCCAAGCGCTGTATCTCCAATGCACCCTCAATAGTGCCGTGGTCAGCGATGGCGATGCAGTTTATCCCTAACTCCAGACAGCGGTTGATAATCTTCTCCAAAGGTGCAGTACAGTCCATTGAATATTCGGTGTGGATATGAAGGTCGGCTTTCAGCAATTTGGTCAACTGCTCCTTTCTAAATAGGTGCCACTTCGCGTGTCAACCTTAATGACATCTCCCTCGTTAATAAATAGGGGAACCTGAATGGTGAGCCCGGTCTCCAGTTTAGCCGACTTGTTGCCGGCGGTAGCAGTGTCTCCCTTGAAACCGGGGTCAGTCTCAATTACCCCAAGCTCAACAGTAATGGGTAGCTCTATACCTACCACCTCACCTTTATAGCGTGATACCTCCACTGATACACCCTCTTTCAGATAGTTGAGGTCATCACCCAGCCGGTCGGTGTTAAGGGAGATCTGCTCGAAGCTCTCCTCATCCATGAAGTAATACAGGTCGCTATCATTATAGAGGTACTGCATTGGCCGCGAGTCAAGACGTGCCCGAACCAGTTTCTCATTGGACTGAAAAGTTCGCTCAATAGTATGCCCACCAACAATATCACGAAGCTTGACCTTGGCCAGGGCAGTTCGCTTCATCTTGATATGCTGATAGTCAATAACCTGATATAGCTTACCTTCTAGCTCAATAATAATACCTTTTCTCAGTTCACTGCCACTTATCATGTTACACCTTTCTAGCTTTTGAAATTACTTTAGCTTTGCCGTTTTCCATTACTACCAGGTCCTCAATTCTCACCCCGCCCCACCCGGGCAGATAAATGCCGGGCTCAACGGTAAAAACCATGCCGGCGACAAGTGCCTCTGTTGAGCCTGGACCAAGGCGTGGCAACTCATGTGGTGCCAGCCCGACACCATGACCCAAAGCATGCCCGAAGGCTTCACTATAGCCTGCCTCTTCGACAACTTTCCTGGCTAAACTGTCAGCCTTTTCGCCAGACATACCCTCTTTAATTATAGCCAGTGCCGCCAGCTGGGCGCCAAGAACAATATCATATACCTTCTTAAAGGTATCATCGGGGGTGCCAAGGCAGATAGTGCGTGTCAGGTCACTGGCGTAGCCGTCAAGCCTGGCACCAATATCAATCACTATCGGCTCTCCGGACTGTATGGTGCGCTGGGAAGGCTTGGCGTGAGGCAGTGCCGAATTGGGACCTGAGGCAACAATAATGTCAAAGGGAACACTCTGGCTATCATTCTCGCGCAGGAATTTCTCTATCTCCCAGGCTACTTCCTTTTCGCTCATGCCAGCACGAATAACATCTTCAATATGGGCAAAAGTTTTATCGCCTATTTCAGCAGCTCTGGTAATAAGCTCGATTTCCTCAGGCTCTTTTATTACCCGAAGGGATTCTACCAGTCCATCCAGAGGGACAAGTTTGATTTTGGGTTGCTGCTCTTTTAGTATATCGCTTAGCTGTCGGTAGGTAGCAAAGGTAATATGTCCGGCTTCAAATCCCGGTTTTCGCAAGCCTGATTCAGCTACCAGCTTGGGAAACCAGTCGGCAATATCATTAGTTATCTGGAAAACCTCATACTCAGGAGCTTGTGTCTTGGCTTGCTCTATATAGCGAAAGTCAGTGGCTAGAATTGTCTTTTGTGGTGTAATCAGCAGGAAACCTGACGAACCGGCAAAGCCGGAAAGGTAATATCTGTTCTCTGGCTGAGAGATAAGGATAGCATCAACTTCTTTCTCAGCTAGCTTCTGGCGCAACTTGTGTAACCTGTCACTTATTTTCATTAGCCTCTTTCTGTGCCATGGGGTGAGCCGACAGGTATACCTTTTTTGCCTGGCTCTTGCTTACATGAGTATAAATCTGGGTGGAGGATAGCTGAGCATGACCCAGAAGCTCCTGGACGACTCTTAAATCAGCGCCCCCGTCAAGGAGATGAGTGGCAAAGGTGTGGCGCAAAAGATGGGGGTGAACTCTCTTGTCTATATTGGCTAAGCCAGCGTATTTCCCCAGTATTTTTTGTACCGTTCGTACCGGCAGGCGCTCTCCCTTGTAATTCAGGAACAGGGCGCTGCTCCTTTTTTTATCCAGAAGCTCGGGTCTGCCCTGATTGAGGTAGGCACTCAAAGCCTGGGCAGCTGGCTCGCCGATTAGCACCACCCGCTCTTTAGACCCTTTCCCCCAGACACGGATTTCATTGGTCTCAAGATTAACCTGCTCCAGGTTCAGGGTTACCAGTTCGCTTACTCTGAGCCCGGAGGCGTAGAGTAGTTCCAGTAAAGCACGGTCACGCTGCCCCTCCGGCTTGGATAAATCGGGAGCCTCCAGGAGCCGCACCGCTTCTTCCACGGTAAGAAAGGAGGGCAGGCGCTTATCCAGCTTGGGTGAGGAGGTAGTTGCTACCGGACTTGCCGAGACCACCTCCTCCCGTAGCAGGTAACGATAGAAGGAGCGGATGGCTGACAGCTTGCGGGCAATGCTTGCCTTAACAAAACCCTGCTCCACAAGGTGGGATAAATAACCACGCAGGGTATGTTTATCCACTTCTTTCAGTGAACTAATCCCTTTGGCTCTGAGGAAACCGAAGAAGTCCAGCAAATCATTGGTATAATTGCGCACCGTATAGGGCGAGACATTCCGCTCTGCCTCAAGGTAGTTTATGTATTTATTAAAAATCTCTTGCATAGGATTAATCCTGCTGGAGCTTCCCCTTATACTCGCACTTGGTGCATTTTGCCAGTTTCCCCATGTAGAGGGTGAGGAGTCCGCCGCACCTAGGGCAGGGCTGGGGGAGGGGTCTAAAATTGGTGGCAAACCGGCACTCAGGGTAATTGCTGCAGCCATAGAAGATGCGCTTCTTTTTGCTCATTCTTTCTATCAGCTCACTGCCGCACTGCGGGCAGTTGACCCCAATCTTGACCAGATAGGGTTTGGTGGATTTGCACTCGGGATAACCACTGCAGGCCAGGAACTTGCCGTAGCGCCCCATTTTGATTGCCATTGGCTTGCCGCATTTAGGGCAAATCTCATCGGTTAGTTCATCGGCTAGCTTGACCTTATCTATAAGCTGGAAGGCATTTTCAAGGTCTTTTTCAAGAGGAGTATAAAAAGCCTGGACAACGCTCACCCAGTCCTTTTTCTCTTCAACGATATCATCCAATTCGTCTTCCATACGGGCGGTAAACTTAATGTCAACGATGTCGGAGAAATACTGGCTGAGTAAATCATTAACAATGGTGCCGAGTTCTGTCGGCTGAAAGCACCCTCTAACCTTGGTGACATAGTCGCGGTCCTGAATCGTGGACAGGGTGGGGGCGTAGGTGCTGGGGCGTCCAATGCCCCATTGCTCAAGTGCCTTGACCAGGGTGGCTTCGGTGAAGCGGGGTGGGGGCTGGGTGAAGTTCTGCTCCGGGAAAAGTTCCAGAAGCTCAAGCTCATCGCCTTTTTTAAGATAGGGGAGCGGTCTTTGTTTTTCCTCTTCGGCAGCTTCGTCCTTCCCTTCACTGTAAAGAATAATAAATCCGGGGAATGTGCTCACTGAGCTGGAAGTTCTCAGCAGGTAGTTAGACTTTGGGCATTTGGCTTCAATATCAACGGTAGTGTTATCAAATAAGGCAGCCGCCATCTGGCTGGCTACCATTCGTTTCCAGATGAGCCCGTAAAGCTTGAACTGGCTAGGAGTAAGATAGGATTTAATCAGCGACGGCTCCCGCCGAATCTTGGTCGGGCGAATGGCTTCATGTGCTTCCTGTGCTCCCTTTACACTCCTGGTGAAGTAACGTGCTCGGGGAGGAACAAATTGGGTGCCATACTTACTGCTGATAAATTCTCTGGTTTCAACTATTGCCGGGTGAGCTACCCGTGTTGAGTCAGTCCGCATATAGGTAATAAGCCCGACGCTTCCTTCATCGCCTATTGATAGACCTTCATAAAGTTGCTGAGCCACTGCCATAGTTTGCTTGGCGGTGAAGTGGAGTTTGCGCCAGGCTTCCTGTTGTAAGGTGCTGGTTATGAACGGTGGGGCGGGTGAGCGAGTTACCTTTTTCGTGCTTACTTTAAGAACACTGTAGCCAGCCTGTTCCAGTTCAGCTTTAATTTTAGTCGCCTCTTGCTGGTTATGAATATCCAGCTTGGTGCCATCTATGAGACCAATCAATAGCGACCTGAAGGGCGCCTTCTTTGTTTTCTTGGTTAGCTCAGCCTCAATAGTCCAGTATTCTACCGGGACGAAGTCCTGGATTTCCCTCTCTCGGTCAATAATAATCTTTACGGCTACTGACTGGACTCTGCCGGCGGAGAGACCCCACCTTATCTTTTTCCAGAGTAGCGGGCTAATCTTATAGCCTACCAGCCTGTCCAGGACACGCCGTGCCTGCTGGGCATTGACTAATTGCATATCTATCGGACGGGGATGCTTGAAGGCATACTTAATGGCGGCATCGGTTATTTCATGAAAGACAACGCGGCGATATGGTGTCTCGTCTGATTTGATTACTTCGGCTAGGTGCCAGGCGATTGCTTCTCCCTCGCGGTCGGGGTCGGTAGCTAGATATACGGCAGAGGCATTTTTGGCGGCTTGCTTGAGTTCGCCGACGAGCTTGCTTTTGGTTCTGGGCACCACATATTTGGGGACAAAGCCATTTTCTATGTCCACGCCTAATCGGCTGCGGGGCAGGTCTCTTACATGTCCCACCGAAGCTTTAAGGCTGTAGCCTCTGCCCAGAATCTTGCTCAGTGTTCTGGCTTTAGCCGGCGACTCCACTATAACCAATTTTTTCATAACAGCTAATCTACTTTTACCCTGTATTCCTGTCTGGCTTCCCGAGCCAGAACGTAATTCATAGGTCCTACTTGTTTTACCAAGCCTTTGAGTTCCATCATGGCTAGGGTGCTGCTGACGGTTGACACTGGCAAGCCGCTGTTGCGGCAGACCTCGTCAATATGGATTGGTTCGGCACTCAATTGCTTTAAGAGCAAGGACTCGGTATCGGAAGCCGGCATGACCTCTCTCATTTCTATCTGGTGGGCTACCGCCGTCAGGTTCAATTCTTCCAGAATATCAGTATAGTCACGAACTAACTTGGCTCCTTCCTGAATAAGGTAGTTGGTGCCTCGGCTGGCTGGTGACAGGACACTACCCGGAATGGCAAATACCTCTCTATTTTGCTCCAAAGCCAGATGGGCAGTAATCATGGCGCCACTGGTTTCATCAGCCTCAGTAACTAAAACACCTAAACTCAGTCCACTCATAATGCGGTTGCGCCGGGGGAAATTGTCTGCCCTGGGTCTGGTACCCAGAGGATATTCGCTTATCAGGGCGCCCTGCTGGATAATACTGCGAGCCAGGTCGGCGTTCTCAGCGGGATAAACAATATCAAGCCCACAGGCAAATACAGCAATGCTCCTGCCGCCGGCGGCTAACGCGGCATTGTGAGCTACCGAATCAATTCCCTTAGCCAGACCGCTGACAATGGTAATTTTATTCTGTGCCAGGTCAGTCACTATTTCCTCGGTTACCTGCCTCCCGTAAACAGTAGCCCGGCGGGTGCCCACTACTGCCAGGCACCACTCGTCCTCGGTGAGCAGGGAGCCCCTGACATAAAGTAGCGGTGGGTAATCGTATATCTCTTTGAGTCGGGACGGGTATTTCGGGTTATTAAAATTAACTACCTTCACGCCATAACGGTCCAGCTTTTCCATTTCTGCTTCCAGAGAAATTTTGGGTTGCCAGGAAGTAATGGCATGCACTGAGCTGCTGTCCAGACCGGCATGCTTTAGTTCAGTTGGTGCTGCTTTCCAGGCGTTCTCCAGATTACCGAAGTAGTTCTCAAGTTGGGCGAATTTAACCCGGCCAATGCCCGGAATAATGCTAAAGCCCACCCAGTATTTAATGTCCTTATCAGTCATTTCAAAGCTATTCTAGCATAGGGGTATGGTGAAGACAATTAGATAATTACCTACCTCACCCTCTTGATTCCCCCACTCCTTCAAAGGAGAGGGGGATTGATAAAAAAGAGAGGCTTCGCCCCTCCTTGGACACCTCTTATAGTGGCGGAGAGGGTGGGATTCGAACCCACGGTAGCCAAAGGCTACACGCGCTCTCCAGGCGCGCCTGATAGTCCACTCCAGCACCTCTCCGCAATCTACAGGTTAAGTTCGATTATATTCCTATAGTCTACCGAACTAGCAATCTTTATTTGACGTAATGGCGGAGAGGGTGGGATTCGAACCCACGCTCCGCTATAAGCGGAGACCGCTTTTCGAGAGCGGCACCATAAACCACTCGGACACCTCTCCCAGCTTTAAAATTTTACCTTAAAATAGCATTTTGGGCAAGGTTGTGGATATTTTATTGCGGAACCGGGGAAAGGGGAGAATGGTAAATCCCTTGACTAAACCCTTTCGCCGTGGTAGATTATTTTTCTAGTAAGCACACCAAGGGCGGGCGGTGGCAGGCAGGGATAGGACTTCTTCGCTCCCTTCTATCAAGAAGAAAGGACGAAAGGCTTATGCGGGGGGACTCACTATTATCAGTGCCACGTTCGTGGTACTCATTATGGAGTGCCTGAACGAATGAGAAGCACATCTCGAGCACAAAAAACCACAGGGCACTGGCGTGGAAGGTTGACTAGTGTAGTCCTGCAGTTTGTTATTTTATTTACGTTTTGGCTAATCCTTTCTGGACACTATCAAGCGAAATACATTTCCATAGGGGTAATATCAGCAGGATTAGTAACATTTCTAACTAATGACATCCTCTATTCTATGTTACGTCACGGTGAGCGTGTGGAGCCTAAAATCAGATCACTTTTACTGCAGTTGTTGCGCTTTATAGCTTATTTACCGTGGCTGCTTTCCAGAATCATAATGGCTAATGTCCAGGTTGCTTACCTTGTACTCCATCCCAAAATGCCGATTGACCCTGTCCTGTTCCTATTCCGAACCCGGATGCGAAAAGGTATTGCCCAAGTAACTTTAGCCAATTCGATTACACTGACGCCGGGGACGGTAACCGTTAATCTCGAGAATGGGCACTATATAGTTCATACGTTGAAGCCGCCACTGACCCAAGAACTCGCAGGAGCTATAATGCAAAACAAGATAGCGAAAGTTTACATGGAAGAGAGAGAACAGCCCCCTGCTATCCGGTGGGTATATTCTTTGGAGGCGCTTAAGCAATGAGTTCTTTCCTGTTGTGTATTGCCATTTTTATTGCCTTATTGACCGCTGCTGCTATGTACCGGGTGGCTGTAGGCAGAACTATATTCGACCGGATAATCGCTGCCGGTTTGGTCGGAACCAATGGTTTCATTTTGCTGGCCTTAATCGGTTTTATCTTTGGACGAATTAGTATGTTTGTTGACCTCGCTATCGCCTACGCACTTTTGAACTTCGTTATCGTAATCGTGCTGGGGAAATATTTTGATCGCAAGCTGGAGGAGCCTTAATGCCAGTTCAGACTATTGTGGCTATAGTGCTTATGCTCGGTGGTGTTTTTTTCTTAACCGTGAGCAGTATCGGATTGCTTCGCTTGCCAGACTTTTACGCCAGGACTCACGCCGTGGGGAAGTCAGAGACGTTAGGAGCAATATTGACCCTTAGTGGTTTAGCTGTCTACAACGGGTGGGAACTCAGTACCTTTAAGATACTATTTATTTTGATTTTTGTGCTGATCGCTAATCCGACTGCAACCCATGCTATATCACGGGCTGCTCTACGTTCAGGCTTACCGCCGTGGACACGGAAGAAGAAGGATAACATTGAAGACAAGAGTTGATAATAAGCTTATGATTAATTTTAAGTAGCATGGGTCAAAACTTAGGGGAAGGGAATAAGAAAGCATGATTTGGCAAATTGACTTTTGGTTGCTGGTTATTCTGATCGTTGCTGCTTCCATTGCCCTTTCTGTGCGTGACCTTCTGGCTGCAGTGGTGGCTCTATGTGCATACAGTTTCTTCGTGGCGTTATTATTTGCTCAGATGGGGGCTGTTGATGTCGCCTTTGTTGAAGCAACGCTAGGAGCAGGTATAACCGGGGTATTGTTTATTGTTGCCTTATTCCTTACCAGGAGGAGGTCTGAAGATTGAAGTGGATTAGTGCCATAATCATGATTTTGTTTTTTGCTCTGATGCTATATGCTACCAGTGGCTTGCCGGACCATGCCGACCCTCAAGCTCCGGCTAATGTTCATGTTTCGCCATTCTATATCGAAAACTCGGTCAAAGACACCCATACTCCCAATACTGTTACCGCTGTACTGGCTGATTACCGCAGCTATGACACTCTTGGCGAAACGGTAGTAATTTTCACAGCAGGTCTAGCTTGTGTCCTAATACTCATGAAAAGGAAATCTGATGATAAAACAAAGGTACCAAAGCATCATAGTTCGGACCGTTTGTAGCTTATTAATCCCGTTCATGCAGCTATTTGCTCTCTATGTAATCGTACACGGGCATTATGGTCCTGGCGGTGGGTTCCAGGGAGGAGCCCTGTTAGCTGTCAGCATCATATTGCAAAGGCTGTACTTGGGTAGAGAGGTCTCATACCGAAAATTCCCGCCGAAGCTAGCACCAGCACTTGCTGCTATTGGTATGTTAATCTTTGGACTTTGCGGGGTAATTCCCATGATAACAGGTGGAGCGTTCTTGGACTACGCATACCTCCCAATTCCATGGGTACATGGAGCCGAGCTGAGAGCACTTGGCATCTTGATTGTCGAGATTGGAATAGGACTGGCTGTTTTTGGCACCTTGGTTTTGATTTTCGATAATTTAGTTGGAGAAAGGTGGTAATGGTAGAGCTATTCTTATCCCGTTATGTTTATTTGATGATTGTCATCCTCTTGGCCTTGGGTCTTTACGGCATGCTTGGAAAGCGTAACCTGCTGAAAAAGCTCATCGGGATGAATATTTTCCAAACCGCTATCTTTCTCTTTTTTATTGAAGGTGCCACCAAGTTAGGGGCTGCGGTACCAGTAATCGACCCACAGATTGGCACAGAGGCAGCCAAGTACATAAACCCGTTGCCGCACGTACTGATACTGACCGGCATCGTGGTAGGTCTTTCCCTTACCGGGGCAGCATTAGCTTTCTTATTGGTTATCTACCGTACTTACAAGACTTTGGATGATAGGTCTATTATGTCTATTATGAAAGAGATGCCTGAGTAAATGTCTAGTCTGTCGATTCTCACTCTTGCTCCGTTATTGCTGTTCGCCTTCATTTCGACACTAGTAGGAATATGGCGGCTAAAGTGGGCATATATTACGGCAGTTATCGGTATAGCACTCTCGCTGGTAGCTGCCGGTACCGGTCTTCTCCGAGTCCTGTCAGAAGGGACACTACGCCACTATCTGGGAGGATGGCCTCCACCCTTTGGCATTGAATATGTGCTCGATCACCTTTCGGCGTTTATGGTCATAATTGTCCTGTTTATTGGTCTCATTGCTGTGATTTACCCGCCAGAGGCCGGTTTATATCAGACTCCCCGAAAAGGTGTTCCCATGTATGGGCTCCTTATGTTGTTGTTTACCGGGCTTGTCGGCGTGATAGTTACCGGTGACCTGTTTAACCTCTTTGTTTTCCTTGAAATTTATTCCTTGGCTAGCTATGCCTTGATAACTCTAGGTGGGGACCGGGCGGTGGTAGCTAGCTTTCGTTACCTGGTATTAGGGACAATCGCGGGAGGCTTCTATCTTTTGGGAG
Organism: Dehalococcoidia bacterium; assembly: GCA_030615035.1. The sequence goes on along the minus strand of JAUXAC010000005.1, from coordinate 25,007 downwards.
TTGGTTTTATTTACTTCTCCACGGGGACTCTCAATATGGCTGATGCAGCTCAGCTTCTGCCTCCTTTGTATGGTTCACCGACAATAATGGCAGCAGCCGCTCTTATTGTTATCGGTATGGGTATCAAGATGGCTCTCTTCCCACTGCATGTCTGGCTGCCTGATGCCCATAGCTATGCATCACCAGTGGTGGCGGCTATCCTGGCTGCTATTCAGATTGAAGTCGCTGCCTACGTTGTGATACGCATGCTGCTTACCGTCTTTCAGCCCCAGTACTTTATTGAAATCCTGCCAGTTACTACAGTAATTGGATGGGTAGCTGCCGTCGGCATCATTTTTGGCTCGGTTATGGCTATTGCTCAGAAGGAGTTCAAGCGTATGCTTGCCTATAGCACTGTGGCCCAGGTGTCGTATATTGGATTGGGAATCGGGCTGGCTAACCCGCTAGGGCTCATCGGTGGCTTACTTCACATTCTTAACCATGCTTTTATGAAGAGCTGCCTCTTTTTGGTTGCCGGTGGCATCAAGTATCAGACGGGGCTTCACGAGATACCCCAGTTTGCCGGTCTGGGGCGCAAGATGCCATTGATGATGGCTGCCTTTACCGTGGCAGCACTGTCTATGGTAGGCATTCCACCGACCTGTGGTTTCTTTAGTAAATGGTATCTGATACTGGGCGGGATTGATGCCAATAACTGGGTCTTCGTCGCCGTGATTTTAGCCAGCAGCTTGCTTAATGCTGCCTACTTCTTTCGGGTGATTGAGAAAATTTTTGCAGTCAGACCAAGCGATGAGTTATCCGCAGAGGTGGAGCAGGCAAGAGAGCCCTCGGCAAGAATTCTTGTGCCCATACTGATTCTTGCCGTTGGTATTATTGTTCTGGGCTTGATTAATGCTGTTATTGTTACTCAGGTTTTGAAACCGGTGGTAGCGCTTTTGTAGTCTAGAGAAAGTGGTGAAACGAGTTTGGTTTTATGGAAACGTACTTCTCACTGAAACCACTACTGGCCGTGCTGGTCTCACTTTTGGCAGTTGTCCTCATTGTGATTCCAAATCAACGGCCAAATATGCGTGAGTCCTGGACAATAATGGCAGCCTTGGCAAAGTTTGCCATTGTGTTGTCCATGCTGCCCAGCGTGCTCCAGGGTAGTTATCCAGCGATAACCTTGTTTGCTATTTCTCCGGGCATTTCCCTGGCGCTTAAGGTAGATTCCTTGGGCATTATCTTTGCCCTTTCTGCCTCGGCACTCTGGATTTTAACTTCGTTCTTTTCCATTGGCTATGTGCGTGGTATACCGGAACACAAGCAGACCCGCTATTTTGCCAGCTTCGCTGTTTGTCTTTCGGCTACGATAGGCATTGCCTTTGCTGCCAATCTCCTGACGCTGGTCATCTTTTATGAAATATTGACCATCGCTACCTATCCTCTCGTTATCCATAAAGAAACACCGGAGGCAATATCTGCGGGAAGGAAGTATCTGGTCTACTTGCTCACCGGAGGGGCAGTTCTGCTTTTTGCCCTCGCGCTGACTTATCAGCTCAGTGGCTCGGTTGATTTCAGAGCGGGGGGAATTATACCCGAGCAGGTGAGTAAGAGCAGTGTCATCCTGCTGTTTATCCTGTTTCTGTGTAGTTTCGGGGTCAAGTCAGCAATTATGCCGTTGCACAGCTGGCTACCGACGGCTATGGCGGCACCGACTCCAGTCAGTGCTCTGCTCCACGCCGTGGCGGTGGTGAAAGCCGGTGTTTTTGGCTTTGCCCGGGCCATTGGCTTTATCATTGGTCCGGCACTGTTGCATGGTAGCGGTGTGGCAGGTTATCTTGCCGGGCTTACTGCCGCCACGATATTAGTGGCTTCGCTTATTGCCATACGCCAAGACAATCTGAAAATGCGTCTAGCTTACTCTACGGTAGGTCACCTGTCCTACATTGTCCTTGGCGTGACGATACTTTCACCAAGTGCCTGGATTGGTGGCCTTCTCCATATTGTAAACCATGCCATGATGAAAATTACCCTCTTTTTCTGCGCCGGTGCTATTCACGTCAAGACACACTGTGAGAATGTAAGCGAGCTGAACGGAATCGGACGACAGATGCCAATCACCATGGGCGCCTTTGCCCTGGCTTCAATCGGGTTGGCAGGAATGCCCCCAGTCAACGGATTCATCAGTAAATGGTATCTGGTTCAGGGAGCGTTAGACGTAGGACAGGTGGTTTTAGTGGCTACTTTCCTGCTCAGCGGCCTGCTCAATGCTGGCTACCTTTTTAGCATCGTCGTCCGAGCCTTTTTTGCCCCTTCAGATAAGTTTAATAAATTCGGTGAGGCTTCACCCTTAATGGTTGTTCCCCTGGTACTGACTGCCTTATTTTCGCTTTTACTAGGAATCTTCCCCGATCAATTCCCCTACCTTTACCAGTTGGCTGCCAGAGTTGCCGGTAATGTTCTCAGCGGAGGGGGACCATGAAATTTCGCTGGTTAGTGGTTTTAGTAGTAACTGTGGGCATTTTTATTTTGCTCGACTTTTTCCTGGTGAGCGGACATGCCCATAATGCCTTGCCGTGGTCCCACATTGTTGGATTCTTTTCCCTGTTCGGCTTCATTGGCTGCTTGATTCTGATTGCCTTTGCTAAATTAATCGGGCACTACTGGCTACAGCGTAAGGAGGATTACTACGACCGAAATGATGACGATGAGTAATTTCCCGCTGGCGATAATTTTTGTGCTCGGGGCTATTCTGTTGCCAATACTACCCCGCCGGGTGCGAGCTTCTGTATACCTAGTGTTCCCTATTGCGGCCTTTTACTTCCTTCTGCAGCTGGAGCCGGGAGCAAGCCTGACTTTTCCCTTTCTTAACTATGAATTAATGCCGTGTCGGGTGGACAGGCTAAGTCTTGCCTTTGGCTATGTTTTTGTCATCATGGGGTTCCTGGGTGGTGTCTATGGCTTCCACGTGAAAGACACCGTGCAGCAGGTAACCTCGCTGCTCTATGTGGGTAGTTCGCTGGGGGTGGTCTTTGCCGGTGACCTGTTCACATTACTTATCTTCTGGGAAGTAATGGCCGTTTCTTCTCTTTTCCTCATCTGGGCGCGGAGGACACCGGAGTCTAGGAGGGCAGGTTTCCGTTATATTCTGGTGCATGCATTTGGCGGCAGTGTGCTTATGGCCGGCATTATTTGGCATTTGGGGGGAACCGGTTCGCTACTGTTTAACCACTTTGAAGGGGGGATAGCTTCGTATTTGATTCTCTTTGGTTTTGCTCTTAGCGCTGCCGTCCCGCCGCTTAATGGATGGCTGCCTGATTCCTATCCGGAAGGGACGGTTGCCGGCAGCGTTTTCCTCAGTGCCTTTACTACCAAGGTAGCAGTCTATGCGCTTGCTCGCGGTTTTGCTGGTCTGGAGCTGCTGATGTGGGCAGGTGCAATCATGGCGGTCTACGGCGTGGTTTTTGCCTTCCTCGCCAACGACGGCCGACGTCTTCTTTCTTATCATATTATCAGTCAGGTTGGTTTCATGGTATGTGGTGTCGGCATTGGCTCTGCAATGGCGGTTAACGGTGCCACTGCCCATGCTTTTGCTCATATTCTATACAAGGGCTTGTTGTTCATGGGAATAGGTGCCGTTCTCTATGCCACCGGTCGGAGCAAGATGACGGAGCTAGGCGGGTTGATCCGGTCAATGCCGCTCGCCCTGATACTATTCATGGTCGGTGCCTTCTCCATCTCTGGGGTCCCGCTGTTTAGCGGTTTTGTCAGTAAGAGTATGGTTATATATGCGGCAGAGATTAACCATCTGGGAGTAGTGGTTTTGCTGCTGGAACTAGCCTCCATCGGTACTTTTCTTTCCATCGCCTTGAAACTCCCGTATTTTACCTGGTTTAGCACTGACCGTTCCCTTAAACCGAAACCTGTTCCACTGGGAATGTATGTAGGCATGGGGCTGACCTCAGCAATATGTATTGCCATTGGAGTTTATCCGGCTCTACTTTATAATCTCTTACCCTTTGAAGTGTACTACCAGCCGTATACTGCTTCCCATGTGATGCAAACTATGCAGCTCCTGATTTTCACCGGACTTGCCTTCTGGTTACTCATGAAGAAGCTCCATGTCGAGGCAACCATCACGCTGGATACCGACTGGTTCTACCGAAGACCGTCTCGGTTGGCTTACAATGTGTTCAGTGTTTGGGTGTGCCGTTTGTTTGGCGCAGTGGAAAGTCTAGCTCTCCGTCTTGCTTGGTTCATCGTCAAGCTAAGTGCTAATCCCCCGGGCTACCTTGTTGAGACGATTAGGTCCGCCAGATACGTTTTCCTCCATGTTGAGAAGCCAACCCCTGAACCGGCAACCTTCAGCCCTGACCGCTATCGAATTCCACTGGGAGTTATGGTGCTTGTAGTACTGCTGTGCCTTATTGTTCTCCTCGCCTGGGACGTTTTCATCTAATGGCTCCCTTTGGAAGCCAAGCTTATTTTAGAAAGGTCAATACTTGCTTTATCTATGATAGACGTCTATAATACAGGCGGATTTTCGGCTAAAATTCAATTGCTCTTTCGCTGGCTGCGTGATATTATGACTATGTGCCCCTGTAGCTCAGTCGGATAGAGCACCAGCCTCCGGAGCTGGGTGCGAGCGTTCAAGTCGCTCCAGGGGCGCTTTGGTGTGATAGGAGAGTAAGATGATAGATGCAACAAAAATTATTGAAATTAGATGGCATGGTCGTGGTGGTCAGGGGGCAGTTACTTCGGCAGAATTGTTAGCACGGGCAGCCATAAGTGAAGGTAAGTATGCTCAGGCTTTCCCCAGTTTTGGTGCCGAAAGAAGAGGGGCACCAGTCCTGGCTTTTAACAGAGTAAGTAGTGGAGAACGCATAAGAGTAAGAGCCGAGGTTGAGGAACCCGATATAGTAGTAGTGCTTGACCCGAGTCTGCTTCGCATTGTGAATGTTACTTCAGGGTTGAAAGACGGCGGAATAGTGGTAGTTAATACCGTAAAACAGGCTGCGCAAATCAGGCAGGAACTCGGCATTACCTGTTCACTGGCAACAGTTAATGCTAGCAAAATTGCTATGGAGCTAGTAGGAGTGCCTATTGTTAACACTACCATGACTGGTGCCTTGATAAAAGCTACCAATATCATCAAGTTAGAATCTATGACTGAGCCACTAAAAGAGCGTTTTGGCAGACTGGCTGAGCGGAACTTAAAAGCTATGGAAAGAGCTTATCAAGAGACTATAGTGGGAGAGTAGTAATAAAATGGCTAAGAAAAATGCAGCTGAACTGACCTGGAAAGACCTGAATATTGGCTCAATAGTGACCGAACCAGGAAATGCCAGTGAACTGCGGACCGGAGACTGGCGGTCACAGAAACCAATTTTTGATCTTAGTAAGTGTAACAAGTGCGGACTCTGCTTTGTATACTGTCCTGAGGGCTGTATTGAAGAGAATACTGAGGGATATTTTGAAGCCGACATGTATTACTGCAAAGGCTGTGGTATCTGTGCCGTTGAGTGCCCCAAAGATGTGATAACAATGGTAGAAGAGAAGGAGGAATAATGGCAAAAACGGTAGGAATAGAAGTCACTGAGGCCATTGGTGAGGCAGTCAAACTGGCTAAGACTGATCTTGTCGCTGCCTATCCGATTACGCCGCAGAGTCATATTGCTGAATATCTCGCCGAGCTGGTGGCTAATGGTGAATTGGATGCAACTTATGTTCCCGTTGAATCTGAGCACTCAGCCATGAGTGCCTGTCTTGGCAGCTCAGCGGTAGGAGCCAGGACATTTACGGCTACATCGGGTCAAGGATTAGAGTTAATGCATGAAGTAGTGTATGTTGCCTCATCTATGCGCCTACCGATAGTTATGGCAGTATGCAATAGAGCCTTATCAGCACCAATAAGCATCTGGGGCGACCATTCTGATGCGATGGCAGTTCGTGATACCGGGTGGATACAGATATTTGTCGAGAATGGACAAGAGGCGGTTGATAATACCATATGTGCCTTTCGCATTGGTGAAGACCCGAGAGTTATGCTTCCGGTAATGATTCACTTGGACGGGTTCCACCTGTCCCATATGATTGAGCCCATACTCTTCCCTGAGCAGAGCAAAGTTGATAAGTTTATCCCTCCCTATAAGCACCCGTTGCCACTAAATCCGGATAAGCCGGTATCTATGGGATGTATGGGTGCACCATTTATATACTCAGAGGCAAAAAAGGCGCAGGAAGTAAACCTGGAGGCTTCTAAAGAGGTGATTCTTGAGTGCTGGAAAGTCTTTGGAGATACCTTCGGGCATTATTATTCTCCGGTGGAAAGCTACCATAGTGAAGGTGCCAAGGTTCTCCTGTTGACCATGGGAAGCTACAGTGAGACAGCAATGACAGCTATAGACGAGATGAGAAGTGAAGGCAAGGATGTCGGGTTGATAAGAATTCGTCTGTGGCGTCCCTTCCCTTTTAAGGAATTTCGCCAGACAGTTAAAGATGCTGAGGTGATTGTTGTGGTAGATAGAGCTCTTTCCTTTGGTGGGCCTGGCGGACCAGTGTGCTCCGAGGTTAAAGCAGCCTTATATAGTGAAACCAAAAAGCCAAAGGTAGTCGGCTTTGTTGGCGGCTTGGGAGGCAGACATATTAATGTGGATGGATTTAAATATATGGTGAATAGAGGTACGGAGATTTCCCAAAAGGGGAGTGAGACTGAGTTTGAAATGTACGGGGTGAGGGAATAATGGAAGACTACGTTAAAATTGGTAAGCGGACAGTAACTAAAGATGAACCATTCGCTCCTGGCCATCGGGCTTGTGTAGGCTGCGGGCAATCCTTAGCGGTGAGGTTAGCCTGTAAAGCAATCGGCCGAAATAGCATTATTGTTTGTGCCACCGGTTGTATTGAGGTTTATTCCTCCCCACTTCCTTATACCGCCTGGCGTATTCCCTGGATTCACACTCTGTTTGAAAACACGGCAGCAGTAGCTTCTGGCATAGAGGCGGGGCTGAAGGTCATGACGCGGAAAGGAAGAGGACCGAAAGAGAAAGTTAATGTAGTAGCTATAGCCGGTGATGGTGGAACCAGTGATATTGGCATGCAGGCACTATCTGGAGCATTAGAGAGAGGACATGACTTCGTATATATCTGCTTTGACAATGAAGCCTATATGAATACCGGGGTTCAGAGGTCTTCAGCTACTCCCTATGGTGCTTCAACTACTACCCAGCCCGCCGGTAAAGTGAGTATCGGGCAGGTTACCTGGAAGAAGAATTTGCCGGCTATTGCTGTCGCTCATGATATCCCGTATGTAGCTACCGCTTGTCCTAGCTATCCTTTTGATTTGATGGCTAAAGTAGCCAAGGCAGTGGCAACTCCTGGTCCGGCTTATGTTCATGTCCTATCGGTTTGCCCCACCGGCTGGAGGTGCCCCACCGATATCACTATTAAGATGGGTCGCCTGGCAATACAGACGGGGGTATTTCCATTATATGAAGTGGAAGAAGGGGAATATAAGCTGAACGTTGATCCCCCGCAACTTAAGCCGATCAGTGAGTATTTGAAGGTACAGGGTAGATTCAGACATCTATCTGAGGATTCAATAGATGCGATTCAGCAGAGAGTGACTAAGGAATACGCCAAGCTTAAAGAGAGATGTAAAAAGGCCGGAGAATAACTTGGGATTAAGTCTATTCTGACTTACATGCCATGTTTGCCCCGATTTAGTGAGATTAAGACCGATAGTTAACCTCAGGGTTGCTCCTCAACAGATGCTTTGCTATACTTCAACTACGGGGTGTAGCGCAGTCCGGTTAGCGCGCATGGTTTGGGACCATGAGGTCGGAGGTTCAAATCCTCTCACCCCGACCATAGGTTCAAAAGCCAAATCTAGACAGCAATGTTTAGTGCTGCCGGTAAGACATAGAAACGGGCAGGTAGTTCACCAAGTAGTTCGCCATCAGCTTGAAGAGACACTGGCTCTGCAGACCGTATCTCTATTTCTCTTGCCCTCTTCATTGTGACTTTAGGATGGGTTAGATGGGTGCCTTTGTACACTCGTGGCAATGACCAGAGAAGGTCTGGCTTGCTCAAATCACCTATTATCAATACATCAAGGAGGCCATCGGTAAGGTCAGCATCAGGTGCCGCAAACATGCCGCCTCCCCCATACTTGCCGTTACTCATCAAAACAGTGCAAACCTTTCTTTCTGCCGTTTCCCCATCCACTGTAAGCGAAATACTCTTATTCTTATAGAACAAAAGGGTAGAGAGTAATCCCATAAGGTAAGAGGATGTATTGCCTAGAGTCTTAAACTTTTGGGTGGTAGCCCTCACTATTTCAGCATCAAAACCCAGCCCAGCAAAGTTTACGAATAATCGCTTCACCATTTGGCCAGTACTTATGTATTCAACGACACCAACGTCTACGGTAAGTTTGCTTGGGCTAATAAGGCATTGGCAAGCTTCTTGGTAAGCAAAAGGTATGCCAACAGTGCGAATGTAATCGCGACCTGTTCCGGTGCTTATGATACCCAGCATTATATCGGCAATGTTACCCGCATCATACAAACCATTGACAACCTCGTTTACCGTGCCATCACCGCCTACGGATACCACTAGTTCGGAGCCCTTCTTAGCTGCTGATTCAGCGAGTTCTCTGGCGTGGCCGGGGGCTTCGGTTAGGTCATGTTCGAAATGTAGTCCGATGCTTTTCAGTAAATCCATAATTTGTGGCCATTTCTTGGCAGTTTTCCCAGCACCGGCAATCGGATTAACAATCAGATGTGCATATGACAAGTGCCCATCCTCCTGGAGCAAGTATAGCACATTATACCTCAGCGTGACTCATTATAAGCTCACCTTGCTTTCTTGGTCGTAGTGGGTTACAATAACTGCTAGTTAAGGTGCCTCAAGGACACTGATTTTGCGGAAACGTGCCAAATGGAAAAAGTAATTGTTACTGGTGGCGCCGGGTTTATTGGTTCACATCTGGCTGAGGAGCTAGCCAGAAGAGGCTATCAGGTCACTATCCTTGATGACCTTTCCACTGGCGAAATGGAAAATATAAAAGAGCTACTTAAGAAAGGTAGTGTCCAGTTTATTCAAGACAGCATTACCAATTTTTCACTACTCAAAGAACTTTTCCAAGGTGCTATCTACGTCTTTCATCAAGCTGCTCTTCCCAGTGTACCCAGAAGTGTAAAAGACCCTTTAGCTGCCAGCGAGGTAAATATCACTGGTACGCTTAATGTGCTTCTGGCAGCAAGGGATAATAAGGTCAGGAAGGTAGTCTATGCCTCATCGTCTTCAGTCTATGGCGACACTCCTACTCTTCCCAAAAAGGAAGACATGGTGCCCCATCCTCAATCTCCTTATGCCGTAAGCAAGCTTGCTGGCGAGCATTATTGCCGGGTTTTTCAAGAGGTTTATGGGCTTGCCACGGCTTGTTTAAGATATTTCAATGTCTATGGTCCCAGGCAGAACCCAGATTCCCAATATGCTGCAGTCATCCCCAGGTTTATAAGATGGGCATCCGAAGGTAGTCCGCTCATAATCTTTGGCGATGGTGAGCAAACCAGGGATTTCACTTTTATCGCCGATGCAGTAGAGGCCGATATTCTGGCTGCTGAGGGCAATGCTAGTGGAGTTTTTAACATTGGCCGGGGCAAGAGCATTACTATAAATGAGCTAGCTAAACTTGTTATCAAGCTTACCGGGAATAATGTTGAGCCAGTTCACCAGGAGCCGCGAGAAGGGGATATAAGACACAGCCTAGCGGATATTTCTAAAGCTAAAACCCTTGGTTATGAACCGAGATATAATTTAGAGGAAGGGCTGGAGGAGACTAGGAAGTTTCACCATGAGGAATGACTTGAAATCGGCAGTGGTCTGTATTGTCGGTTTAGGGTATGTCGGCTTACCTCTGGCTGAAGCGTTTTCTAAAAGTCTTAAAGTAATCGGCTTTGATACCGATGACCAAAAAATAAAGCAACTTAGTCAACGTGGCTCAGCCACCTTGACCTTTACCACCGACTCTAAACAAATAGGCAAGGCTGACTTTATTATCATCACTGTTCCCACTCCGGTAACGAAATCAAAGGAGCCTGACCTATCCCATATCATCGGTGCGGCTAGAACCATAAGCCAGAATATGAAAAAAGGTAGCATAGTGATTCTCGAATCTACAGTCTATCCTGGAGTTACTGAGGACATTGTAAAATCCCTCCTTGAGGAATCTGGGCTGAAATGTGGTGATGATTTCAGGCTTGCCTATTCTCCGGAGAGAATAAATCCTGGTGATAAGGAACACACCATTGGCAAGATTACTAAGCTTGTTGCTGGGATGGATGAGAAAACTACTGAAATAGTTGCTGAGCTTTATCACCAAGTTGCCCCCAACATTTTTAAGGTGAAAGATATCAAGACTGCTGAGGCAGCTAAGGTCATAGAGAATGTCCAGCGAGATCTGAACATAGCTCTGATGAATGAGTTGTCACTCATCTTTGAAAAGATGGGATTGAGTACCAAAGATGTGCTTGATGCCGCCGCTACAAAATGGAACTTTCATCGCTATTCCCCCGGACTGGTCGGTGGACACTGCATCCCGGTTGACCCTTACTACTTGGTATACAAAGCTAAGGAGCTTGGCTATGATCCCCAGGTTATCCTGGCGGGGAGGGCAATAAATGATTGCATGCCTAAGCATGTCGCCGGAGTGGCAATAAGGGCACTAAATAATGTAGGCAAAGTAATAAAAGGCTCAAGGGTGCTCATAATGGGTTTGACATATAAAGAAAATGTTGCTGATATCAGAGAGACGCCAGCCAAGGATATGATTGAGGGGCTACGACAATATGGTGTAGAGACATTAGGTTATGACCCGCAGCTAGATAATATCGAAGAGGAATTTAAAATTGAGGCGGTGCTAGACTTTGAGGAAGCGCCAAAAGTTGACTGCATAATTGCAGCTGTAGCCCATGATGCCTTTCAAAAGATAACGCTGGACAAATTGAGAAGTATAATGAATGATAAGCCAATATTGATAGACGTCAACGGACTATTTAGCCGGGAGGAAGCTGTCAAAAGGGGATTCTATTATACCAGCTTATGAAGTCTTTATATTCGCTGAGATGTTGTCCGGTTTATCCTTTATGATTTGTTCTATTCTTGCTTCAAGTTGGTGAGCTATTTTATCATAGCTATGTACTTGCTTTACATAATTCAAACCAGCTTGCTCCAATTGTTGCCGGTGTTCGGTTGATTTAACTAATAAGACTATCTCTGCCACCATCTCGTTAACGCTATTGGTATAGACTATCCCCTGATGTTCACCAGGGATCACCGCAACCATTCCCGGTAGTGCTGTGGCTATTACTGCCTTACCGCAGGCCAGATACTGCACTATTTTGCCCGGGAAAATGTCTCTGGTAGCCTCAGTGATAAGGAAGGAATTTATACATATGGTAGCTAGATTTATATACTGAGGCATAGTTTGATAAGGCTCAAATCCAGTTATAATCACGTGCTTCGGTAAGTTCAATTCGGCAATGATTCTTTCCAGCTTGGAGCGTTGTGGCCCATCCCCTACCACTAACAGCTTTGCCTCTGGAATCTGCTTGATGACTTCAGTGAATCGGGGGATAAGGATATCAAGACCACTGAATTCAAATAAGGTGCCAATAAAAACAATAATCTTATCTTTTTTATCAAGCCCCCATTTTTGACGGAGCACTGTGGAGTCAAGAGAGGGGCGAAATAAGCTTGTATCCACTGGCATCGGTAGTAATTTCACTCTAGATTCTTTAGCACCTATGTCGATAACATACTTGGAAAGTCTCGGGGTAAGGGTTAAGATCATGTCTGCCTTGGAATATACCTGCTTCTCGAACCACCTGGTTATGGGGCGAAGTAGAGGATATGGTACCAGTTGGTTGAGTATATCTATCGACCTAAACAATACCGGGATGTTGAATTTCTTGGCTAAGTGAAGAGCCTGTAGCCCATTGGTGGCTACGCTATAGAGCACAATAGCATCAATGTTCTTCTCACGGATGGTCTTTGAGATTTCTGAATAGTGGGTGAGGCCGGCAGATATACGGCTCAGGCCGGGAATCTTGATAAAGCCGGGGCGTTTCAAATGTACCGATGCTCTAGAAAAAGCCCGAGAAACTCCATCAAGCTCCTTCGTCTCTAGGCTGCCTAAGTCCAAGAATCCGTTTCTGCGCCACGTATTCTCATAATCAATGGCATAAACCTGATGCCCTAATAACGACAGCGCCTCGGAAAGGCTATGTATGTCAAAAACTACTTTGTTTAGCCAATCGACTTCGTGGATAAATAGGATGTTCATGTTGCTATCTTTTTACGAGATGGGATGATACTCCGCAGGAGCATGCCAAAACCTTGAAGGTTGACCCTTAATTCACCTATAGAAGTAAGCTGTCGAATCCGTTGCCATAAATAGGCGGGGCGGAGATAGAACTCCTTGTAAGCTCGTCTCGTCCAATACTGAAGGTCACTACTGTTGAGTTGGCTTCCTATAGGGATTATCTGTCTGCCAGCCCCGGCATAAACGAAATTTTCCCAGGGGATATTATCACCCCCAGTCGCTAAATATAAGTCATATAGTTCGGTACCAGGGAAGGGCATAGTAACACTAAATTGGGCAAAATCAAGTTTTAGTTTCTTGGCGAATTGAATGGTCTGTCTAATAGTCTCAGGACTCTCGCCAGGGGAACCAATCATAAAGTAACCTATGGTTTGTAAGCCAACTTCACTGCTTGCATGAACTGCCTTTTCCACTTGCTCCAGAGTAATGTCTTTATTGAGAGTATTAATTATCTCCGGTGACGCAGATTCAATGCCATAAGCAATAGCATAGCTACCGGCTTGCTTGATACGGCGTAACAATTCTTTATCCACCAGATTGACCCTCGTCTCACATGTCCAGTGAACTCTTAATCCTTTTTTTATTATGCCATCAGCTATAGCGTAGGCTCTCTTCTTATTTAAGGTAAAAACGTCATCATAGAAAGCGATCTCTTTAATGGCAAATTTTCCCTTAAGATAAGCAACTTCTTCAACAACTCTTTCCGGGCTCTGTGCCCTGAATTTATTGCCGAAAATGGGTTTTGAGCAATAGGCGCAGTGATAGGGACAGCCACGACTGGTTACGATAGCAGCAAAGGGTAAAGCCCGACCATGGGGAGGGTGTGGTTTATATTTCCGTAATGGTAATAAGTGATAGGCAAGATAGGGCAGGGAATCCATATCAACGTTGGCAAACCTAGTAGTGGTGCTAATTATTTTACCATTCGTTCGGTAGCTAATGCCGGAGATATTGTCCAACGGCTGTTTATCCTCCAGCGCTTGCAATAGCTCGATGATAGTCTCTTCACCCTCTCCTTTGACCACTACGTCTATCTCAGGAGCTGTAGCTAATGTTTCTTCGGGGAGCAATGTAGCATGAGTACCGCCTAGGATAATGATTAAATCAGGATTAGCTTGCTTGAGGTGGCGGGCAATACCTATAGCCGTGCCCACAGTAGGCGTCATGGCGGTAAGTCCAACTACATCGGCATCAGTTACCCGTGGCACCACTTCTTCCGGCTGGAGCCCTAAAGCGTTGGCATCCAAAATGGTTACCGGGTAACCTTCTCTTTCCAGTATTGCGGCAATTAAGGCCAGTCCAACCGGTGGCTGTGGGTATCTAGTAGGTTGGGCAGGGTTTATCAAAGTTACTTTAAGCATTATTCTTTACTCGAAGTCATAGGCTTTCCTCATCCACTCAATGGTTTTTGGTATCCCCTCTTCTAATGGGACTTTGGGGTCGTGGTTTAAGTCCTTTCTCGCCTTAGAAAAGTCCATATGTTTGACCCTGGTGGTAAATGGCTCGGCTTCCTTGTAAGTAACCATGGAGTCGTCCTTGCCGAGATACCCTAGGATGAGGTCAGAGACATATTTAATATCGTGCTCCCATTCTTCTTTGCCACCTATGTTATAGGCTTCTCCGGGCTTGAAATTATCCAAAATATTAGCGAAGGTACGGCAGGTGTCCTCAACATAGTCGAAGATGCGCTTGTGACCGAGGTAAACGGTGTAGGGCTCGCCTTTCAAGGCTTTGTAGATAAAGGTGGGGACTACGCCACGGTATGGGCTGTAGTATTCGTGGGGTCCATAGGCATTGACCGGGCGAACCCTCACTGTTTTGGTGCCAAACATGGCGGCTGAGTTTAATGCCTGAAGTTCCCCCACCCACTTGGTCATGGCATAATCGTTCATTTGTTTTATGGGAACCTTATCCATTACATCCTCACTCAACACCCCATCATAATCCCCGTAGACCTCGGCACTGCTGAAGAATATCATTCTGAACTGTTTCCTCTCTTGAAGTCGGATAATATTCTTGGTGCCGATCGTATTGGTCAGCCACAGATTTTCATAATAATCTTCACCATTCCAGCGCCCGTATTCCGCAGCTAAATGATAGACATAATCAAAATTGTGCTGTTCGAATATTCTCTCGAGATGACGATATTTACCGGTATCGCAGCGGATGTAGTTTGAGTCCTCCGAATGTCCCAAGTCACAAACCCAGACCTCGTGTCTCCTTTTTATAAGTTCAGGAACAAGATTGGAGCCGATAAATCCCAGTCCACCGGTTACCAGTATCTTCATATCTTCTCCTCCAATATCTTAACAATTCTTCTGCCCGCAGTTCCATCCCCGAAAGGATTTTCCCAGTTATTTTTCCTATTGAGCATAAGCTCAGTACATTCGAGTATTCTGTTGGAGGAGGCACCAGCTAGGATATTTGAGCCGACCTCGATTGTTTCTGGTCTCTCCGTATTGTCTCGCAAGGTGACACAGGGCACACCGAGGATACAAGCCTCTTCTTGAACGCCGCCAGAATCAGTAAAGATAAGTCTCGCTTTACTCTCAAGTTGAAGAAAATTCAGGAAGTCTATAGGGTCAATCAGAGTAATTTTTTTCGACTTAAGGTCAAACTCATTCAGTCTTTTCCGAGAGCGAGGGTGGATCGGGTAAATTACTGGCTGGTGGAATTTAGTCGCCACTCTATCAAGCCCTTCTAAAATAGGGTCAAATCTTGCCCGGTTATCAACATTTCCCTGCCGGTGAAGTGTCACCAAGAAGTATTCTTTAGGGCTGAGATGCAGACTGCTTAGGGTATCTTTTTTTTCTCTGGCTAATACATTCTGGCAGACGGCGTCAACAATAGTGTTACCGGTGACAAATATCTTCTTTTCCGGAATGCCCTCACCCAGCAGGATTGCCTTTGACTTCTCGGTGGGGGCAAATAAGAAATCGGAACAATGGTCAGCAAGAATGCGATTAGTTTCCTCGGGCATCTGTCTGTCGTAGCTTCTTAACCCGGCTTCAACGTGCCCCACCTCTATGTGGAGCTTTACCGCGGCCAGAGCCCCAGCCAACGCTGAGTTAGTATCGCCCTCGACTAAAACAATATCAGGCTTTTCTTCTTGTAAAATCCTCTCAATGCCGATGAGTGCCCTTGCTGTTTGCTCGGCATGAGAGCCTGAGCCAACCTCCAAATTGTATTTGACTGGCGGCAGGTTTAGCTGCTCAAAGAATACTCTGTCCAGATTATAGGAGTAGTGCTGACCAGTGTGAATGATAAGGAAATTAGCATTTCTTTCTTCTAGTGCTCTTACCACCGGCGACATTTTGATGATTTCAGGTCGGGTTCCCAGCACTATGGCAATCTTCACCTATCGCTCTCCTTCTACACGGTGACACTGAGAGACTATCTCATTTCCTATCCCTATCATGAGAGCTCAGCTTCTTCTCCTTGCTAATACATGCAGTATTATGCCAGTGAATAGGCTGAATGCTCCAATAATAGAAAGGAGTACTGATACTAGGGCAGTGCCAACTGGCAGCACACCACTGGCAGAGAGAATCTGAAGCACTCTGCTGCCAGCGAGAATGCCGAGAATTAACAAGATGCCTCCACTCAACCCAAAGAAGAAGAGAGGCCTTCTCTCCGAAATCATGGCTATTATTCGAGTGAAAACTTCCATCCCGTGCGCCACTGGATTCAGGGTTGAGCCGTCCTTGGTATATGTAATAGAGATGGGAACCTCGGTAATTTTTAGACCCTTTTCCTCAGCCTCGGCAATCGTCTCGGCTGACACAGCCATTCCGTTTTCTTTTAGCTCCAACACGTTTATCGCTTTTTTGGAGAAAACCCTGAATCCGGATTCAGAGTCAGAGAGTTTTTTCCCGGAGAGGAGGTGAGTTGAATACAAGAGGATTTTCTGTCCGATGCGGCGATAAACTGGGATATTGTGCTTTTGCAACTCTCTGGAGCCGATGACTAAGTCAAATCCATCTAAAATGGGTTTGATGGCCTTTGGTATTTCGCTGGGATTGTGCTGGGCATCAGCATCGAGGAGGACAAGAGCGATGGGGGCTCTTTTCTTGGCTTCAGCTAATATACTCTGGACAGCGGCTCCATAACCTTTGTTTCTGGTGTGTTGAACCACGGTTGCCCCGGCAAGCCGGGCAATTTCAGAAGTGCTATCTGTGCTGCCATCGTCAACCACGATAACTTCATCTACATGTTGCTTCGCCTTAAGCACCAGTGTGCCAATGTAGCTTTCCTCATTATAGGCTGGCATAGCCGCAATAACCCTAGGTTGAGATGATTTAGCCATTATGTTTCCTCAGTCATGTCATCAATTCCAGCTGCCTGGAAAAGTTTCTTGAGCTCTCTACGAGCGAGGCGGGTTGGCTTACCACCTTTCTTCTCCCAACGTTGAACCGTAGAGAGACTAACTCCTATTTTTCTCGCCAAGTCTTCCTGCGCCCAGCCCCTCCTTTGTCGTAGTTCCTTTACCTTTTCCTTAAGCTGTTCCATTATAGCCCCCAAAGACTGTATTAGGCAAGGTCTCATGTTGTGTAGCAGTTAGGAGTATAAAATATTTATGGACAATTGTCAATATTTTGCCAGCAGTCAAATAACCTGAGGGTTTCAGTTTGTTTTGTGGTGAGTTGAGCACAGGCAGGGGACACTTGACATAATGCGAGTCAGGCTATTTTTGCAATTTTAGCGTAGGGAAAAGCCAACACAATGAATTTTGACACAATAGTGGCGAAAAGTTTCAAGCAGTCTAAAAAGGCTTCCTTTGACAGGGGATGGATAGAAGGTTAAAATGGATACAGTTTTGCGGGAGTAACTCAGTTGGCAGAGTCCCTGCCTTCCAAGCAGGTTGTCGCGGGTTCGAGCCCCGTCTCCCGCTCCACAAAGCTGGGCGACTACCTGCCTAGGTTGAGAAGACAAAGCTAGGGCATAGCTGGGAGCGACAACTTGCATAAGTCAAAAATAAAGAATAAAATAAAGAAAATAAAGAATTTAGGGCCGACCATCATGAAAGGTGAGACATAATGACAGCAGAATTGGACTACAAGATTTGGCAGAGGGATTCCTGTTTTCCCTCCAGGCTGAAGGTCGTGCCCCTCAAACCATCGAGTATTACAGGGACAAACTTCGTATCCTCTTAGGCTACACCCGGGACAAAGGGTGGTCAGATGACCTCAGCTCGCTAGACACACATAGAATAAGGGAATTTTTATCCTGGGCCGGGTCTAGGACTTGTGAACACAGTGTCGGCAATGGCACCAGGCGGGTGAGGAAAGCGAAGCCATCCACCGCTTGGCCTTACTATCGGGCACTGAGGCGACTATTTAACTGGACAGTTGAGGAAGGTTATCTAGAATCTAGTCCCTTAGCTACTATCCACTTCAAGCCACCGCCCGCGCCGCCAATCGAAGGTTACACCGTTGAAGAACTAAAAAGGCTTTTGGCAGTGTGTGATCTGGACATTAGGACCGGTGCTCACTTCACTGGCGTCCGCAACAAAGGCATGCTCCTGCTTTTCATAGACTCGGGTGTGCGTCGGGCAGAGTTGGTAAATCTCAAGCTCAGCGACCTTGACCTTGAGAGTAGGCGAGTGCGAGTTCTCGGTAAAGGCAACAAGATAGGCATTGCCCCATTTTCCCCCAAGACAGCCAAAGCCCTGTGGGCATGGCTTATAGAGAGAAAGCTCCGGGCAAAAACAGACCAGTTGTGGGTTACTGAAGAAGGGCGAGCCTTCTCGGTTAAAGGATTAGTTAGCTGGTTCAATAGATTGAAAGAGCGTGCCGGTGTCAATGGCCCTGGTGGCGTACATCGGCTTCGCCACAGTGCCGCTCTTCAATACCTTAAAGGTGCCCATGACTCTTTCCTGCTGCAATTATTCCTACGACACGAGTCATTGGAAATGAGCCGGCGGTACACTCGTGGCTTAAAGGCTGAAGAGGCGATCGCCGCCCATCGCAATGGGGCAAGTCCGGTAGAAGGGCTAGGACTAGGGTAATTATTCCTCTTTTGAGGCAAGCATCTTGCGAGCCTGGTCCGCGGGGCAGTCGGGGCAATAATTAAAGGAATACTCCCTCCTGCGCAGGCATTGACCTATGCGAGCAAGAATTTGCTGCCTCAGGTTACGGAGGTCTTTCATCAAATTGACTATCGGAGGAAACTTGTCACTGTTGATGAAACCCTTTACGAGCTCACGGTGCCTTTGCTCTGCTGCCACAGTATCTGGCCCTCTATAGATTATCTCCTCATCTTCAAGAATGAAGTCGCCCTCCTTTAGCTCGCGGGGATAATATTTGTCGGGCTCCCTGAACCCAAGCTCCGGGTTAAGTGCCCGAACTAAGACCCGGCGTGCCCATCCTGATGTGATATACTTATCGGGAGTGGGACCCCTAGACGGTTGCAGTAGCGCCAGTTCCTCTCCAGATGAGGTAAACCTCTCGTAGGCCGCATCTAGTAAAGCCTCACACTGTCCAGCCTTTTCACTATAATCCTCGACTTTGCTCCAGAAAGCTTTATCCGGAAGATGACCCCACAATTGTGTCACCACAGCTTCGTCTAAAGGATGCCAAAAGGAGTGGTATCGAGGGTTAATATCCGCAAAGCAATTTTCAAACAACTCCAGTTGTTGACGTATGCCAGGACCACTTGGGTAGGTGATTATATCCAGCCCTCCCCGTTCATCTAGTCGCTCTTTTCCCTCCAGATGCTCCCACTGCGCTTGATTTACCCAAGGGGGCAAGTTCAACATAGATTCTTGTTCCATCTTGGTCTCCTCCTTAGTTTTATGTCTTTCTAATTGCCCTTTAATCTCAATCTCTTTATTATCATGCTGGACATCCCTGAGCGGGACTCCTAGTTTCTCGGCAATCTTCTTTTCATCCCAATGCTTCAAAAAACGTAGAAACCAAACCTTAAGCTGCCTTTCCTCCAATGTTGATAATACTAAGTCTATATTCACTATTTCCTTGTGTCGATAAGCCTTCCAAAGTAGATATAGCCGATACAACTCTACCACTCTAGAGGGCGGGATGCCGTAACGAGTTTCCGTTATGATCGCGTCAATTCGTTCATCGGTCAACATGAGAGAATCTTCCCTAAAGAGTTCGAGGCCGACCCTAAACACAGGCGTAATTGTCGTTCTGTGAGGTGGTTTGGTATGCAGTTTTTTAGATATCTCTTTTAGGGCTTCGCGTACGGTCGTCCCTCGATTATCTATAACGTCAAAGACAATAAATATCTCTTTTCCTCTATGAGTTAGCCCAGGCGGATAATCTTCAGACTTACTCACGGCTCTCCCCCAATTTGCTCTCACTTTTACCATTTCAGAAGTGTGCCGAAACGAGCACTTTTTGGTGATTGACTTGGCACAAGGAGGCGCATGGTTTAATCACAGTATACTCTAAATTTCTAAAGAAATTAAATAGAAGGGTCGTTAATGAAGACGAAAGTTCGCATCGATTCAGAATCAGGACTCGCCTACATCGCCAAAGCGCTGCGCGAAGGAGGGCTGGTTGGCGAGGTAATAGCACTGGCTAATGCCCGAACTCTAACATTGATTGTGCCTGGAACCAAGCTAACCGATGTTAAACGGAGCTTAAAAACAATCATCAGGGACTTGGAATTGAGGATTGATTACGAGCTCGAAGACCAGTCAGGTAATACCGGAGACAGAGCAGAGGTGAAATGAAAACCGGAAAGCCTGAGAATCAAGATGAGGTTCCGAATCAAATTACGTGCCGGGAGGCAGGCAGACGGGGGGGTAGTATGACTCGGGAAAGGCATGGGCTCGATTTCTACCGCAAAATCGGCGCCCTGGGCGGCGAAACAACTAAAAAGCGCTGGGGTCACCTGTTTGCCCAATTTGGGAAAAGGGGTGGCCGCCCACGAAGACCTACGCTAGATGAGTTCGTGGGGGAGTGAGTTTAGGATAAAAGAAGGAGGTTTTGGTCGGCCCGCCTATCTCACTCCCTCACCTAATTATAGCATGAGATAGCCTAATTATAGCAGGGGAATAGGGGTGGTCTGCCCAGTGAAAGTCAGCCACCCCCAGAGACGAGGGAACTCAGATGAAGTCCCATATCTCTTATTTACATAATGACATAGGAACGGTTATTTTGTCAATGCCGGGTGTCGGCATGCTAATCGGGCATGCCTTGCACTCGGCTTTTTGTTTTCACCAAACTTGCCAGTGAACGGAAACCAACAGGGAGGAGGTTCAAAATGACCGAGAGTAGTGAGTATCGCATCGTCATCGATGAAGGAGATGTAGTTGTTGATTGCGATACCTACGAGCTTACCTACGCCCACAATGGCGAAGTCAGGCAACTTGCCGGCTGTAAGGCATTAGCCGAAGAAGGCAACCGCCAGGGCTTCGAGGAGGGTTAGCTCAGTAAGAAGGTTAAGCAAAACTAAAAATGAGAGGAGGCTACAGATAACAGATTACGAGTAACAAGTAACAAATAACAGGGAACAAATAACAGGGAACAGAAAAATCGTTAACACTGAAATCAGTGTTTACCTAATAGTATGTGTATAGGAGGAAATTATGGGCAGTAAAGATAGTTGGATTACAGACGGTCCCGGTCTATCACTTAGCGACACTTTGGACAAATTAACTGCTCAGCCACCCTTCAAACGTAGCGAAGACAAAAAGGGTCACGACGTTCCCATGGGGACGCGGTTTCCTAAAGACATAGCCCGATGGGTAACTAGGGTTAAGGAAGCGGGTCAATATCAGACTACCAGTGACACCATAAGAGACGCTGTGTGGCAAGGACTGCAGATTCTCAGCCTGAGGTATGAGGAAGACCCTGAATGGCAAGTCTACCTTCAAGCAATGAGGCTGGATAACGATACAGCTTGGGAGGCCAGAACCTATGAGGAGGAAGAGGCATTCGCCAACAACCTAGAAACCTTCTGCAAGAACGGCAACGAAAAGCGCGCTCTTGAGCTTTTGGAAGACAAACTTGCTCTAATTCAAAACCTTAAAGAAGAGAGACGTAAGGAACGAAGACGAGTATTACTGGAACGGCTGCGTAGCCATCGCCTAGGGGATCTCTTGAAAAAGGTGGAGCAATCATGACAGGCGTTCTGGACGAAGCAACCAAGATAGCCGAAGCTTATGATTCGTGGGAACTGGACGAACCATACCAGCCTCAGACTCTGGATGAGATTTGCCGTGCTCTTATTGAGGAATCGGGCTTCAGAACTACCATAGTTGACCGGGGGCTGAAGCGCTTGGACGATGTGGTGGCTGATGGTGACAGCAAGTGGATTCTCGTCGGGAGATCTGAGCTGGGCGATAATTTCCCTCTCTACACCGTGCGCCTAGATGGAGGCCTGTACGCGTGCACCTGCTATGGCCACCAGTGGGGGGAGAGCCGACAGCGCCGGATATGCTCGCATGTTATCGCGGTTATTGCCGCCCGCCGGCTGAAGACGGTACAAGTTAAGCCTACCAGCCAGAGGCTGCAGCTCACCCCTGCTAGTCTGGGACTCCCATCAAAGTTCAACAAATTTTGGCAGCACCAACTCGTTGCTCTGGAACGGATGCGAACCAGCACCAAGCGGTTTACCCTCCTTCAGGGACCTACGGGCTCCGGGAAGACACTCGTTATAGCCGCGTTTCAACGCTTATTGAAGGCAAGATTCCTCTATAGCTGTACCACAAAGCAGCTCCAGAGCCAGTTTGTCGATGACTTTGCTTACGACCTCCATAGTCAGGAGTATGCTGTGGAGCTAAGAGGACGAGCTAATTATCCTACCCTCCGCTATTCTCACCTATTCCCCAAGATAAATGTTTCTATGTGCACAAGCAAAAAAGAGGCTCACTGCCGCTGGTGTTGCAACGCCGATTGCAACCCAGAAGGCGTTAAAGACGGTAATGGCGAGGAGATATGTTTCGCCAAACTCAAGTGCCCCTATCGTGTGCAGAAAGCGAAAGCTGTCAGCTCTGATCTCGCCGTGGTCAACATTGCCTTGTTTCTCAATGAGGCCAACTTCGTTGGTCAGTTTAGTGGCTGGCCGTGGCTCGTTATTGATGAGTGTGACCAGCTAGAGTCTGCGTTAATGTCACATATTGAGCTAGAGATCACTAAGCGCTGGATTGATCGTCTAAGTCTTGAGCCGCCAGCCCGCAGGACAGTGGCGGAATCGTGGATTGACTGGGCACAGAATGTCGCCACGCCGGCAGTTAACAATGAGTTAGACAAGCTCCAAAGTGAGTATGGGGTCGAAGATATGAGGCGGCAGCAAGAGCTAGAGCGAATGAAGAGCAAGCTGGAGTTTTTCCTGAAAGAGGTGATGGTGACAAAATGGGTATTTCTGGCAGGGGACGACCGCTGGGTTTTCAAGCCGGTATTTGTCTCCCGCTACGCCGACTATCACCTTTGGCGGCATGCTGACCGATTCATCCTGATGTCTGCCACCATTATTTCCCCTGATGAGATGGCCCACTCGCTAGGCATACCCAGGGAAGAAATTGAGTTTATCGACTTGCCTTCAACTTTCCCACAGGAACGCCGCCCTATCTACTTCCGCCCAGTAGCCAATATTACTAAGAAAACAGAGGCAGTAGAACGCCCGAAGGCTATCGCAGCTCTGGACGAGATACTTGATGGCTGCCCGACTAACAAGGTCCTAGTCCACACAGTAAGTTACGGTTATGCTCAACAAACAGTGAGGATGAGCCGGCACAAGCACCGTATGCTGACTTACGACCAAGCCCAGGATCGTCAGTCTAAGCTAGACGAGTTCAAAAAGGCGGGGCAGGGAACAGTCCTGGTAGCCTCCAGTATGGACCGGGGAGTGGACTTGCCGGGCGACCTCTGTCGGGTGGTGGTTGTCATGAAGATGCCCTACTTGAACCTAGGGGATAAACAAATCAGCACCCGGCTGCACTCGGATAGGAAGGGTGGCCAGCTTTGGTTCACCGTCAATGCTATTCGCACGCTGATACAGATGACTGGGCGCGCTATGAGGAGCGCTGAAGACCGCTGCGACATTTACATCTTGGATGCGCAGTTCGGCCGCGTCTACCGCGAGAACAAGTACCTGTTTCCAGCGTGGTGGCGGGCGGCTCTGCATATGCCGAAGCCCTAGTCCTGGGAGACTAGGGCTTGAAAGGGGGTGATAAGAATGTGAACGAGTAATCGGCTTTCAGTGGTTACCTAGTAATACTATACATTAAGGAGATAGAAATGACAACTAAAAATGCACGTTCATCTTGGGATACGGATTCGGGCTTGGTCGACGAGTGTGATTTTTGGATAACTGAGCCGTATTGGGGTTACCGCGAAGAATATCAATCGGGGGAAGTCCCGTTATTGATATTAGTCGGAGAATCGCCAGACGAGGATATCGAGAGCATTATTTTCCCGTGCGGCGCTGGCTGGGAAGTAGTGGAGCAAGGCAAGAAGGTTCAGCATTCAAAAAGGGTCAGATTCGTCAAGACCAGCATGGTGGGCAGATTAATTGATAGGGTGGTCAAAGAACTGAAAGTCAACATGGCGGAGCGAGGTCTTGCCACAGAGGCTGCGGTTTGGAAAGGCTTGGGATTTCACTTTCGCAGGGAAGAGATTGAATTCGGCTCGGGGATTTTGGAGGAGAAGGGAGGCAAGGTGAACCATCTCATGCCAGTGGCAGTACTTGAGAAGCCGGGCGGGAAAAAGGTTGAGCCGACTCCACCTGCAGAAGGGAAACCAGACCTGACCGAAAAGAAGCTGGTAGCTCTGGCCAAGAAGCTTGACCGCGAGGAGTTCCAGAAACGGGCGATGGACATGCCCGAAGTGGTCGAGAACGACGACCTGATGGGTCAGGTGCTGGACGACAGCGACGACGGCTACTGGGCCAAACATCACTAATCACAACACGGCGGGGTGTAGAGGTAAAGAGAGGCATAGTTGACGCACCCCGCCGTGAAGGAGGCATTATGTACCGCATTTCAAGTCTAGGCATGTGTCCTCGTGCCTTATCGGCATCGCAGCTAGGATATGAGTTATTGCCGGAACCCGAGTTTTTGAGACTAGCCGCCAGGGAAGGTGAGAGGCACGAGCAGTGGGTGGTGGAGGATCTTGGAACGGAAGGCTGGCAAATAA
The DNA here is from genome assembly GCA_030615035.1 of Dehalococcoidia bacterium. The sequence goes on along the minus strand of JAUXAC010000005.1, from coordinate 533 downwards.
CTGACCGGCAACGTGAAGTAAAACTTTCCTTTCCTAGCTTTGAGCTTGTTGGTCACATTGATGGCATTGCCCGCCGCAATGGAGACCATCGTCTTCTTGAAATAAAGAGCATGTCCCGCTTCCGTTATTCTTCCTTCGCCAACGCTGGCTTTGCCCGGTTCTATAACTATGCAGTGCAAATCACCGCTTACCACCAGGCGATTGACCTGCCTCTACTGTATGTCGCCAAGGACAGAGATTCTGGCAAGCGTCTTGATTTACTTCTGGACAGTCCACCTCTGGACTGGAACCAGGTCTACGAAGCTGTGCTGGGTGTTGAGGTAGCTGTGCGTAAGAAGCAACTGTGCTCGGCTACTAGGACGGACGACTTCACCTGCCGAACCTGCCGCTATCGCTACTTGTGCGAGCCAGAGGAGGAAAAAGCACTTCCTCGACTGGAAGCGGATGTACTCAAGGCGGCCAAGCTTAGGCGACAGGCACTTGAGTTGGAGACAGAGGCAAAAGAGCTTCGGTCTGAGGCTGATCCCGTCTTG
>JAUXAC010000055.1 GCA_030615035.1 Dehalococcoidia bacterium | reverse complement strand
AAGGAATAACATAGGGAGGTAGGTCCAATGGAACGGGGCGATGTCAAAGTCAAGCGCTGGTCCTTCTGCCCTAAATGTACAGGTGGGGGAATGGTTCTACCAGGAAAATGTGAAACCTGTAATGGTAAGGGAAAAGTCTTTGAGCTTGTACCGCTCGAGTCTCTTCCTAGGTCCCTCAGGAAAGAATGTGAAACTGCACAGGCTGACTTTATTCAGAAACAGTTAAAGGGTCATTGAGGTGACTGAGGTCATGCAACCTCTTTGACAATTAGGATCCTGTGTGATATAATATAGGTAGACTAAAAGGAAAGGGGGTAAAAGGCTATGGCTGGAGAACAAGTCAAAAGGTTACGGCTAAGGGAACTCCTTCCGCAATATGGTGATCGAATCAGCACCATAACTGTTGAGGAAGCCAAGGAACTGGACTTCCAGAAGATGGTTACCGTTATGCCAGACGGCACGGCAGTCCATTCCTGGGATGAACTCCTGGAGTCCATTCACAAGTTCCGGCAAGAGGAGATTGATGTAGTTAGGTTCTCTCCCCTAGCTGGAGGCTAAAACGTGAGGGTATCAACACTAGCCGACGAGTTGGGAGTTGACCCCAAGCACATCAGAAGGTTCCTTCGCTCAAAATACGGCCAGGTGGGTACAGGTGGTAGGTGGGACCTCAATGGCCAGCAGATAGAACAGATTAAGTGGAGGTTTGAGGGAGAAGGAGGAAAACTATCAAGAACAACTGGAGGGATAAGAGTTCCCCCTCTTGTTCGTCGGCATGCCGGCCCCGGTATAGCCGATAGAGCCAGGCAGCTCCAAGCCGAGCCCCAGGATATCCACATCAAGGTTGTTGGAACTCCCGAGGATTTGATATTCCACAGGATAGTAGATTGCTGGCATGGCAGAAACAATTCTTCCGTTGTGGTTCTTCTTTCTAATGGAGAGTTTAAGGAAAGTAAACACCTGTCTGGTATCAGTAAGTGGCTCCTTGAGACCCAATACTGTCTGGTTAAGAGAGGAGAACAGTATTGCATCCACCACTCGAACTATGTAAATGCCCTCTCTGAGATCTCTATTCCACGCTGGCTAGTTGCCAACCTTATTGATGGGTCGAACACCGGTAGAGACGACACACCCCAGGAACTTCTTATAAATAGCTACGCTAGGACATTTGACTGCAAGCTCCATACTCCAGCCATTCTCAAGTGGGAATATGAGACTGGAAAGTCTATCCTGGTGGTCTCCTTGAAAGAGCTATGGGACCCCAAATTCAAGCCTGATGATCCTGTTTCCCGCTATGGCTCCGACTTCCGTTTGACCCTCTCCAGATACTTTGCCACTATAAATCTCTTCCAGGAGCACCCTCAACATGGTAAAGCTTTTGATATAACCCTAGGCGAGCTATTCCGAAGGTTCCACATAGAGGTGGGTCAGAGAGCTGAGAACCTAAGAAGGGATGTTGCTCAGGCATGGGGATTTGTGGAGTGTGGTGATAATGAATGGAAGAAGGGAAAAGGTGGAGATGAGGTGATAATATCCAGTGACCTCAGAGTCCACGTAAACCGGAAGTTTATCTGTATCGTGTCAGCTAAGTCCAGCCAGCTTCCACACGATGATGAGGTAGCTCGAAGGATGTTGGCCGTTGCCACTGCCCATAGAGACCAAATATACACTATCAAAGGTGAAGTCAAAGAAGCTCTGGAAAGATTATTCCCTATTGGGATCAAGCAACCACTTTGACTAATGGGATCCAATAGTCTATAATGTTAGTGTAGACTAGAATAACATAAGGAGGATTTACCAAATGAAAAAGGTAGTGGTTACTTTCAAGGTTGATGAAACCCACCCAGAAATGATTGAAGCCCTAAAGGATGCCAATGGTTCCGTCGAGGAGGTCTTTAAGGACGAGAACATGATTGGCTACTTGGGTGCTGAGGAGGTTTCGGAGATAATGAAGGTAGAAGTCTCGAATTGGGAATAGGATAACATAATGGGGAAGAAAACGCCTCCACATATAGTCCAACTTCAGGCTGAGGGAACAAAGGCCGATAGGGACCTCATTCGTGAGGAGATCTACAAAGAAGCCAGAGAACTAGCCAACGAGATGCCAACCTTTCCCCCTGATAGGTTAATATATGTGAGGAACTTGACTCAAAAGGTTCTACGTAAGGAACTGGACCTAGAGGTCTTTAAGCTCTTCGTCAAGATAACCAATTCTTATGTAGAGTTACAGACCTGTATGCCTAGAGCCAAAATGTTATTGGAAAAGAGAGGGTAAGCAGAATGGCCGAGACACAGCACTATATTTTCCACGAGGATGATCACAATCAACAGCTCGAGGGTCGTTACTGGAACAGTGGAAGTGGTGGCATCTGCATCATGGCCTCTATCACCAAGGGTGTGGATTGGGCAGCCTATATAGGAGCTGACATTGGATGGAGTGAGAAGGAGTGTATGACCCGAACTCTAGAACATGGTGTCAAGCTCTCGGCAAGGGATGCCCGTTACTTCTTCCCAGAGATTAAGTTACCATACCGGAATTAGAAAGGGGGGGGAAATGTGTCAAGCAGGAACGAGGGTTAGAGTCTGGAATGGAGATAAGTCCAAATATCTGGGGGAAGGCACTATGGTTGGGTTTGTGCCAGTTTACATCTTTAGAAATCCCGATGGAGGAATATCCTCTAGCCACTTTGCCGAAGAGAAACCATCTGGCATACCAGAACACCTGATTGAGAAGCTAGATAGCAATCCAAAGATAATGCTTGATAGTGGTCAGGTTGTCTATGGCTGCCAAACTTGGTGGAGTCCCATAGGGGGTGACTCTACATAACGATAATACCCAGAAGAGGGAAACAACATAAGGAGGAATAACATGAGCACCTGGTTAAAGTTTCTATCAATAGAGCTTCAGGATATTACCTCAGATAAGTTTCTTGAACCTGATGCGGTCTATGGGGAAGGTGATAAAAAAGTCGGTGTAATGGATGATGGCCTAAAACGATTATGGACACTATGGCAGTCCTATAAAAAGGTTGCGGCAAAATGTGCCTTTGATATAAAATACGAACCAGGGGCAAATACTGAGGAACTTTCAGCGAGAAAGAATGAGTTCCATACAAAATCTGAGGTCCTTCGTGAAATCTTTTGGATAGGAGTTAAGGATAAGTTCGGGTTGTGGCATGCTCCATCAATTGGGGTAAGGAAGGGATTTGTTGTTGTAGAGAGTGAGAAGCATGAAGGACCCGATGACTTCTTGCGTAGATTATTAGGAGGTGGACTATAAGTGGAACCCTGTAGGTATCCACTTTGACAAACTCGATTGGGTATCTTATAATAAGAGTAGACTAGAGAAGATACAGAAAGGAGGTGAACCAAATGGCTAAGACTACCTGGGCATCAAAGCTCTATACTTACTTTGATGAGCATCCAGGGGCTGGTCCCAAAGAAGCCGCCAAAGCTGTTGGATGCGGCATTTCTACTGCGGGAAGCACCAAGCATCGGTGGAAGAAAACAAAGGGCTATCGCATTGGTACAGTTCATCACCCAGCAAGAGGGCTCGTTAAGGAGGCCCCAGTGGCAGAATCCCCCAAGGAAGCCCCAGAAATTCCCAAGGAGGCTATTCAAGTACGGGCTATTGCAGATGAGCTCCTCAAGAAAGCACTTGAGGCTATAGGGTCCTACAATAATATCCTGGCTGAGAGGAATACCTGGAGGAAAGAGGCCCATATCATTGAAGCCAAAGCTAAGGAGATACTAGAGGAGAAGGACCGGGTGACCAAGGCCTACAATGAAATGGTTAAGAGGGTAAACCGGGGGCAGCTTCCGACCTTAGATGAGATAGTTCATGTCCTGAGAAGAGACCTAAAGCCAGGGGAAAAGATATAAGAAAGGGGTAACAGATGGTATACAAGCCCGAAGGTTACTATGTCATTAGGGGTAGGTTTACCTGGGCTCAACTAAGCCCCATCTTAGGCAAAAGCGAACATGGCCTCCAAAGGGATACCAATAACCTAATACCTGAAAAGGGCGAACCCTGTGGGCTCTCGTCTTCTGAGGAGGGACTTACATACCAAATATACTCCAACTGGGAGGATCCCATTGGTAGTAGAGTGGCCCATGTCGTACTTCACCCTGACGGTATATGTTTTTCTGGGGCCCTTCGAGTGGAACAAGATTGGAAGTTTGCCAAGGAACTTTTCTCTAAGGTAAAGGTCCAATTTGAGAAATTCCAACCGGTAGTTAGTGAGATACATTAGAAAGGAGGTGACCCACGTCATGCCAGAATGTTCTAATCCAGTTCAGTGCCAAATGGCTAAGAGAGAGCTCTGTACCTGTGCCTGTGATGGAGCCAACCACGGTAAGCTCAGACGGCTTCTCGACAACCCTGAGACTCATGAGGATGCGGAGCTGCAACTCACAGAGCTCAGGAAACATCAGGCAGAGCTAAAGAAGCAGAAGAGGATAGACCGGAGGAAGAAAAGAGTAGAAGCAAGAAAACTCACCAAAGTAGCAACATAAGGAGGATAAAGATGGCCGGGAAGATATGTCTAAAGTGCTTGAATATACCCTATGGGGACAAGAAGCACTGCGGATACTGTGGAGGGAGCTTAGTTGGATTTGATCTGATGTGTGACTGTGGAGAAG
>JAUXAC010000096.1 GCA_030615035.1 Dehalococcoidia bacterium | reverse complement strand
TATTCTCTATGACAAATACAGCATTTAGGCATAGGCTTCCTCTAACCAAGTGAACTGGATGCATTCAACTTCTCCCGCAGTAATTTATTTTGTAGCCTGAGTAACCGTATTTCTTGTTTTAGCTCTTCTTGCCCTTCAAGGAGTTTGGCTAATTTCTTTTCAAACGATTTAATATAAGCTTTAAATTGGCGGTCAACTACATGAAACCTGCCATGGGAGAGCAATTCTAAATTCTCTAGTCTGTTATCATCCTTAATCCCAGGTGGCTTATGATGTACCACTTCCCAAGGCAGAAGGCGCCTGTGTAAATGTTGAGCCATGATTAGTCGGTGTTCACGCACATAGCCTCGGCAGTCAGCCATTGGATAAAAGAAGTCATCTGGGCGAAGGTGGACTTCAATATAGCCATTACTGGTTTGGCGTCTACCCCCTTTCCAACTATGGCTAGCTTCTCCGCTAGCGTGGGGGACTTTTTTAGAGGCGCAACGCAGACAGACTAGAGATTTTAGCTTCCCGTTCATTAACTTGACCCAGCGTTCTTTGCCGCAGTCTAAGCATGCTGTCCACATATAGTTGCAGCTAGATGGGACTTTTCCTATTTCCTTACCTTTCTTGATTTCTCCCAAGCGTGGCTGCCTTTTCTCTGCTTCCAGACCGGGTATTCCTGATTGCTTGCTATGCATGGGTTTCCTCCAGCCAAGCAAACTGGATGCGATAGAGCCCGTATTTGTTGAGTGGCATAAAACGGAATCCAGCACGCTGGAGGGCATAGGCCAAATCACATCGATCACCGAATCCTCCTCGCCGGGCATCGTCAACATCGAGGGCTTCCCAGGTGATCGCATCCATAGAGACCAACTCTGCCTGTCCTATTACTATACTGTTCAGGAGCACTTCCAACCTGTCGCCAGCACTAACTCGTTCTAGAAGGATGGCTTTGGTGATGTTGTCGCTCTCAGAGCGCAGCGTCTGGGTAACCTGGTGGTTTTCTAACACGTAGGCGGCAGCAGGACCAAGGACTCTGGTGGTGAAATATAACCTTTCCATCAATGTACCCTCCAAAAGTCCGCGCAAGTAGTTAATGATTTAAGAATTTTATAGCAGGGCTTCCCTGGTCTCTGCTGAGTATTGGTGCAGGCGGGTCTCCCACCAACCCGTACGAAGGAGTGGCAACTCTGGCACTCTGGCGGTGGCGGTTTCTTTCTAGGCATTAGGCTACCTCCAACGGCAGTCTCCCCTGGGTGGCTATCTCAGAGTTGACAGGCTTGGCCTTTGTCGGCAGCTCGCCCAGGATGCGTTGACGGTTCTTCGTCCACCTCTCTGTTTCCAGCTCTAGCCCTTCTTCCTCGGCTTTCTTCTGTGCCTCGTCCAGGACATCTTGCCAATGGTCCCTAACTGCCTGCTCCACACCGCCTGGTCGATTGGCTGAGCCATGAAATTTTCCACCGCAACAGCAGACACATTTCGGAAGTTTGGCCCCATGGCACCGGGCATCACAGCGTCCGCTACTCCCCCCGCTGCTTCGCCAACTCATAACAGTCGCCATAGTTTTACCCCCTCTCACTCTGAAACCTGTCAGGAATCTTGGCTCTGAGGTTGTCCAGTGTGTATCTCAGCCCGCCTAGCTTAACTCGAAGGTAGCGAGTTGTGTGGCTGACATACTTAGGGGCTGAATCATAACCCTTGGTAAGCTCTTGCGCCTTCTCAAGGATCGAGTCCAGCGCCTGTAGGCCAGCTTTGACATCCTGAGCTCTTATTCTCTGTTCAACTGCCATAGTTTGCCTCTTTTTATTCCCTCTCATCTAAAGCCGAGTGTTCAGCTCCACATGGGAAGGAATAAAATCCTTCCCTTCTACTTAATCTGGAGGTAGATTAACCCACCAATGTGACCCATATGGAAGAATGTAGCCTAAAGGAATGGTACCTGCTGGCTGAAGATAGGTGTGACTAGTCCAGTAGAACCAATAGTCACCCTTTGGTTGTGGTTTATCTGCAGGCTTAAACACCAAGTGCCTCTCTAGCCCATTAGGGTAGAGCTGCCACTCTTGCCAACCACCGTCGCCAGTGTGTAGAAACGTGGCCTTTATTGCTGTATCGATGTCGGTGGAATTGAAGTAGGTTACTATCTTCTTGCCGACAAACTCGTAGATATTGACCGTTAGCGACCCTGTATTATTGGGGTAGTAGATATCATGGATAACGAGAGCTAGTGTAACCGGTTCTCCGATTCCCTGCATGAAATAGTTGTATGTATGGTTCTCGTTATACGCTCCCCAATCTATGTTCTCGCCATTGATTGTTAAGTCCAGCAGGATGTCTCCATACCCTTCATACCCCGAAACGACGTTGGTCCAGGTGTCTCCGTTAATCCTTTGGGTAAGAGAGTATTCAGCATCCGCTATTATCGTATCCCCTGCCCCAAAAGTTCCCATCGCTTCTATCTTGTAGATTTTGCTATCCTCTAGCGTTGGACTTAACGTCTGGCCAGTAGAACTGTTAGCAAGTACTTCAATACTCTCGACCAGAGTCCACTCAGTCGGTCCTGCCACCACTGGCACCGCCGTCATCAAGCTGAAGCTCAGCACCAGCACCACAGCAAGCACTACACTAAATAGTTTCTTTTTCAAAGTTTCCTCCTTTTAGATTTTTTGTTCCTCTTCCACCACCCCGTTTATTTTTATTGGCATCACCTCCTTTCTAGTTATTGACAGGGAGGTGACTGGGTGCTACAATGAAAATGGTGATCTGAGGTTCTTGCATGCTTCGGTCACCCCCTTTTTAGGGCT
>JAUXAC010000130.1 GCA_030615035.1 Dehalococcoidia bacterium | reverse complement strand
GGGCAGTATTATTAACAAATGGCGGACAACATATGAGTCGTTCCGAAGAACAAGCACACAAACGTCCGCCAAGAATATCTAGGAAAGGGTAGGACATCTCCTTAATCGTCCCAAAGGACAAGCCAATGGTCGTCCCACCCTATTAGTTTGCAAAGCTGCCCTGCAGCATAATAATCGTTCTTATGAACATCGTGATTATCGCAGGGCAGCGAAGAATGGCGGACAGATTAATCAACGTCCTGAAGGACACATCAAGTGTCATCCGCCATGAATATTTGGAAAAGAGTGGGATATATAATCGTTCGTTCTCGAAGGAACAATAACACAGTCATCCCACCCTTTAATTTCAAAATACTGCCCTGCATTTGCCGGTTCGTTCTTGCGAACAAATGAATTTCCGCAGGGCAGCAAAAGATGGCGGACATGGGGACCTACGTCCCTAAGGACAGCCTCTATGTCGTCCGCCATAAATATTGAAGGATTGGGACACATGCATGAACGTTCTATAAGAACAGAGGTTGAGTCGTCCCAATCCTTTGATTTTCAAAAACTGCCCTGCAGGGCTTTCATCGTTCTTATGAACACTAATAGATTCGCAGGGCAGCATAGAATGGGCGGACATCAACAATTACGTCCCGAAGGACAGCTTCGCAGTCGTCCGCCAAAAAATATTAGTAAAGGGTGGGACAATGTGATTCTCGTCCTACTTGGACAAAATACCAGTCGTCCCAACCCTTTGATTACAAGCGCTACCCTGCACTAATTACGTCGTTCTTGTGAACATTTCCGTTATCGCAGGGCAGCGAAGAATGGCGGACAACCTTGTAGTCGTCCCGAAGGACAATCATCGTGTCGTCCGCCATAGGATAAACATATAAGCAGTATAATAACAGAGCGGGACAACACTCTGTTCGTCCTATAAGGACATTTCCACAATCGTCCCGCTCTCTGGCTTCAAAGGGATGAGCTACGCAGCAGACACTTTTGCAACTTCCTCTGCTCTGTGGCGCATCTCGATTTTCACCCATTCCCTGTACAGCCATTTAACGAACTGGGTCAGTGTCCGCCACCTGGCCATATTCAGGATATGGCCGTCATTGTAGCGCCACACCAGCTTCGTCTTCCCTTTCTTGTCCGGGTCCGGTACCCTGACCTGTATAGCCTTCGGATGCTTCTCCCGGAATCTCGCCTTGTTCTCAAGCAGCTTCATGCCCCATTTTGTTGTGGGGCGGTAGTTGAACTGGTCCGCCAAGAGATAGAGAGACTGCCGGGCTGTGGGGTTCCAGCCACATTGCTTCCCCCTTCTCTTCCTGGGGAATGCCTGCTCGGGGGGCACATCCTCACAGCCACTGCCCTGCTTCACATGCACTCCGCAGAACTTTACAAGCCTGGCAGGGCCATTCTCGCCCATGAAGCGCCTGATATCCACAATGGCAGTGACAAGGCCGGCCACGTGCCGCTCCCCGACTCCCTTGAGCTCCTCCAGAGTCATCAATTCCTTCCAGATATCGAGCCTCTTGACAGACTTGCGGAAGTCCCTTTCCAGCCCCTTCTCTATCTTCATGAGCCTGTTCAGCAACTCATCATTTGCCTTTTGTGCATCATACATGTTCTCGATACTGCCTTCTGGGTATTGGCCGTTCTCACACAGGAAGACCTCCCCTATCAGGCGCTGGAAGAGGCGCTGCTGGCATGCTATCCGGTCCCTCATGGCACCCATTTTTGCCCTGAAAGCCTCAGCCACATTTATGTATCCCCGGTCACGCGGAAAGACCCGGAAGAAGGCATCAGGCCTGGCTTCAAAGAGTCTCAGAATCAGTTTGTGGTCATTTTTCTTGGGATCCTTCTTCTTCCTCCCTTTCTGCGTCTTGCCAGCATCCTCTGGTTCAGCTTCGGTGCTCTGTTCCCGCAGTTCCTTGAGCTCATTGGGCGGAACCCGGAGAACATGGGCCCCGATATTGTCGCCGCGCCTTGAGAGCGCAAAGGCCAGCCGGTCCCCGGAGCCCCCGAATGTCATGAGCACGGTGTCGCCCTTCTTAAGGCCG
>JAUXAC010000131.1 GCA_030615035.1 Dehalococcoidia bacterium | reverse complement strand
TGGCAGTTGAAGAAGTAAAAACCTCTCGGGAGCTCGGCTTTGGTGAGCCCAAGGTGGGCTATGAATGGGGCGCCGGCAACACTCCGCCAGGGGACAAAGAGCCGGGTCGGTGGACAGTAAATAGGAACGAGGATAGCTGGGTCGTGTTATTCCATTCTTCCATCTCTAAGCCGCCTCAGTCTGTTGGCCCAGATTATGTTATAGCCACATTTCCACCAACCGAGGACGGCGAGAGAGCAGCTAAGAAGATGGCATTGAAGTTAGTCGATATGGCCCAGGGAAGAGATGATGCAGATAAAAACCATGCCTAAGAAGGAAGAAGATGACTGCACCCAATGCCACTATTTTTGTCGTGTAGATGGTAAACCAGGTTGTACCGATATACCCCAGAAGCCGGGGAAGCCGTGCTATAAGCTCCTGAAGACACTTAAGGTCTGCCATAACTTCTGGAGGATTTGATGGAAGTTAAAGTTTCGATTCAGAGCAAACAGCTGTCCAAGGAGGAGCTTCGGCTGTTGATTCAGGCCATCCGTGATTGTGAGCAAAAGTCGTTCCCGGATAAGGAGATATTTATCTGGGTTGGCGCCCCAGATTTAACCAGGGAGGAGATGACTCAAATCCTGACTAGTATAAAGCCGCCCTACAAGCACGGACCGATTCATATAGACCTGAAGCATCTAGACCTACCACCTTAGGGAGCGAGCCATGGAAGTAGAGAAACCCATTGCACGCGAGCGAGCCATTACTGTGGAGAAACCCAAAGGAAAGGAGCGAGCCATTGGCCGGGAGAAACCCAGGGAAATAGAGCGAGCCATGAGACTGTTAAAGGAGGAATAGAAATTTGCATTCACCGGTTGAAGACATGGCTGAGCGCATGGAGAAGTAGAAAACAAGTATCAGCCAGGGAGGAAAAGAGGACAGAATATGTATCAATTAGGGAGCAAGAGAGGACACGGCTGGAGCGGATACGGGGAAAGTTCCCCAGCTTCCGCTTCATCAGCACTCAGCTCGGGGGACTCAACATGCCCAAGCGTCAGCCATGCCCGCTATGTGGCAGGGGGTCAAAGAGAAGGGAGAAAACCATGGGAGGGGCAAACTATTATTGCCCCAGCCACGGAATCTTCTTTGTAAGAGCATCAAGGAGGGGAAGGTAATGAGATGAAGGAGATACACGTCACATTCGCTGGTATAGAGAAAGCCCCAGATGATCAGTTCTCGATAATCTACATTCCGGAGAACCGGCAAATTCTACTACCTGGCCGGAGGTACAAAATCGTCATAGACGGGTTAAGCTACGATGAGAGTAAACCCAAAAGCCCCGGAGGAAACTAAACAGTAGCATGATACTGTAAAATTTTGGAGTTTAGATGAGGGTAATAGTCAATTTTAGTGGAGGCAAAGATAGCACAGTGGCGATTCTAGAAGCCTTAAAACGCTTCCGGAAGGAAGACATTATTCTTTGCTATCAGGATACCGGAGCTGAATATTTAGAAACGGAAGGCCATGTGCAAAAGATAGCCAACCAATTGGAACTCCCGCTAGTTATACTCAAACGGGAAGAGGACTTTTGGGGCATGACTAGGCGGAGAAAATTCTTTCCTACCCCTGGGGTTAGGTGGTGCACCTCCTATCTAAAAAGAGACTTGCTCAATAAGTGGATAACAAAGAATTTTAAGGGAACAGACACAGAGCTCATATTAGTTACTGGTATCAGGGCAGAAGAAAGCCGGGCACGAGCTCGTCTCCACGAATACGAAGAACCCCGGAATGTTCATATAGTAGCTTCTGTCTCGCAAGTATGGTATCCGTGTTTAGATATGAAAGAGCAGGAAGTCAAGGATAGGGTAAAGGCTGAAGGCTTAGAGCTTCACCCCTGCTATGAATTTGCCCGTAGATGTGGCTGTTGGTGCTGCATATTCGCCCCAAAGGGAGAGGTAAGGGAATACGCAGAACAGAACCCCCTATTATACGAACAAGCATGCCTGCTTGAGGATGAAATCAAGAATAAATGGAGATATAAGTTTGGCTTTAATGACTTA
>JAUXAC010000149.1 GCA_030615035.1 Dehalococcoidia bacterium | reverse complement strand
GGGCATCAGAGTATTGCCACGACTATGAAGTATCGTAAGGTTTCTGGTATGGAGTTGCGGGAATGGTACACGAAGCTGAAGTCATAAGGCCCTATCGTGGGGGTTTTCTTCGCCCATTCGGCCTGGGTATATTCATAAGGGGCTGTCTGGCTGGGCTGGGTCCCTATGGCTCACCGAGAATAGACCCGACGGAGGGTGCTTGCCAGACTGACATTCGAGAGCACTACAAAGCGGCATTATTCAGGGCGCACGCTGAAGATGCCGTGGCCAGGGAAATCGAGAGGCGCATAAAACGCGGACTTCCCCGTATGACGGATGAAGAAGAGGAAAGATTTAGGCTCCGCGCCCTGGAGAAGATTCCATACAAGTTTACCTCAATCAGGTCGCATAGCTTTGCGCGCTACTTTGGTATGTTAATACGACTGGGGTGGGTAGAACCCACTGGGTATGAAGAGGCATCGGCATTCCAGGAGCGGTACCCAGAAGCCCAACCAAGGCGCTACTTCAGGCTGACGGATCGGGGACGCGCCGCCTCTGATATTGACTGGTTTAATCCACTGCGAACCCTTTATGGCTACTCATTTGAGGAAACCAGGCAAAAGAACCTGCACTCCAAGCAGAAAGTTAAGGAAAGGTTGCAAGGCTATGCCAAGGCGTAGACGAAAGGCTCAACTACAAGATGCTTTTGATGCCATCGCAGGCTTTCGTGATTTGGTGGATGGGACATTTGAGAAGCTGACAGGGAAGCCGATTGCTGCCTGGCTCAGGGAGCTTCAGCAACCGCCCAGGGAGCTACCGGGGGGGAAACAGGTTGCTGTCCAGCAGCCAACTATGCCTTTGGCTGATGCCTATGCAATTATGGGAATGAAGCCAAATTCTTCTTTTGATGAAGTTAAAAAGCGCTACCGGGTTTTGGCTAATTTATTTCACCCTGATGCACCAGGTGGCTATGAGGAGGCAATGAAACTCCTCAATAATGCTTACGAACAGATTACAAAGGGGAAGGGGGGAAATTAGATGGAGGGTGTTGTTAGGCTTAATAAAAGAGGGCTGGTTGAACTGATAGAGAACATAAAGGCCAGTGGGGGGGACGCCACGGAGCTCAATAATCTCTTGATCGACGTCAATGAAGATGAAAACGCCCGGCGGCCAGTGAGACGGATGGGGAACCCACTAAGAATCCTGGTGGAGGAGCCAACAACTGAGGAACGGCTTGAGGTAGAGGTGGGAGAGCTTTTCCCAAGTGGAATCACAGGTCCCGTATTGGCTGAAGTCATTGAGTTTGACAGGAACCACACCTTAGCAGAGCTCAAGAATATGTGCGTGGAAGCTGGGCTTAGCCCGAGCGGTCACAAGAAGCAGCTAGCTGCTAAGCTAATAGCTAAGGGGTAAAGCGATGGAGCAGGTAAATCTATTAGAGCAGAACCAGTGGGAAGCAGGACCCGACGAAGAGCTTAAAAGCCCTGAGGTCTATATTACCCGACTGAAATATGAGATAGTAGTTTTTACACAGAAGAAGGATTTTACCTTCCGGTGTTCGAAGTATAAGCAAGTTCGGGGGGGTGCCTGCCGGTTTTCAAATGTCATTATAGACACATCAAAGCTTAATGCCAAAGGTGAAGTGGAACTAAAGCGGGTTACCTACCATCCTGAGATTGTGCTGGTTAATGCCACATTTATGGTTGTGCTGGCGCCGGAAGAGGTTGATTAACTTTTTAGCCGGTCGCTCATAAATCGGTTCATCGCCAGTATTTTAGCTGCACCCTTCAGCTTAGAGTCCTTGAACGCCTCTTTACACTCCCTGGCTACTTGGGCAAACCTTTCCCTCTG
>JAUXAC010000113.1 GCA_030615035.1 Dehalococcoidia bacterium | reverse complement strand
CCTGGCTGCCAAGAAGTATGACGTGGAGGCCTGGATGGCTGACGGGAAATACAGGGAGATAGGAAGCAACAGCAACTGCACGGACTATCAGGCCCGGAGGCTGAAGATACGCTACCGGGAGAAGGAGGGAGCCCCGCCCGCAGGGTTTGTCCATACCTTAAATAATACGGCCCTGGCAACGAGCAGGACCATGGTTGCAATACTGGAGCAGTTCCAGCAGAGGGACGGCTCTGTCAGGATACCCAGGACCCTGTGGCCATATATGGGCGGGCTGAAGGTGCTGAAGAAATCTTGAAATGGCATGTAGCTGTTCATACAGCTTGAATGATTTGTTTTCTTATCCCTTTAAATAGACAAGGGATTAAATATATTTATGGCAAAAGAGAAGTGCCCCCACTGCGGAAGCCCCCTCTCAATCCGGAGGGGTTACAGGAAGACGGGTTATGGCAGGAAAAGATTAAGGAAATGCTCCAGGTGCAGGAGGAAATTTACACCTGATGACGGCTTCCTCAGGATGCGCTTCTCCCCCAGGGTGATAAGGGAGGCTGTAAAGCTCTATAAGAAAGGCAATTCCTCCTCTGAGGTAAAGAGGATGCTCAGGAACAGGCAGGGGGTTGAGGTCTCCAGGTGGAGCATAATAAAGTGGTTCAGGAAATACGGGAGCAAGAGCTGATTCCCTTCCTGATTAGACATATGTCTAATAATCAAATGGTATATTATGGAAAATGAACTCCCGCTAAGTTGACAATTAAAAAGTAAAGGGAGCAAAAGCAAAACTACTCCCTTTAATGACTGACATTATAAAGCCGCTTACTCTTCATCAGTGATATCATAATCAGCCGCCAGATCTTCCCTTATCTGGAGAAGGTTGTGCTTGATGCATTCGGCAAGAACCAGGCCATCATTCACATGGTCCGCCAACTCTGCTGCAGCCTCTTCGCATTCCCCAGTCTTCTTGGCGATTGCTTCATTATCAGGGCTTTCTGCAGCTTCCAGTTCGGCCAGCTCCTTTTCGGCTTTCGCTTTCTTCTCTGACCTGTCTTTGAGCTCTCTGACTAACGCATCATATATCTCATCTGCTTGCCCTTCAGTCAGCTGAGCGAGGTCTGAAGGTTCCATGTCCTCTATTTCGGTCTGTTCTGCGATTTCCTGAATTTCCTGACTTTGAGACATAATTTAATTCCCCTTTACACAAAGTGTTTTTAATCCGTTACTTAGCATTGTAAAAATATTATCATAAACCTTGCTAAACTATCAGTTCAAACCATAGGCTACCTCCCTTCAAGAAAAAAAGGAGCCGGTGCATCCAGGTTTTTAATCCACTATTGGCAGTAATAGCGGAGGACTGAATTCGCCAGCTCCAGACATGTATAATCAACTTAAGTGCACAGTTGGCTCTGCCTGCTCCCTGTTCACCTGTTGCCCTATGGGGTATCCCTCAGAAAACTTATAATCACTGAGGCAACCATCAAAGGCCATAATAAAACCAGAAAGATACGCAGCACTGAGCATCTTGCATTATCATAAGGCGTCCTTTCCAGTACAGACGCAAATGGAAGAATATGCCTTGACAGAGGAATGCCTATCACAGGAATCCCCGCAAGCCATATCACCCCCACCCAGAAATACCATGAATATAGAAGAAGTGTAACCACTTTGCACCTCCTTTCATTGGACAGCGCTGGAGACGCTTTACTCTGTTGAAGCCATCTCAACTGTCTCCGGCTCAAGGTCAGTCAGTATCACATAGAGCACGAAGCCAATCACAAAGGCTATAACCGGCGCCGGTGTAATGAAGCTGAACCTGTCCCCGCCGACCATCGGCAGAATTGCTACCGTAAATCCGACCGCCCAGGATATATAGCCTGCCCAGTTGATTCCCTTCCGGGGCCCGTTCCATTTGCACCCGCTCAGCAAGTAATCAGCGGCCATCGAGCCGCATATCGGACCAAACGACGCCCCTATGATAGAGAACACCCCGACAAGATTGAGCGCCACGCCCGTTGCTGCCAGCACTATCGCAATAATCGCGCCAATCATAACCATACCCATCTTGTTGGCTTTCGGGAACATCGTGCCGATGCTGTTGGCCGCGATGAAAGAGCTGAAGCATGCAGGAGCAAAGCTCGCGATTGCAAAGAGAACAAACATTATGCTGGCCAGCCATCCGCCCTGCTGGGAAATAACTGCGCTGAATGTGTAACTCTCAAGTTCAGGATTTGCAGCATGCGCTCCGGCAACAGCGATAAGGGGCAGGCCCCCGGCAATGAGAATCGGCAGGACTATTCCAAAAAGCCCACCATATTTGACATCATCCTTGTTGCGATTGCCCATCCCAAAGTCCACGCCTGCGGCCCCG
>JAUXAC010000072.1 GCA_030615035.1 Dehalococcoidia bacterium | reverse complement strand
GGGCAATACCGCCAATGCCGTCGTCGAAGCTCTCACTAAAGTAAACTTTATGCCCATTGACTGGCGCCGCAAAATCTCCCGGCATCCAGTTCAGGTTAACCCAAGTATCGGGATGAAAAGCACCCTGCACCTCCGCAGCAGCACTGAGCAAGACAAACAATATCACTAAAGCCAAGAAAATATACTTCAACCCCATGGCTTTAAATTGGAGCAAAGAAATAAAAGCTTAACGGACATTATCAGAAATTAGCAGCTTCGCCCGTAATTCAGCCCTACTGTTGCCAAATCAAAGATATTAATCATGCTATCACCCTCAGGGCCTCCCTCGGTTGTCAGGGTATAAAGGTCTGCCCTTTCGTCCCAGTTTGCATCCCCTGGCTTGCTCCCATACGCCAGACCCACTGCTGCCAGGTCAAAGATATCCACGTCCCCGTTCAGGTCCACATCACCTGAAAGCTTCACATTAACGGTCCAGGACTGGTAAACCGAATCATATGAATCACTGACCCTTAATGAAAAAACCTCATAATTCCAACAATATATTGGATAATACACCCAGTCCTGTGTTGTTGCCTGTTCATACCCATAAATCTTCCAGGAGTATGTAAGAACATCATCAATATCAGGGTCTGAAGAGGTATGGGTGAAGCTCAGGGCCCTCCCTGTCCTTGTGTTCAGCACTGCAGCCAGGGGAGAATAGGAATCTATGCTGGGGGGCCTGTTGTTATTATTTACAGTAATTGTTATAACCTCCTCCACTGTCTCGGTCCCGTCAGTTACAGTAAATATAACCGTGTAAACCCCTGCATCATACCATCCTGTTGTCCAGCTGAACTCCCCTGTATTGATATTAAAGGTCCCGAAGCTTGCATTCGTCCCGTATACCAGGGTGTCAGAATCATCATCCGTTGCCGAAACAGTGAATGCCAGGGTGTTTGTCTCCAGGACGGCCTTGGCTTCGGAGCCCTGAAGACATCCTCAACCGTTACAGTAGTGAACAGCCCTCCTGGAGCGCCAGGGGTTGATGTGACACCCAACCTTCCCCTTACCACAAATGGCCTCACCTGCAACATCGCCACCGCCAGTACTGATGCTGACGGCGACCCAATAACCTATTCCTATACCTGGGGTAAGGACGGGGTCCTGCAGCCTGGCCTCACAACCAACACCGTGGGTTCGGCTAACACCGCCAAGGGCCAGGTCTGGAAATGCAAGGTGACACCAAATGACGGCACAATTGACGGCCCCAAGGGAAGCGACCAGGTCACGGTCCAGAACTCTCATCCAAGCATAGACAGCTTCACTCCTGCTTCAGACCCCCTGATGGACGAAGGCCAGAGCCAGGTCTTCACTATAACAAAATCAGACCCTGACGGCGACGCCATGACAGTGAGATGGCGCCTGGACGGAAACCAGGTAGGGACAGGCGATTCCTATACATACAAACCGGATTATGATTCCCAGGGATTCCATACAGTTGGGGCAGTGGTCTCGGACGGCACTATATCCAGTGCACACTACCTGACATTCACAGTAAGGGACACCTGCACCAGGACCTACCTGACAGCAGGAAACAACATATTCTCTTTACCGAGAAACCAGCAGAAGACCTTCAACCAGCTCAACACCGACTGCAGCGTTGTCTTTGAGAATGGAAGATATGACCTGGCCTATTACACTCCGAATGCCAATGACGTTATCAACACATCCAACTATGTGTTTGTGGGGCTGGACGACATCCTGTACCCAGGCCAGGGCTACTTCGTCAAGGTCTCCGGTAACTGCTATATCCAGATGTGCGACGGAGTGGTTGGCACAGGCGACCTCGGCTACCTGGGAACCAAGCAGGTGAAGGAGGGCTGGAACATGGTGGGCGCCCCCACCTACCAGACAAACTTCAACGCAGGGACCTGCCAGCTGTTCGGGGGCGTAGGCATAATGAAGTATGCTTACGATGTCAGTGGTTGTACAAGTGATAAAGATTGTTGCCAAAAATTATTTGGGAATGATGGCTACAACGGCGGACATGCGTATTGCAATGAGCAATGGGGCATAAGCAGGTGCAGATGCGAGGTGGACAACTTTGAGCCCGGCCTGGGTTACTGGATCAGGACCAAAAATGACTGCACCCTGGCTTAATCACTCCTGTTGCTACCCATAGGTTTAAAAAACTTACTATGAAATAAAGGTCAAGTGATATTAATGGTGGAAGCAAAAAAAGCCAAATGGTATCAAGTAGCACTGATGGAACTCGGGAGATATACAGCCCTTGCCGGCACGGTTCTTGCAGGAACAGGCCTTCCAGGGTGTTGTTCTACATATAAACCTTTAGATAAGGATATAGTAAAACAAAAATATTTGCATGAAGAGCCTTTTAATTATGCAGCTAAAGCAGATTGTGAATGCAATGAATTATGGAAGAAAGGAAAAATTGTTGAAGCACTTGTAACAAGGCTTGGATGGGGAGTTCGTGTAGTAAATGGTGCTGGTGCAGCTGCTTCTGCAGGTGGTCTTGGACTTGTTGCAGGTGAAGATGGAGAAAATTTTGCTAGATATGCTTGGGATGGCACTTATGGTGGAAGAACATTCGATGAAGCAGTTAGTGAACTTTTTCGTCTAGATTTAGAAGGGTTTTTTGAGGTTGTTGATATGGCAGAAGATAGCGGTCTTGGCGGTACTGGTAAAGCTACCATAATCGGTGTTTCAATTGCCGCTCCAATAGTTATCCCGCTAACAATTTGTACAGGAAAGGGGAACGGAGCAGTGGCTCCTGTAGGTCCAGGCTCAACCCCAGTGGACCCCTTCTAGAAACTTAGTTTATTTCAGAAAACTCCCCAGCCCGGTCTGTTTTTTCAATTCCTCAGTTTCCCCTAATTTTTTCAGGACAGAGTCAATCCTGTTCTGGGAGAAGTCATGCTCCAGCAGGATTTCCCTCAGCTTTTCAGGGTCAAACCTGGCCTTCCCTATCTCCGATTCCTTTACAGGAGGGTTCTTGAAGAAATCGAATATCTCCTGTGCAGGGGTCTTGAAGTTCCATTCCACCTGCTTTAGAACCCCTTCCAGGGTCTTTTCCTCCCTGACCATCTTAAGAGCGGTTTTGGGGCCAATTCCCTTTATTCCCCCGGGATTATAATCAGTGCCTGTAAGAATCCCCAGGATTATAAGCTGGTCCTGGCTTATGCCCAGGGACTTCAGGGCATCCCCAAGCTCTATAATCTCCGGCATTATGGTTATATACTTCTCCTTCCCTGGGACCTTCCTCCTGCCTGTTATATTGATGTTCCTGACCAGCCTTGGCGAGCCGAATGCCAGGGAGTCAAAGTCCTGGGATGCAGTGGCATACACCAGGCCCTTCCTGCAGAGCCAGGAGCACTGGGCCTCCCCCTCTGAGGGCGCCTGGACAACCGGGATGCCCATGGTCCCAAGCAGCTTCTTGGCCTCTTCCACCATCTCATCCGTTAATCTGGAGGCCTGCTGGGAATACCTCTTCACGGCCTCCACATCCCCCTTCTTGACAGCCTCCTTCCATTTC
>JAUXAC010000033.1 GCA_030615035.1 Dehalococcoidia bacterium | reverse complement strand
GGGCAATACCGCCAATGCCGTCGTCGAAGCTCTCACTAAAGTAAACTTTATGCCCATTGACTGGCGCCGCAAAATCTCCCGGCATCCAGTTCAGGTTAACCCAAGTATCGGGATGAAAAGCACCCTGCACCTCCGCAGCAGAGGCACTAAGCAAGACAAACAATATCACTAAAGCCAAGAAAATATACTTCAACCCCATGGCTTTATATTGGAGCAAAGAAATAAAAGCTTAACAGCTCTCAAACCATGAGAACGGAGATTCCCAGGCAATTTATAGGGGGTACAGTCAACATCCTGTCCTAACACTGGGCGTACATTTCCTGGGACTGGCCGCATGCCATTACCCTGTAGATGCACATGCTTCCGGCAGTGCAGGTGTCAGTAATTGTGCCAGTTGCACCAGGAGCTATGTCGGCAGACAATGCGGGGCTTCCACCACTGGGGCTTGTCCTTGTTACTGTTACATCGCCTGTTGCTATCGTTTTTGTGCCAACGTTTCTGACTGTGAGGGTTACGCTGGCGCCGCTGCAGTCGGATGAAACTAGCTGAAATCTTGCTGTTAAACCCCAGCTCTTCCCGTAGTTCAGCCCGACAGTAGCCAGGTCGAAGATGTCAATCTTGCCGTTGCCCTCCGGGCCTCCCTCGGTTACCAAGGTGTGCAGGTCCGCGTTCGCGTTCCAGTTGGGGTCCTCCGGCCTGCTCCCATAGGCCAGTCCAACAGCAGCCAGGTCAAAGATATCCACGTCCCCGTTCAGATCCACATCACCTGAAAGCTTCACATTAACGGTCCATGCCTGGGAAACCTCATCATGGGAGTCAGTTACAACAAGCTTTACCTCCCTGTCCCCGCAGTCCGAAAGAAGGGGGTCAGGATTGAATGCCCAGTTTTGCGTTGCTGCTCTCTCTGTCTCGTTCACCCTCCAGGAATACGTAAGGGTATCATCAAGGTCCTGGTCAGAGGATGTATGGCTGAAACTCAAGACCCTGCCTGTCCTGGTGTTCAGCACTGCAGCCAGGGGAGAATAGGAATCTATGCTGGGAGGCCTGTTATTGTTATTTACTGTAATTGTTGTAACCTCCTCCACTGTCTCAGTCCCGTCAGTCACATTAAATATAACAGTGTAAAACCCTGCATCATACCATCCCGTTGCCCAGCTGAATTCCCCTGTATTAGTATTGAATGTCCCGAAGCCTGCATTCGTCCCGTATACCAGGGTATCAGAATCATCATCTGTTGCCGAAACAGTGAACGCCAGGGTATTTGTTTCCAGAACAGCCTTGTCCCCTATGGGAGAAAGCTCCGGGGGGGAGTTCTGGATTGTGACAATAGGTGAAAATATCAAATACCCGAAGAAATCAGTTCCGTCATTTGGTTTGATAGTAAAATACCAATCCTCGCCCTTTGCTGTTGCTAAAGAGGGAACAGTGCTCAGGTCATTGTATGCGCTTTCCAGAGCCCCATTCTTGTACCACCTTATTTCAGAACCGGATTCAGGGTCTAAATCATCATCTGAATAGGAATAGGAGCCCACAAGGTTATCCGAGGTAACAGGGTTTGCTGGTGTAAGACTAAGATTGCTTGCCACGGGCCTTGAGTTCAGGATTGTTACCTCGTCCTCACCAGAAGGCCCATTAGCTTCACCATCGTTCGGGGTTACCCTACACTTCCAGACCTGATTCTTTGCAGTGTTGGCTGAACCCACTGTATTGGTTGTGAGGCCTGGCTGCAGTTCACCATTCTTGTACCATTCATAGGTATATGTTATAGAGTCCCCGTCAGCATCATCGCTCGGGGTTGCAATGCTGCAGAGCAAATCATTATTGGTGTAGGGGCTGTCAGGGGTAACATCAACCCCTGGCTGTGTTGGCGGGTCGTTTACAGGATTGACCGTGACCCTGAAGGTGTCCGTGTCTGTAAGGCTTCCGGGGTCAGAGACCTGGACCGTCACATCTGAAAACCCTGTCTGGTCCTGGGCAGGGGTTCCGCAGTCCACATACCTGTTGGAGTCAATGGAGCAGGAAATCAGGCCTGGATTGGTCTGGCCCGTTATGGTGAAGGTAAGCTCGGGGTCTGTATTATCAACATCGTTTGCATAATCATAAAGGTCTATCCAGTTGTCAGGGGGCGAGGTATCCTCATCAGTTGATTTGTCAGGGATTCCCGCAAGCACGGGTGGGTCATTTACAGGGTTTATCGTTATGTCAAGGCATTCCTGGTTGCTGTCAGCTGAACCGTCATTTGCCTTTACGCAGACGGTGTTTGTCCCTGACTGGTCCTGGGCAGGGGCAGCTATGTCTAGGTAATTTCCGTCAATGCTTGCGGCTACCAAACCGGGGTTGGAGTGGCTCACAATGGAATATGTCAGGGCTTCGCCGTCCGCATCAGAGGAATAGGTGTCCAAGTCAATTGCATTGTATATGCCGTTCTCATCCTCATCCATTGCCTGGTTTGGCAGGACTGATAGAATGGGCAGGGAATTCTGTATCATTACTGCAGAGGAATCCTGGGTAACCTCTGAAAGCTCATCATATGCCGTGGCCCTGCATACCCAAGTATCGCCCTTAACAGTATCCCCTGGTTCTATATCACCCTGTGCGCTTGTGTTTTCCCATGAGGCAATAACTATCTCATTCTCATCATCCTCTGTCCAGGGAGCCCCGTTCTTGAGCCAGGTGACATTGACCTTGACAGTATCCAGAACATCAGGGTCATTGACCAGGAACCCGCAGTCCAGGGTATCCAGGGTATAGGCAGGATTCGGGCTCACCACCACCGCATTTATAGTCGGCGGCGTATTGACCTTTGCAGAGCCGTTGTTTGCTGTGGATGCCAGAACATTTAGATTATTGTCTAATAGCTGGACACTAGCCATACCTATTTGGCTGGTTCCTGCCCCCATCGTATCAAAATCAATGGTGAACAGATTTCCTGTCCCTGAAACTGTGGTTCGGTTCCCCCCTAACCTTGTGTTCATAAATTCTATCTTCCCCAAGGCATTGTCAATTTTAGGACAGACATCCTGCCATCCAGCTTCACACATTTTCATTGAAGTGAAAGTTCCATCTTTTTTGAGAAAATCCCCTTCTGCTATACTTTCAACATTTAGAACGCTTGGGTCAAAATAGACCTTTAGCTCCACTGCATAAACAGGGTCTGTGGTGCTTATGTTTATGGCAACGGTGAATAAATCCTCTAGATTGAGATTTGAGTAAGAGGGATTGACAGAAACCGTGGTGGCCACCTGCGCTCCTACAGCCTGTACAAGCAACGCAAAAACCATCAAGCCCAGGAGGAATTTTATTCTATTCATACCCAACCTGTTAAGGATATGAGGATAAGCTTTTTATTCTTATCGCCGTGTCATGAAGTGTATTTAAATCTTTCCCACCTAACTAAATTATAACTGGAGGAAGCTATGGAGGCAAAAAGTATTGGCGCTTTGGTTGCAATCCTGATAGTTGTGGTATTTGCAGGCTATATAATTGCAGGAGGAATAACAGGTTTTTTTGCAGGTGCCCCTGATACCACTGCCCAAACCGAAACTATAACAGAAGATGTTTCTGAAGGTAACGAGACCACACCTGAGGAGCCAGAAGCAGGTCCGGGAGAAGAGCCTGCAAAGCCAGAGAAACCAACAGACTTGTGCCAAGGCATGGCATGCCCTCCCACCAATACGACCTGCCCTGACATGGAAGTGGTTTCCTGCCAGTCTGAATGCGACCCCCTGACAGGCCAGTGCTTAACCTGTTCTCCTGACTGTTCCGACCACCAGGATACCGGAGGCGGTGGCGGCGGCCCTGGCGGGGGAAGCTCACCCTCGGAAGGAGGATGCACTGACACATCCTGGACACCCCAGGGCGACTGGTCAGAATGTATAGACGGAACTCAGAGCAGGACACTAATTAGCAACTGCGGCAACACCAGGACAGAAACCAGGGACTGCACAATAGTATGGGTAAATCCCAAAACCCAGAAGGCCAATATATTAACTGATAACATAACAGTTGATGTGAAAATAAATACAACAGAGGAGGTTTTTGCAACAGAATTCAAGCTTTATTACAATTCTTCAATTCTGGAATTACTGAACATAATGGAAGGGGGATTCCTGAAGCAGGGTAATGGGACTACGTCAATGGCAATGTGCGAAATTGGGTGGGAGGATGTCTGTCCTAAAATAAACAACACATTGGGGAAGATAGAGTTTATGAACACGAGACTTGAACCCAAGGAAGGTGTTTCAGGCAAAGGGACCCTGGCAACCATAACCTTCAATGCAACAGGGGAAGGAACGAGTGGACTGAACCTGCAGGATGTCCAAATAGCAGACCCGGAACTGAAGTTACTGGAAGTCTCGGTTTCAAATGGAACCATAGAGGTATCCGCCGCCTGACGAAACGCTTAAAAACTTATCACAATTAGATAGGAAACGCTTAAAAAGCTTACTGTCATATTTAGTTCAGGGGATGTTATGAAAAGAACGGGTTTGGGCATTCTGGCATTTCTGATTTCCATAGCAGTTTTTGTTTCTCCTGCCCTCGCCCTTGAGGACATGAACGGAGACTATGTAGTAAATGTCCTGGATCTTGTTCTCTCCCAGAACCCGAAAATTGTATCAGGCGACACAAATGCCGACAGCAAGGTTGATATATTCGACCTCGCTACTGTGGGCCTGGCATACGGAAGCCAGCCAGGGGATGCAAACTGGAATCCCGATGCGGATGTTGCCAACACCGTGGACAAGATAGACATATTTGACCTCGCAACCGTTGGATTAAATTTCAACAAGCAGTTCCCGGAACCGGTTATAGACCCCATATTCTCTGTTTCCCCTGCCTCTTCTGACCTGAAGGTTGGCGAGAATGTAACAATAGATATCACAATAGAAACCATTCCTGCAGATGCAGAGATTTATGCAGCAGAGCTTAAGATTTATTTTGACCCGGCAGTTCTCAGGGCGGAAAGCGTAACAGAGGGTGACTTCCTCAAGCAGGATGGTGCATTCACTTCCATGAAGATGTGCGAAGCTGGATGGCCGGATGTCTGTCCTAAAATTGACAATATCCTGGGGAAGATAGAATTTATGAACACAAGGATGGGAGCAGATATAGGAGGAATTTCCGGAACAGGAACCCTTATAACCCTCATATTCAGTGGAAAGGCAGCGGGCTCCTCTTATCTGAACATAGATGATATATTAGTTTCTGACCCCAATCTGGAGCCAGTTACAGAGATAACAGCAAACAACGGGAGTGCCAATGTGGCATGCAACTCTCACCAATATTTTGCCTGCTTTGATGACGATGTCTACTGGTACGACTCCTGCGACAACCGGGAGGAGAAGAAAGAGGACTGCGGGGAAAACTCCTGCGATGCCTTTGGAGCCAATTACTGCAAGGAAGGGGATGTATATCACCAGAGGACCTGCTACGACAAGGGATGCTCGGAAGGCTCCTGCTTCAGCAACCCATTTGAAGATGAGGAAATGGTAGAGGAATGCCCCTATGGTTGTGAAAACGGTGCATGCATAACACAATGCACGCAGAACTCCGATTGCGGCACAGATGGGTTTGTTGGTGACCCAACATGCTCTGCTGATGATGTGTATCAGGATTACCGAACCTACACCTGCAACAATCCCGGAACCAAGGACTCTTACTGCAGCCATACAGATACACTAACACTAAAGGAGGACTGCGGGGAGGACTACTGCGAAGCCTGGGGAAGCAACTACTGCAAAAACGATGATGTGTATCGCAAGAGAACCTGCCATAAGCAGGGATGTGCAACAGGCTCCTGTTTTGATACCCCAAGTACAGAAGAAGAGCTGGTTAAAACATGCGAGTACGGGTGTTCAGACAGCGAATGCATAGTGCCATCATGCACGCAAGACTCGGATTGCGGTACAGATGGATTAACAGGCGGGTTGTTCTGCTCTGCTAATGATGTTTATCAGGATTACAGGACATATACCTGTAATAACCCGGGAACCGCATATTCTTACTGCAGCCACACTGACACCCCCCAGCTGCAGGAGGACTGCGGCGGGGATTACTGCGATGCCTTCGGAGCCAACTACTGCAAGCAAGGGAATCTTTATCGCAAAAGAACCTGCTATGACCTGGGATGTTCAGGCGGGGCCTGTTTCAATAATCCATTTGAGGACGAGAAGCTGGTCGAGGAATGCCCGTATGGATGTGAAGACAATGCATGTGTAATACCGGTTTGTATCAAAGACTCGGATTGCGGTACAGACGGCTGGGTTTGCGATACAACATGCTCTAATGATGATGTATATCAGGACTACAGGACATACACATGCAACAATCCCGGAACAAAAGACTCTTACTGCTCCTATACAGACACGTTAACATTAAAAGAGGACTGCGGCGAGGATTACTGTGATGCCTTTGGCTCCAACTACTGCAAGGATGGTAATGTATATCATAATAGAAACTGTTATGACAAAGGGTGTGCAGAGGGAGAATGCTACAGCACTATTTGGGATGATGTACAACTGGTAGAGGAATGCCTATACGGGTGCCAAGACGGAGAGTGCCTGCTTACCGCCACAGTCAATCTACACGAAGGGGTAAACCTGTTCTCACTGCCTTTGATACCTGTGAACGGCACAGTAGCATTCAATAAGCTAAGCTCAAACTGCACTGTCCTTGTTAATGGTATCAATTCGTCATGCACTGGTCCTAACCTGGCATACCTGAACCCTGATACAGGAGATTATATATGCCTTGGTCTTGATGACCCGCTTTATCCAGGTGATGGCTACTTCATAAAGGTGGCAAATGCGTGCTCCTTCAAAATAATCGGGGCTGACCTGCCGTCCAGTCAGATTGGCTACAAGGGAAGTGGTGTAATAAAGGAAGGAGAGAACCTTATCGGTGCACCAACTAGTCATGTGAGCTTTGCATCAATAAAGAATGGCTGTAAGATATATGACCCAGACCCACTTATGTTTGTGTATGGTGCAACAACATGTGCAGGCATTGGCAATGGTAAGTCGGGTGATGATTACTGCGAGGAGTACTTGGGAGATTTGGTTTACAACTACTGCTACTGTAGTGTTTCCAAGTTGTGGCCTGGCTTCGGATATAACATATATTCATTCAATGAGTGTAGTTTCATTTAGATAAAGAAGATGCAAAAAAGATAAAATATAAATTCGTAACTACCGAAAGGTTTAAAAACCTTACTGTGAATTAATGGTCAAGTGATAACACATGGGAATACTAAATTGGATGTACAAGCCTGTTATAAAGAAGGTAGGGACATACATAGCCCTTGTTACTACAGCGTTTGGAACATCAAGTTGCTGTACTAATTACCGGCCTGTAAATAAGGAAAGGGTAAAACAGCTGTATGTGCAGGACAACCTTTTCAATTACCCGGCTGAGCTGGACTGTGAATGCCAAGAGCTCAGCGAAAAGGGAGATGTTCTTGGTGACATTTCCACAAGGATCAGGTGGGGATTCGCTGTACTGAATGATACCTTTATTGAACTTCCTCTTTCAGCCACTCTTGGGCTTTTGGGAGGCGAAGATGGAGTTAAAGCAGGGCAATACTTTGCTGACAAGCTTCCTGGCGGGAGACTACCAAACGATGTGTCTGATATGATTATCAGGGGGGATATAGGCGGGGCCATGAAAAGGATTTATGATGGAGAAGACAGTGAGCTTGGCGGCCATGGTGCATTATTCTTGATGGGCGGTTCGAGTTACCTTGTGATTGATGCTGCCCAGAAGGTGCTGTTCGGTGGCGAATGCACGTTCGATAAGCTGTTTGGTACCAATATCACGGATGTTGGAGATGGTGGTGACGGAGCCGCACCTCCTGTTCTTACAAGACCAAAACCAAAACCACCACCATTCTAGCATCAAAAGCTATCTCATAAACCTTTCCAGCCCGGTCTGCTTTTTCGCTTCCTCGGATTCCTGGAGCTTCTTCATCACGGAATCAAACCTCTCCTCAGAGAACTCGTGCTCCTCCACCAGGATTTCCCTCAGCTTTTCAGGGTCAAACCTGGCCTTTCCTATCTCCAGTTCCTTTACAGGGGGCTTCTTGAAGAAATCAAAGATTTCCCGGGCAGGGGTCCTGAATTCCCATTTCACCTGCTTTAAAACCCCATCCAGTGTCTTGTTTTCCCTGACCATCTTCAGGGCGGTCTTGGGCCCGATACCCTTTATCCCTCCGGGATTATAGTCCGTGCCTGTCAGGATTCCCAGGATTATAAGCTGGTCCTGGCTTATGCCCAGGGCCTTCAGGGCATCCCCAAGCTCTATAATCTCAGGCATTATGGTTATATACTTCTCCTTCCCTGGGACCTTCCTCCTGCCTGTTATATTGATGTTCCTGACAAGCCTTGGCGAGCCGAATGCCAGGGAGTCAAAGTCCTGGGATGCAGTGGCATACACCAGGCCCTTCCTGCAGAGCCAGGAGCACTGGGCCTCCCCCTCTGAAGGCGCCTGGACAACCGGGATGCCCATGGTCCCAAGCAGCTTCTTGGCCTCTTCCACCATCTCATCCGTTAATCTGGAGGCCTGCTGGGAATACCTCTTCACGGCCTCCACATCCCCCTTCTTGACAGCCTCCTTCCATTTC
>JAUXAC010000028.1 GCA_030615035.1 Dehalococcoidia bacterium | reverse complement strand
TATCAAGACAGAGGATGAAACAGACCTCTTCTTCCATCGCAACGAACTTGAAGGAGTGGAATTTAATAGCCTTAGCGAAGGACAAGAAGTTGAATTTGAGAAGGGTCAGGGACGGGATGGTCGCCCCGCAGCAGTTAAGGTAAGGCTTGCCGAGACTCAGGTAGAAGATGCTGGTGGCGATAGTGGAGATGATGGTGGCAATGGAGCATAGGCTTGCCCCAGGGGCCCCACGCCACGAAACGTGGCTTGCCCAGCCTCAGATGAGTAGTAAACGCCTTAAGATTTAGCCTTGGTGATTTTCCTTATTCAGCGGGGCGACACGTTAGGAATTTGGGGTTGGTTCCAACGGGAAGCAGTTGGCAGTAATAGCTCAACTAATCAGAATACCTATTGCCAGCAGGATTCACAATGCTTGCCATAGGCTTTGTTCTTCCTATCCTCTAAATTACTCCAGAATCCGGCTAAGCTTCCTGCTCTTTTCCAATAGTGCGAATCTGTCACCTTCAAATATCTCCAGAATATGCTTCTGAATCTCCCTGTTATTTATATCGCCGGTGATAACTTCAAGTTTCTCTTCTGATTGTGTGGCAATCACCTGTTCAGCATCTCCGGAAACAAGGATGTGTTCATCCCTGGTAACACAGATTATCTGTTGCTGGGTTTTGAGTTTGCGCATTCTTGGGATTAGCATTCCAGTTATTGATTTGACATCCAGGTATTGCTCAGGCTCGTCAATGATCAACGGGCCGAACGCTCCTTGATTCATGAGTAAGACCATCATAGCAGCATTCTTCTCACCAGTACTTAGTCTTGTCAAGGATTTGTATTTGGAGTTTACCAATACTGACATGGTGGCTTTGTCAAAGAAATCCTGCTCTTTTGTACCCTTCCATTTTCCCTTTGTTATCTTCACCTTGAATAGGTTCTTTCCGTATTTTTCAAGCGCGGGCTTTATGTGCTTTTTCCTCTCATCAAACAACTGTCTGCAGGCTTTGGCTAGTTGTTTCATGTCAGATGCGCAGTCTTCAAAGTTCCTGCTTCTCACTTTCTTCAAATACTTGTTACGGTCATCCATATATGATTGTATCTTCTTATTTACAAAGACATGCCTATCCAAGAAGTCCATAAGGTCGGTACTTTGGGAGAACAGCTTTTCTATGGCTTCATGATTGTACTTCCGAGGCAATTCCATGTCTGGTTTGGTCTTAACAAGTGTAAATGAGCCGTCTCCATATTTGAAAATGCTGGGTGGATTACCCTCTTTGTCCCGGCTATAACAGATTACCTCCGAGTCTTTGGCAATAAAGACATTTACAGAATATTTCTTCTTAACCAATTTCTCTTCTTCGCCTTTCCCTTGACCGCCGAGTCTATCCAGCCCGTAAAGGATTAAGTCTATGATGGTCGATTTGTTAGTTCGCTTCTTACCGATTATACAATTCAGGTTCGAGTTAAAGGCAATGTAGCTCCATTTCTTCCCTGTGCTGAATGCAATACCGATGATCCTTGTTTTGTCTTTGTCAGGCCTGTAATCATTTTGCATGCGTATCCTTGTTTCAGGGTTTTCCAGGGCATTCCTAAGAGACCAGAAATCGGGTTCGCCCATTCTGATATACGTAAAACGCTTTCCAATATCGGCAATCGAATGACCATCAGAATCCTGGATGTATGCAATGGGAGACCTGTTTTCGTCCCTCAGACTCGCGAAATAGTCCTTTACGGGCTTCTTCCCTATCCTCTTTCGAGCAGGAGTAGTATCTTTCACGACTTCAACAGCGTTTAAGTTGGGATGATTCAGTAGCTTGTTAAAAACATTGGAAGGCCCTTTGTAGACCGCAAGCATTGCTTTCTTACCTCCGTCTATATGAGCAGGTATGGCAATGCAGCTGGTGCTGAGCTCTTCTATGTATTGAAGTACATCAAAAAGGCTTGACATACCGGTAGCTCGGTAGTTCCCGTATTCCTTGAGAGAGAATTTGCAGTCCTGCAGCAGGAAGTTGATTCTGTGTGTTGTATAGGCTGCTGGCTCATCTTCTTTGGGGTCAAGTATTACCAATATGTGAAGGTCATCAGTGCTTATCTCAACACCGGGAAGAACAGATAAATCCTTGCCGCTGGCTTTGTCTTTCAATAATTGATACCAGGTATTTGTTAAATCCTCAGGATGAGTATTGCTTGGCGAATTGTGATCAGTGACGGCAATTAGTCTGATTCCCTTCTGCATTACTCTGTCTACAATCTCTTCTGCCATTTGTTTCGCAGACTCCAGGCTTGTCGGAATGTCCTTGATATTGAACTTGAAATTGTATTTGTTCTTTGCCTGAGCATCACCTGATGCCGGGGTGTGCACATGCAGGTCCACCTTTATAAACTCAGCTCCAGGATTCTGCCTAAGAATCTCTTGGTAATTCTTGTTAACGGTAGATTTCGTGATTGTCATGTCTTCACCTCTCAATAACAAACTCCTTATTCGATAACATTTCCTACAGTCGTCTACTCTGACTATGTTAAGATCCTTGCTGTCTGCCTGTCAAGGTCTTCAACAAGGAAGAGTTTGCAGAGATGGTTAAGAAGTTGCCCTTCCCCATAGGGTTAGGGCAACGAATACCCCTCATCTAAAGCCAATCTGCTTAAATGCCAATACACCGCCCTGTAACTAGTGAGATGTTCTTAGCTACCGAATAATTTGGCTACTTGTGCAGGTTCGAATACGGACATAGGAGGAAAGCCAGATAACCCTCCTAGAGTTGGTTCGCATCAGCACCACTGATTTTCAAAAGCCAATCACTGGTTTCTGGAGCAGGAAAGCATTCCAGATTGACCCAGTTAAATGGGTCTTTCCAGCATAATCCCTCCTTTACACTCGGTCCTGTTGGTCCAGCCTCCCGTAAAGGGCTTTCGAAGAATATGCGCAATCTGCGAAGTCCTGGAATCCGTGCGATGATACGCTCACCGAGAGACATCTGTACTGGTGATCCCCATCTACCTTTGAAGTTCAACCATCTCCAGTCTTCGGACCAGATGCCGTTTTTATCGGGTTGAGGGACTACTTTCACATCCGGGAAGTACCTCACTCCATCTTCAAAGCTGGGGACATAGTCCGTAAAGTCTTTCCCTATCTTGGCTATACGAACCACCGTGCTCAGCACAGGCCCGAGGTAGGGCACAGCCACATTGAAATCGAGAGGATAGTCAGAGAAGTACGATGCGTGGGAGCCATTGGCAATATAGGCTACTGGATGCAGTCCCTGAGGATTCTTTTTCCCCTTATCGTCAACCTTATGCACATCCTCCCAGGGCTTT
This sequence comes from Dehalococcoidia bacterium, assembly GCA_030615035.1. Next base: position 10,016 of record JAUXAC010000028.1, on the reverse strand, counting down.
CTAAAAGATCCTATGTGAGCATTAAAGACACACGCCATCGGTTGCTCTGTGGAGTCTAGTTTCTTTAATATGATAGAAACCATCTCCCAGTCCATTTCGTGAACGTTAGCCCAATCGTCGAAGAAATAAGCCAGCCAGTACTGGATGGATATATAGTCTTTAAACCGCCCAGACCTGTTGACCACACGGGCGTAAGCTTTCCTGTGGTACTCAGGGTTGTTATCCTTGTCTTTGGTCTCTGCATATACGCGCCAGAACTTGTCGACCTCCTTGGGGCCTCGTTTGTCGATGAGGTCTATGTATTTGACTTTGTTTTTACTCATCGCGTCCAACACCTGTTCCCGCGACGGTCTTTCTTTCCTACCTGGTAAGCAAGCATGGTCAAGGATGAGACGGATGTCTCTGGGATGGTAGTCCTGGTCCAAGGGTGGCAGAGTTCCTGGTCCATGACCTCGACGATGATGCTCCTTGCGCCTGCTACCGTCCTCGATTTCGGGGTAGAGCACTAGAAGTGGTCGATACTTCCTGGCTAATCTTTCATTCTCACTATCTTGTTCACTTGGCGCTGATGCCATGGCTCACCTCCCTGCCCTATATCTGCAAACACCTTATTGTGACTAGTCTTAGACTCGGATTCAACTGCTTCTATGTGAAGCTTCGGCTCCATGGCGAATAGATGCGTGGGCTCGGGGTGCGATGATGTCACAGATTCTTGTCTGCTCGCCATCCATGTAGGAGACATCCATAACCTGGAGAAACTGTCGGCTATATTCCTCGAAAACACCTGTATATTCTTGTACTTCTTCCTCATCCGTGGTAACCTCGAGAACAACCCGCTTCCCAATATACCTCTCTAATAGGGGGTCATACGCTCTTCCAAGATAATCAGTCACAACCTTTTTAACTCTTTTAACGGATTGTTGCTGAGAGGCAACTGTTGCCAGTGCCGGATTAGCGGTCTTGGCTCTCGTCATCGCTAGTCCTAACAACTCAAAAATCGAATCCTTGCAGGTATTGGCGACATTTCTCGCCTTCCGAGCAAGCAAACGTGGAGGCCACGGGTGGTATGCCCTTTTGACCTCTTGAATTCGCCTGCGCTTGTTTTCCTCACTAAGTTCGCTGTGGAACCTGAGGAGAAGATAGATATTGTTGTACTCCTCTTTGAAGAGGATGTAGCTGGTCTCTATATGGTCTTCATCCCGGTAGTCTTCCGAATAGAGCAATTCTAAACCTGACGTTTCTACAGCTAGATGCCCCCACACTCGTTTACCGTCCTTCTCTAGCAAGGTCACCATAAAGTCGCAAAAGCTGGTCAAGCACCGGTCTTTTCTTCGAGCACTGACGATAGTGCTGACGATGGTAGTAACGATGATGAAGATGATTGTTATTAAGAGCGCGTTGTCAACCATATTTCCTCCAGAAGCATATTGTCACCACCCTCAAAAGGCACCAGTCACCGCCTAATTTATTAGTGGTTCCAGTGCCCTTTACCCACAACATCTTCTCTCTCCGGCTTTGTTTCCTAGGTGAATCATAGGCCCAATGCTCATAGGTGGCTTTTGTATTTGCAGCTGATCCCTTTCCTGTTTCACGAGACAACCTCCTTTAGATAAGAAAGCCCATAAGGTTGAGCACTGCAAGCAACAGTAAGGGAACGCAAATCCAGAAAATCGTATTGGCGGATCCCAGTAATCTGTTCCTCATGCACTAGCCTCCTTTTTCATGTCTCTTTACGAGCGCCCCCTCAGTCGATAGGCTGAGGCATGCCTGAACTGTCCATAGGCCCCCTCTCTCCATAGCAAAAGCAAAGACTGTTCCCAGCCCATCACTGTTTACATCACAGATCCACTTATAAGTGAAACTGCTTTGTATCTACCCACTCCATGCATAAGAGGGACCAAAAGTCCAGAGCCAGTTTATTTAGAACATAGTCGTATGGTAGCCAACCATATCCATTATCGCCCCAAGCGGTTCCCCAAGAGTTGCGAATGAGCAGAGCGCCTTTAGTCTCCTTGTTACACCTGAGATTCTTAATCTTCTTATTGTCATCGTAACCTAATGCAACAATGGCATGCCCCCACTGGGCTCGCTCACCTGGGCAAGGATAGGGAATACCACCTCTGACATTCGACTGATTGAACGACGGAAAGCCGAAGAAGCCAAACATAGAAGGGATACCCGCAGCGAGGTACCTTTTCACAGTAGCAAGTACACTAGAAGTAGGCACATTCCTGTCCAGTGGGTCATGGCAGAAATACCTAAGTGCCTCATAGTTATCAGCCACTGCGTACACAAAAGCCGGGGGTTCCAGATCAAAGTATGGTTCTTGGTCAGGCTGCTTTCTGTCCGTGTAAGGCCAGTACTTTTCCGGTGCAATGCCACAGAGGACTAGAGCACCCATAGTATTCCTGAGCCAAGCACCAGTATCACCAACGACTCCCATCAGGTTACGGGTAGCCTTGTATACAAAGAGGCGAGAACTCTCGATATGTTTACCAAATGCTCTGCGTTCAAAGTATTCGACTACTCCAACAGCAGCATGCGCAGTACAGGAGCCTAAACGGCCTTGGTTTTCAATTGGGGAACACCACGACCTCAGGTCTACATCAGCTGGTAATGAAAGGAGTCGCCCTCGCTTTGCTATGATACCCAATTTTTGGGCCATCTCAGTAATGTTCGGTTCCTCCTCTGTGTAGTCACGCAAATCTGGGAGTGGAGGTAACCACCCTGTGCCAAGGATTTCGTTTGTTTCAGGAATTTCTACTTCCTTATATATAGAATACATTCCACTCTTCCTCCCTCTTGTTATTTAATCTGGCCGCGTTCTTTCTGAACGTCATTCGCTGGTTCTGAGGTCACCTACTTTTGCTAAAAAGTGTGATTTGTTTCATCGCTGTCACTTCCTTCCGTTCCGTCAATCAAAGCGCTACCCAATAGCCGCACAAACGACCCAGAGATCACCTCATCCGCTAGAAACTACGCAGGCGCCAGATACCGACATATCAACTTGACGATTCTGGTGCCCTTTGTTCACCCAGTTCATCTTCCCTCGCCCAATTCCTGTCGTTCTTAAGGTTATTTCACATGTTGGGACTAGAGTATGGATCACAGATGAAGTAATGTCAATACACTGCAACTTGATGTAGAGACCAATGTAATGGCCAAAAGTATCAACTTTATATATCAAAAACCTAATTCTCAGGTGTTGTGTGCTATGCTCGGTGATTTGACGGGCTCGTAGGCATTGGTAATGTAATTTCGACTTTGAAGAGAGAAGTGGGTTTGCAGGGGCGGGGAATAACGCTTAGTGTTGGCATCATTGCTTTACTGGTTATAGCTTTCTCGACAATGAACACAGCAGCTATATTGTTGTCATTTAGATTCGGCAGCAGGTACTTGGCCAGACTGCCAGGCTTCGGAGATTGACAAGCTAGGAAACTCTTCATTGGCTCTTGTTGAACCAAACGATAACTTGTTTGGCTTGCCCCTTCATGGCCTGCGTATAATTAATGTTACACGCGGGACCCTATGGGTACACACGCCAATGAACACATTGTGAAGCGGCCAATAGCAAGCGTTAGGTGGGATACAATAGAATGATTTGAAACAATATAGTGGGATCGGTTACTTGTTTTTGTTCCGAGTGTCTTATATCAGTCCGAAATAGATTCGGTAGTTTTGCTTACGGTGCCTGCACAAAATGACGCTTTGTTCACCCGGGTTTTCATGTCTTGGGAACTGACGCTCTTTAATCAGAATCTAGGCATTTTTCCGGGCTGGTCAATGGCTTTATTTTTCCCCAAGGGTATTAGCCCGAGAGCTGGTCAGGTGCAGCGCATTGTCCTTGGGCTTCTCTCCATCCTGAAAAGTATTGCAAGGGTGAAGTCATGACCTGGCAGGATGGTTTGAGGGATATCCCCTTGCGTATAATAGATCTTATACGCACTTGAGGCGGGATTTTTGGGAGATACTTTCCAGGAAATAGGGCAGTGACTCGTCCTTTCTGGCTATTGTAGCTCACGGCGGTACTCGCCAGCCGCCCTGACAGGAAGGAGAGGGCTTCATTAATTGTGGACTGTGACAAAATCATGTCCCTGCGGACAAGTGCAGGGCTGAACAAATCGATGAATTGTGTGATATATAACCAAAGGGCTGGATACTCCAACTACAGGATGTCCAGCCCATTCTAAATCCAGTGGCGTAGGTGCCAGAACTAACTCTTGCCTATTCTGAACATCTTGGTCCCGCATACGGGACACACGCCCTGAGTCGCCGGCTTGCCATTCTTCATGGTGATAGCCTTGGCGTCTTTCATTTCCCTCTTAGTGCGACATTTCATACAGTATGCTTGCATTGGTTTACCTCCTTTCTGTGATTGAAGCGTAAACTACCCACTCCTGCAATGTCAATAGCTGAAGTGAGTTGCACTTTATGGCTGATTGTTTAGTTGTCACAGTGCACTCGAGGATTGACTTTGGGCAACGGTTCTAGGCTTGCTAATAAGCACTAAGCTAAACTGAGGGATATGCAAAACTATGGCCTAAGCCCTCAAACATTGTACTTACTCAAAAATTAGTCACAAAGACTGAAAATATTAGTTCTTTTGGGTCTTGTCTCTTACTTCTGCAATTACTACGCTTGACTTGCAATGTTCCTTTTCATTTCTTCCTCCATAGGGTCACGGGAAGCTGCTCGAGGGAAAGGATAGCTTAGCCTCCCTTATTGGGAGTTCCCAAAAGAAAAATGGCTTTTGTTTAGGAAGTCTTTGGTGTGGAATTATGACTGCAGAAAGTTTTGGCAAACCAATACATCTGACGAGGCTTCCTTATGGCGGTGTTGCCATTTCAATTGATACCGACTATGGGCTAGTGCCAATATTAGCTTTCCCAACCTGGGAAAGCTTTGCAGAGTTCGCTTCAGCTGTACAGGACTTTCACAATGAAATGAAGCCAGGTGCGCCTGACATTTATAAGCAAGCATTTAACGACCATGAAAGCTCGTGAGGAAGTGACACATTGGAGGCCCGCATTCTGATGCTGAAACGTACATTTAATACGCCAAAGTAGAAATGAAAGATATGATGGCTAGACAACCCAAAGCACAGCTGGGCCGTCTCCAGCGCATCGGCGGTCTGAGGTTCCTTTACAATCGGCAAATCTACCACCGCGGCGAATTCTACGATGGCGAAGTTGAGGAACCCCCTGAAGAGTTTGCCGATAACCTCCCCGCTGTACTTGAAACACTGAGGGAAAGGGAACGGCTTGTTTTGACATTAAGGTACCTTGAGGATGAGCCGAGATCTCTTACCCAGATAGCACAGGTTATGGGGGTTACCAAGGAGAGGATACGGCAAATAGAGGCTAAAGCCCTACGGAAGTTGAGGAATAATCCTACTAAGAAACGAGCTTTAGGCATTGAGATTAAGAAGAAGTCAAGGTATCAGGCATAAGAAAGGAGATATGAGGCGCTTAACCTTAATTGATGTGTTAATTATATTCGTCATCCTTGGCATATTGGCAGCGATTATTGTACCAAGCCTGTTGAGATTGCTAGGAGGGTGAAGGAGCTAGGAAGGGCGAGAGCACACTCATCATTGAAGGTGAGAATACAATGTGCACTAAGCAGGAGAGAATACTCCGCATATCAGAGAACAATAAGGGTTTGATGTGCCCATTTAAGCTGATTCTCTGTGAGGAAGGCTACTGTCGCGAATGTCAAATATACCTTGATTGGCTGAAGCTGAAGAAAAAGCCAAAGACATAGGTAGGAGTGGTCATGAAACTGAAAACGAGGGTTTTTGAGTTATATAAGGGGAAGTACAGGAGCTTAACTAAGTTAGCCCGGGTTATGGGAATATCAGCAGGCTACATTTACAAGGTGAGACAAGGCAAGCGTAGCATCAACCAAAAGTTCATTATTGGAGCAATAAAAGCCTTTCCTGGATATAAACTTGATGACCTTTTCTATGTTGCCCCAGAGGGAGGCCGGAATGACTAGAAATAATAGGAATGACTTGGGCAAAATGCTCAATATCGCGAAGAGACCCTCGCATTTCCCTCGGCTCATCCTTTGATGGTTGCAGAGCATACCTAGGTGGAATAGATAGCCCCCTTAGTAGGTACTAAAATTTGATAAACCAAAGCAGATAACTATGGTTGTAGTTACAGGTGCAACAGGACACATAGGGAATGTCCTTGTTCGTGAATTACTATCAAGAAGTAAAAATGTACGAGTAGTAATACCTTCCTCTGAGGATACCTCACCTCTTGATGGGTTGAAAGTAGAGATGTTCGAAGGCGATGTTCGCCAAATTGACTCTCTTATACAAGCTTTCAAAGGGGCCGATGTCGTATACCACCTAGCTGGAATAATATCCATTCTGCCGGGAAAGAGTGAATTGCTGTATCAAGTTAATGTTGCAGGAACACGTAATGTAGTAGAAGCATGTCTAAGGGCTGGTGTGCGACGGTTAGTTTATACAAGTTCTATCCATGCAATAGCTGAGCCACCTCATGGTACAGTAATTGATGAAACGCTTCCATTCGACCCTGACAGGGCGATAGGAGAATATGATAGGTCCAAAGCACAAGCCACTTTGGAAGTACTCCAAGGAGTAAAACAAGGCCTTGACGCAGTAATAGTATGCCCCACGGGTGTTATAGGCCCTTATGATTACAAATTATCTGAGATGGGACAACTTTTCATAGACTTTGTCAAAAAGAAACTTAAAGTTTACATAGATGGAGCCTATGATTATGTTGATGTCCGTGACGTGGCAATAGGTCATATTCTTGCTTGTGAGAAGGGACGCACTGGAGAAAGTTATATCCTATCCGGTGAACGCATTACCACGGAAGACCTAATGTTGATGATAAAAGAGATAACAGCGGTGAGACCGCCTCGTTTCAAAATGCCTATTTGGCTAGCTAAGATAATAGCCACATTTACTCCTCTGTATTATAGTTGGACGAAGACGAAACCGCGTTTTACCAAGTATTCCATCCGCACATTGACTAGTAATTCCATGATAAGCTGCGAAAAGGCCCGCCGCGAACTAGGTTACTCGCCTCGCCCCACTAGAGAATCTATTGTGGATGCCATCAAGTGGTTTAGGGAAAACGGTAAACTTTAGACCCTTGAACGAAAGCCCAGACTGTGTAATGTAACAATTGCTTATTATTGAGTCATGGGACAAAAGGGGGACTCCTATCTGATGATACAAGGTTCATTACGAAATAATACTTCAGCCTATGTTTGGCACCTCTACTACTACCGTTGTTCCTCTACCAACCCGTGATCTCACTAAGAGTTTGCCGTTGAGCAAGCGGGTGCGCTCTTGCATACCGATAAGCCCTAGTTTACCCTCAGCAGCAAGGTCGCTCAGCACATCAGGCAGTTCAAAGCCCCTGCCGTTATCAGACGCAGTTAGTCTGACTCCACTCCGGGTGAATCTAAGCCTTATTGCAGTCTTTGTTGCTCTGGAGTGTTTCTTGACATTGCGCAGTGCCTCTTGAGCAATACGGAACAGCGCCAGTTCTGTTTCAGGCACTAGGCGTCGCTCAGAACCCGTTATCTCGAGGATGGCCTTGACCATCTTCTCCTTATTCAGTTCTTCAGTCAAAATTTCCAGTGCTGGTACCAGACCTACTTGGTCTATAACCCCAGGGCGTAACTCGTGGCTGAAACAGCGTAACCCGTCCAATATACCGTTGACTTCAACTCGAAGGCCCTTCAGGCGCCGTATAATATCTTTGGGTAACCTTTCCTCCTCCCTGGTTATAGCGTCAATGCCAAGTGCCAAGGTAGCCAAGGACTGAATCGACTCATCGTGTATCTCGCGAGCTATGCGCTTTCGCTCTTCCTCCTGAGCCTTTGTAATCTCTGCGAGATAGAACTCCATATTCGCCTTTAATCGTTTCTGCTCGGTGAGGTCAACCCAGTTTACCAAGTGATACTTGAACTCTCCATTCACCCTTACTGTTTTAAAGGTTTTTTTAACCCAGAACCGCTCTCCATTCTTTTTCCTAAAGAGAAACTCATACTTTTTGGCGCCCAGGCGTATAGCTTGCGCCAGCCTCCGACTTAATTCCTCACGAGTTTCTTCCATCCACCAGGGGTACGGGGGTTTACTGCCAATAAGCTGTGCAGAAGAAAAACCGGTTAGCTTTTCCAGCGCCGGGTTCACATACCTTATTGAAGCATCGGCGTTAAGAACTAGTATAGGACTGGGAGAATTAGTAAGCAGGCTGGAATTAAATTCCTCACTCTGCCGTAACGCTGTTTCTACCTGCTTTTGTTCGGTGATGTCAATCGCTGTTGCAGATAAATACAAAGACTTTCCCATATCATCTTTTATAGCTGTACCAGTCATTAAAGTAGGAAAGACCGTGCCATCCTTCTTCTTATGCCACACCTCTTGAGCCGCATAGCTGCCCTTTTGTATGAGTTTTTTATTTAACCTTTCCACGAGTTTCATTTGCTCTCTAGTGTGGAAAATAGACAAGTGTTTACCAATGAGTTCTTCGATGGTATACCCATGCATCCTTGCAAAACTTTCGCTTATGTAGATAAGCTCACCCTCAGGCGTGATTATCGCGGCGCCATAGCCTGCTCTGTCAGAAATTGCTTTAAATATCTTCAGTTCCTCCGCCGTCAGCTTCTGCTCGGTGATGTCCTGATATAATGTCTGAAATTGTATTTTACTGTCCCAGATTACTTCCTTGCGGAATACTGCCAGATGTCGAACTTCGCCATCCTTACGCACTATACTTATTTCATAATCAGCCGGCACAGGCTTCCCCAGTTTCCTGCTTTTTTCCCTCTTCTTGAACTCAGCATAGCCTTTGGGAGTATAACGTTGTTTTATAGGCATAGCTTTCAGTTTCCCGACACTGCTGTAACCATAAATATCCAGAATGGCCCGATTGGCATAAAGAAGCTCTCCTTTAGCAGTAACAATGCGAATCCCCAAAGGGGAATCATCTAAAGAGTTACGGAAATTTTTCTCTGATTCCCGCAGAGCCTCCTCTACCCGTTTGCGCTGGGTAATGTCCCGATTGCTCCCACGTCTACCAAGCCAACTTCCGTCATTGCCATACACCGGTTGGCACCAGTGGGCGATCCAGCGTTCCTCGCCACTGCGGCTGATGATGCGAAAGTCAGCATGAAGCACCTCCTCGCTCTTTAACTCCGCGTTGATGTACCGGGCAATAACAGGGTAGTCGTCAGGGTGAATGATCCTGTCAAGGAGTTTTGGGTCTCGAAGGAATTCATCGACACGATATCCGGTCATACGTTCGCACGATGGGGAAATATAACGGAAGTCTCCATCAGGGCCGATCCAATACTCCCAGTCGTAGGTAAAGTCCGCTACAGTGCGGTAACGTTCCTCGCTCGCCTGCAGTGCCTCCTTTGCCCGCTTGCGCTCGGTGATGTCTTCATGGGTTGCAACCCAAACCTTTCCAAGCTGAGCATGCTCTAATGTCGATACGCTCGCTTGGCACCAGAAAGGAGTCCCGTCTTTCTTTATATTATAAACCTCTCCATACCACACACCGGTTTCGCTCAGACTTTTGATTATTTCCTTCGCTCTTTCTTGGGGGCTTTTGTCGCCGGGGGCGTTCAACACACTCACATACTTTCCAAGTAATTCGCCTTTACCATAACCGAACATTTTCTCAAATCTTTGGTTGGTATAGACAATCACCCCATCGCTGGCTCGGGTAACCACAACACCCTCCGCCATATTCGCTACAATTTCGCTTTGAAGACGCAAAGCCTCCTCTGCCCGCTTGCGCTCGGTGATGTCCCTCACGATACATTGGACACCCAGCGGCCGTCCGTTGTAGGTAAGCAGATTAGTCCGCGACTCGGCATTCATCCTGACTCCGTCTTTCCTGATTATCTCCAGTTCATAGCGCTGGGTTGCAGTTTCGTCTTTGAGCAGAGCCTTCTGCTTTTTCATAGTCGCCTTGAAACTCTCAGCGGTGAGAAACTCAGAAACGTTCATTCCTGTC
>JAUXAC010000107.1 GCA_030615035.1 Dehalococcoidia bacterium | reverse complement strand
GGAGAACGTGATAGCCAGGAAGGCAATGCTGAAGGGAGAGACCAACTATATAGTCTCCTTTGCCAGGATGTTCTTCGGCGCGCTGTTGCTGTTCGGGGTCCTGGTCCTGCTGGGCCGGGTTGACGCCCTGCTCACAATAGGCCCCCAGCAGCTGCTGAACATCACGGTATCCACAGCCATCCTGTTCGCATACGTGTTCTGCTGGTACTGGAGCATAAAATTGATAAACGTCTCAAAGGCATCCAGCATACTCCTGCTCTCCCCGGTGATTTCCCTTATCCTGGGCGCATCCCTGCTGGGAGAGCCATTCCAGCTCCTGGGCTCCGCCCTGATACTTATAGGGGCGTTCTTCATGCTGAGGATTAAGTCAGGGTTCCTGTTCAAGAAGCCCAAGGAATACCATAAGCTCTCTACTGGGGTCTAGAAATTCCTGTTAATGCAAAGGGCTAAAGCATTAGTTTGCACCGGCCTGTCGACCTGCCTTAACTTTTTCAGAACAGTGCTTTCAATTGCTCCTTTTATGCCTATCTCCTTTATGTTGCCTGCGCAGAAATCAGGAAGCACGGTATTGGGGCATGAATACATGCTCCCGTCAGGCAGGATGTACAGAAGACCCCTGTATCCTGCAACGCACTCCAAACAACGGAACTGGCCTGACGACACCCTCTGTATAATGTCTATTATGCTCCCGCTCAGCATCTCCCTTATCTTGCTGTCGCCGGATTCATAGATTCTTTTCAAGCTAGCCAACAGCCTGCCAGGGTCTGCCTTTTCTAGGCCCTTCTCTCTTGCATTGCCCTTAAGGACAAGTGGTAGTATATTGAACTGCACGGCTCCGAGCCTTTTTGCAAGCTGAATGCTCTGCTCCAAGTCATGCTCGTTCCCTGAATGTATAACATAGTTTATGTCAAATGCTATTCCCAGGTCTGAAATGCTCTTGATGAATTTCAGAGTTTTTTCAAAAGCCCCCCTACCCCTTAGCAGGGCATCTGTTTCCGGGCTTGAGCCGTTCAGGGAAACAATAAGCTTCAGGTTGCCTCCTGTAGTTTTGTTTATTTTTTCAAGGCTCTTGAAATTTTTATCATCCAGTATTGTCCCGTTTGTAGTTATCATTATCCTGAGCCTCTTCCCTGCGGAGAATTCCAGGAGCTCCTTAAGGCCGGGGTAAAGAAATGGCTCCCCGCCCTTGAAATGCACTATGCTGGTATAATTTCCTTGGAAATACCCCCTCCACTGGCTTATTATGGACTTCCAGTCATTCAGCGAGAGTGCAGCGCATTTGCTGTCAGGATTGTAGCAGTGGCTGCAGTTAAGATTGCAGTCATAGGATACCGCAAGTATGAGATGCGGGATTTCAAGCTTCTCTGTTTTCGGGTCGCCCCTCATGACATAGACCTGATTCATATAATCACCTACCAGTTCCTGTTAATACACACTCCGATTTCTTGTCCTGCTTTTTTCCCTTTAAGCAGTTTATTCACTGCCTCCACCTGCTTCATAAGTTCCCTGGATTCTGCCTTCCTGTACATGAGCTTTTCGCCCTTACAGACAGCAGTAAAGCAATCACTCTTCATATTTAATAGATAAACAGGTCTGTATTTAAGCTTTTGTTGTTAAAATTTTTCAACAGATTTAAATACAAAGGACCAAAATACATCATGGAACGCGAAAACCTCCAAAAAGCGCTTTGCGAGTGCGGCCTGGACGAAAAAGAGGCCTTGCTTTATATCTCCCTCCTGGACTTGGGGGAGTCCACTGCATCCGCAGTTGCAAGGGAATCTGGCATGGACAGGAGCCTGTCTTATTATATACTTGACAAGCTCATAGCCAAGGGTCTTGTGAGCTTCAAGTTGAAGAACAATGTAAAGTTCTATTCCGCAGTGGACCCTGGGAAAATCCTTCAGGACCTCAGGGAGAAGGAGAGGGGATTCCGGAGTGCGCTTCCCCATCTAATCAGGCTGAAAGAGCAGCATCCCGAAGAGGGGGTTGAGGTTAATATATTCAAAGGCATTAAGGGCTTCCGGGCTGTACTGGATGACATGTTCAAGACCGGCGGGGAATTCCTGGTCTTTGGCGAGCAGGGGCAGATAGAGAAGCACTACCCAGGGCTTTACATGTACTATCTAAAGACTATAGAGAAACTGAAGATTAGGGAACGGGTGCTCGTAAGAGAGGATATGAAGGGCAAGATACGGAAGTCCAGGAACACAGAATTCCATTATTTAGAGAAGGGCGTGTTCAGCCCCACCACTACAACAGTCTATGGGGACAAGATACTGATTACAATATGGGAGAAGCCCCTCTTCAATATAGTTATAAAGAGCAAGAAGGTAGCGGATTCCTACAGGGCCTACTTCAACCATTTCTGGAAGATTGCCAAGCCCTGAAAGGGTCTAGAACTTCTGCCTGCCAAAGGGTATATTGTAAAGGTTCCTGAGGATTATATCCAGGTCCAGCCTGGGGCGGTAATATCTTTTCCTGTCCCTGAGATATTTCATATCAGCCCTCCTCCTTGCCTTGTCGCTGTAAT
>JAUXAC010000135.1 GCA_030615035.1 Dehalococcoidia bacterium | reverse complement strand
ATTCTTCACCCCCTTTCACTATGTATATCACCATTGACAAACTGTATGCATCTCCTTACAATCGGGGTAAGCAGAGCCAACACTTTAAAGAAAGGAGGACTGCCCGTCCGCCTAACTTTTAGGGGCTCTGCTCGACTTTTTTTCCCTACGCTGGTTGAGATAACCGGCAAACTTGACCAAAATCTCCTGTAGGTCGCGGGGCAGCTCGGAGGCCTGGTCTAATATTCTGCTTATTATCTCTACCTCGCCCTCAGCTACTGGACCGGTTTCTAGATCCTTGTAGTGGAACTTTATATGAACTATAGCTGTCAGCGATTTGGGTGGATTCACTATATCCACTATTTGCTCTCCATTTCACCGAGGAAGTCGACGAAATGCCCCACTATCTTGAGCTGTGTCTCTTTGAATTGGCTCAGCTTGTCTATCAGCCGAGCCAATGGCTCACTGAGCTCCTCTCCCTCAGGGCGAGGCGTCCGACAACCGGCAAGAATCAGCAGTTTATCCTCTAGGGCCAACCCATGCCTGCCATCGCCACCAAAGGCCCGAGCCAGCTTCCTGATGCTTTCTGGAGAAGCGGAACCACCGTTTATAATCTCCCGAATAGTGGCGTGGCTTAGCCCGGTCTTGGCCGCCGCCTGTCTCAGAGACAAACCCTCGCTTTGACATTTCTCCTCCAACCATCCACCAAGATCCCCCTTGGCCATCAATCACCTCCTTTCAAAAATTTTGGTATCATTTTGTTGACATTATATCACCTTAAATTGATAAAGTAAATACCCCTGTTGTCATCGTATCTGTATAACCCTATTGACAAACTGTCAACGACTATTTACAATTCTTTACTGGAGGGTAATTATGGGACAACACCCACTGTTTATTAAATATAGGCGCGATTGGTTACATCAGGTAACCGGCTATTCCAAGGGATATCTCAGCCGGGTGGCCACTGGGAAAATCCCGTTGAGCCGTTCCTTTATCGAGCGGATCTGCTTCAAGCTTAACCGGACTAAAGAGGAGCTGTTTTTGCTCGACGTTGTTGAAGCACACTCCGCGCCTGGTCAACCCCGCAACCAATAATTATCGCCACTAAGCCCCAGGTGGTGTCCCTTCAGGGAAGTGTCAGCACTTTTCGGAGGTAACAGTGTTCACAGTAAAAAGGGTACCCAGGGTTGAGTACCACTGTCCCAACGGGCATACTCTACTGCCAGACCTATTCCCACAGAGCAGCTATTCGGTAAGGTTTTGTCGTATCTGTGGTATGCCAACTGAGGAGGCAAGAGATGGGATCTGAATATACCCGTGAAGCACAGCAACATTATCAACAGGTAGGAAGAGATTTTGTCGATTTATACCGCAGTTTTAGGCAACTATTCGCCTTCAAAGCACATCTCAATGAACATGACCAAGTTACGCTCGAAAGGTCACTTGTCGATCTTGTGGTATTTGGCATTGACCTGGATGTCGATGATTACCTAGAGCCAAAGGACAACTATGAGGAAGTGTACAAGGAGGTTGTCAGCCTAGTAAGAAAACACGGTTTGGTGTTCTGCAGGCGACTTAAATGCCCTTTTAGAAAAAGACCAGCAGATTAACGTTGCTATCACAATGTTTGAAGGAGGATTTAATGCGGGTAAAGGTTGCCATTCAGAGTAGAGACCTGTCGAAGGATGAGCTTGGAGACTTGCTCCAGTCCATTCGGGACTGCGAGCAGAGGCTTTTCAAGGATAAGGAGATTTACATTTCCGCAGAAGCACCCGAGCTGACGTCTGATGAAATGGCTGAAATTCTGAGGAAGATTAGGCCACCTTTTACTTACGGCCCGGTTATCTTCAAATACAAGGAGGAGGGAGAGTCTATCGGAGGCTTTGATTAAACATTGTCGGAGAATGTCTCAGGAGGTGTAGGAGATGGCAGTTGAGCAGATCCGCGGCTGCGGGTACCGGAAAGTTAATGCCCTCTATCTCTGTGGGGAATACATCTCGGTGCCCTGTGACCG
>JAUXAC010000172.1 GCA_030615035.1 Dehalococcoidia bacterium | reverse complement strand
TGGAGTTCCCATTGGTATCCAGAAGTGACGCTTATCTATTGAAGCTCCATTGAAGATCTGCCAGAAGTGATGAGGATACCCCAGGGAATCAAACACTTCCCGTTGGGTAGAGGAGTTAGGGGGAACTGCAAAGCCTATACTCATAACCTTAGGTTGACCCATAGCCTTCTACCTCATAACCTTCTTCCAGCACCAAAGACCTTTACACTCATCCAACGTGGAAGTGGAATTGGGAAATCGGGCATCCAAGCCCATAAGGTCTCAGCTGGAGTTTCCATAACAGGTCCTAGTCTCATCCTTTCAGCTGGTGGTTCAGTCCCAAAGCGTTTCATGTGGCGGGCAAACCTTTCAGCTTCATCGCGTGGAGTTCCAAACGGCATTATCCACCTCCTAATGTTATTAAAAGTCCCATTACTAGTGCTGACGACAATGGAATTGTTAGGTTGTCATCCACATATTTTGTCGTTTTAGTAAACCTCTCAACGAGAGTAGCAGTAACAGCCCCGACTGCACCAATCCAGTATGGCTGGATAAAGTAAGCAAGAACCAAACATGTGATAAGCATCCCCAGGCTACCCCAGTTACCTTTTACTTCCCTACCATAAACCCTACTTCTTATCAAGCCAGTTATGGCATCGCCGCCACCCATAAAAGTAAGTGGGACAATGGCTAGCCACGGCCGGTCAAACAGCCCCCACAGAACCCCAATGGTTACGATTCCTACGGCTGGGAAATGTATCTCAGCTAATGCCCCGGGTCTTCCTGAACCACCAACGCCACGGAATGTCCCTGGCCTGAACCATCTGGCATAGAGGAGCAGGACGGTAAACCCTGTGGTTAAGGCTAGGGGCCACCAGAAAGTACTGAATAACAACGGACACAATAAAAAACCGACACAGCCGCCTAGATGCCCTAGCTTCCTGCTAATATACTGGGGAATGTTGTAATCATAGAACAAGTTCGCCAGATACAAGCCGAGTAGGGCTGCCCCTGCTATGAGAATAACAAAAGGGAGTTCAGAAATGCCCATACTTCCTTACCTCATATCCAATCACCAGATAATAGCCAATTTTCTCTAAGACGTTATTCAGCTTCTTACAAGTCTCAGTAAAGTCGGGATCCCAAGGCCTATTGGCATTATGCTCCATGTCTCTAAAGTCAGCTTCAATAGCCTCAGCAATGTCCCTATCAGAGATTGATGCAAGAGCCAACCTAATGTCCCCCATGGAGACTATCCGGGGGAGAGGGGCCACTCGGAGGAACCCTGGCCCATGCAGTTCCTCTAAAACGAACCGCTTTTCC
This sequence comes from Dehalococcoidia bacterium, assembly GCA_030615035.1. The sequence goes on along the minus strand of JAUXAC010000172.1, from coordinate 242 downwards.
TCATCAGACAAGACCTGCTTCCAGGTAGCGTACCCGTCGCCTTCCCCTGGAGGTCTTGGGGGAAACCTCGGCAACTTTGGTGGAAACTCTGGCATCACTCACCCCCTACCTTATAATGTGCCTGGGGATAACAGGGCCCACTGGAGGACCCTTCTCTATCTCCTCCATGATTCTAATGAGAGTATCATCAACTAGTTTGCTGGTTCCCCTAAGGAGATCTGGGATACCAAATCCCGTCTCCC
>JAUXAC010000207.1 GCA_030615035.1 Dehalococcoidia bacterium | reverse complement strand
GTCTTCTGTCCCGTCTTCCGGCTCCACGGCTTCAGAGACTCAGACGATGTGAAGAACGCTGGTGAGAATGAGGTGTGGTCCTTTGGAGAGGAGGCATATGAAATTATAAAGGAGCTTCTCTTTATGCGTGAAGCTCTCCGTTCGTATGTGAAGGCTCAAATGGAACTAGCCCATGAAACAGGGGTTTCCCCAATGCGTCCGCTTTTCTTTGACTTCCCTGAGGATGAAAAGAGCTATACCATCTCTGATGAGCTGCTCTTTGGACCGGATATCCTTGTTGCTCCTATCTATAAGTATAAGCAGAGGAGCCGGGAGGTTTATTTACCCGAAGGCGCTGACTGGTACGATGTTGTAACAGGTGAGAAAAAAAGCGGTGGAACTATAGTGAACTGTGAAGCACCCTTGGGCAGAATTCCTATATTTACCAAGAATAAAAAGAAATTCTGGTAATAATGTTTTCTTAAGAGGCTACAGTGAAACCGATGGAGCTCCTTGGTACTGACTTTGGGATGACCCTTTGGTGGCCGTGGTTAAAGAATTTCTATGGTGAGTCAGATGCTGGTTCTTTTCAGTCAGGTGCAATTATAGCCCGCATGTGGATTGACCAGGACATGAAGGCAGAGATGGGATATTAGGTAGCTGCAGCCACCGCAGACAGACCTTCGGCAATTCCCGATATGGGAATTAGTGGTCAGAGGCAAAGGGGGTGGGGGATTCACCCCCACCCCCAAGTGGTATATTTATGGGGGGCAGGTCACAGGGTTTAATGGATTCAACTGTTGATATGGGAAAGGCCGGAACAATCTCGTTAGACAGGTCTATCAATTACAGAGGAGGTTATGGGACAATGAGTTTTCCGAAAGGTTTTATATGGGGGGTAGCAACCGCTGCATACCAGATAGAGGGTGCTGCCGGTGAGGATGGAAAGGGACCATCAATATGGGACACGTTTTGCCAGAAAGAAGGGGCTATCTGGAAGGGCCAATCCGGCGACATCGCCTGTGACTATTACCACTGATACAAAGAGGACGTAGCCTTGATGAAACAAATCGGTGTGCGTGCCTATCGATTTTCAATCTCTTGGCCTCGGGTCATCCCACAGGGAACCGGTGCTATAAATCTGAAGGGATTAGAATTCTACGACAAGCTGATTGATG
>JAUXAC010000138.1 GCA_030615035.1 Dehalococcoidia bacterium | reverse complement strand
CCTTGAAGGGCAAGAAGAGCTAAAACAAGAAATACGGTTACTCAGGCTACAAAATAAATTACTGCGGGAGAAGTTGAATGCATCCAGTTCACTTGGTTAGAGGAAGCCTATGCCTAAATGCTGTATTTGTCATAGAGAATATGAGTTAGGCAGGGAGTTAACCTGCAGCGACCACTGTCATGAGGAGCTGGGCAATCGCCTCATCGCCCGCTTTGGTGAGTTTAAGAAGGTGGTTCGCCAGAGTACCGGCGTCGCTTATAAAGTGCCGACAAAGGACATCATAGAGAAAGGAATCAGGGAGCAGGACCTCGACCGGTATCCGGTATGGGAGGAAGAAGAAACAGCTTTTGTAACTAACGACAGGTGGATGAAAGAAGAAGGCGGCCGACTAGATCCGACTGATCGGCAAATACTCAGGGAAGCATCCCAGAACGGCCGGCTTCGCGTACGAGTAATCAATATGCAGGAAATGCTGGAGATTATGGAAAAAACCGAGCCCGAGAAATTTCGAGACTTCCAGGAAACCATGGAGGGACAAGCCGGAAAGCGTTTAACCTTCGATGACCTTGTTGAACTTGGAAGAAAAGGTGCTCTAAGGATGTCGGAGTTTACGGATGTTGTCGCCTGTATGACTTTAGGCCAGGCAAGCCAAATCCGCCACTGGCGTATTGATGGACATATGACTTGGCGTTCTGTAGCGAGAGCTGTCTACCTGGAAGGATGGTTCGATCGCAAGTGGGAGCCATCTTCTAATCAATTGATGGGCATGGCCCTAGTCGAGAAGGCAGCACAACTTTTCGGAGAGAACTTTAGAGAGGAACCTTGGAACTGAGAGAAAACAGTAGGTGAATACTGTGGAGGTAACCATGGACATTGTAAAGCGTGCATACCTTAATACCCTGAACCATACGCCGGATGATTGTAGCTTGCCCGATTTTAGGCAGAAGGTTCGGGAGGAGATAGTCAGACTCGTTAAGGTCAGGGCGTATAGCCCCAGGGACTGGCCAAGGGAGTTTGGTTCTCTTCCTGATGAGCTAAGATCGAAGCGGAGCAAGAAAACATAGTCAGTATTCGTATCCTGTGAAGGAGGCAGCTATGCCGAGAATAGAAGAGATATACGCCTTCATTGTAGAGGACAGTGGTCCTGATGATGAAGGGGTCATAGGTATTCAAACAGAACCTGGTACGGATGGGAAAAGAGTCTGGTTGCCTTTGGTGGAAGCTGACATGAGCCGGGTCGATTCCCTCAGACCTATAGCCCAGGGGATTGGTCGCCAGACAGGTAAGCGGGTGACTTTAGTTCACTTTAGTAACCGACAAGATTTAGAGGTTATCAATTAAACAGTAATCTAATACCGTAAAGGAGCGATTAAAGCATGGATGACCATAAGCACGATAGGTTTCTTTACGAGAAGGATGATCAGCTTCATTATGGATGCATAAACCCATTCTGTGGCCATGGGAATCCAGCACTCCCTAATCACTGGGCGGTACCCATGGAGACCGATGTTGTGTCGCTGCGTCTTGTCTCTCATAAGGACCGTGAGATAGTGTTAGAAATAACTTGGAAGAGAGACTTCCTCGGGCACCACACAGGCGAAATCATGCCGGTATCAATGCCTGATAATCTTGAGGCCAGCAAAGCTGAGTTCGACAAGATTTTTCACCCGGAAAAGTATGCGGTACTTGGTATTAAACAGTAGGTAAATACTTATGAAAAATGGAGGACGAAATGAAGATTAAACTACTCGACTATGAAGCTGAGGTTGAATGGATTTCTTCTAAACAGACAAGCAGTTTCGTATCTCAGGACTCAATCGAATCAATAGGCGTCTGGTTCACATTTGATGAGCCAGTTTCAAGCACTATCGGATTCGGTATAGAAATCCCACCTAAGGAATACACAGAGGAGGAGTTTAAACGAGTCATCATTGCAGGGGGAGAAAGAGCTCTCCAAAATATTATTGACCAGCATAAAAAGGAA
>JAUXAC010000205.1 GCA_030615035.1 Dehalococcoidia bacterium | reverse complement strand
AAAATCCTCCCTGCCCTGTACGCCCTTTCCATAGCGGCTCGGGTCCTCGAATATGACCGGCACCCCTGCATTATCGTACATTTCTATTGCGCTCGCTCCCTCATTGTTCGTGACAGTGCAAACGGTTCTGTATCTGTTCCTGTGGCCCGGGCTCTGCATTATGGCCTTCCCTGAGCTCGCCCCGCCTGAGAAGAAGGTTGCAATCTTCATGGACCCTTTGCCGTCATAGACCTTCATAGATTCTCCTTCATGTATTTCATGGCATTCTCAAATATTACTATGCCGTCGCCCTCTTCTTTGGGGCCTGGCTCAGCTGTCCAGAGCTCGTCTGTAAAGGGGTCTGTTGCGCCTTCGGGATGGGGCATCAGTCCCAGAACAGTGCCTTTATCCCTGTCGCAGATTCCGGCAATATGAAGAACAGAGCCCGTGGGGTCCCAGCTCCTTCTGTAGTCCCCTTCAGGGTCCAGGTTATTGCCCTCTGGGTCAACATAGGCAAAAACAACCTGGTCGTTATTGATAAGCTGGTTTAATGCCTTTTTATCGCCATTATAAAAACCCTTTGTTATTAGCTTTCCCTCTCCGTTCCTCATGGGCAGCCTGAGGACCTTGTCCAGGTCCTTTGTAAAGATGCACTTGCCTTTATTGACATTGCGCAGATGCACCGGGAAATCCCTGAAATTGCCGCAGTCATTATAATACAGGGTGATGTCCCTTTCACCGAACAGGCCGTTGGTAGTTAGCAGGCCTGCCTTGGTAGTTGCCTGGAAGCCGTTGCACACAGCCAGTATGATTTTCCCATCTTTGTAAAATTTATTGAAATCCCCGGACAGCTTTTCCCTGATAAGGGCGCCCTCTATACTTCCTGCCTTTACATAATCCCCAAAGGAGAACCCACCCTGCATGAAAAGGAAGTCGTAATTCAGGATGCTGTCCCTTCCCTCCAGCAAATCATAGATATGCACGTCCCTGTGCTGAAAGCCCACCTTCTCAACAGCATGCCTGCTCTCTCTATAGCAATTGGCACCAGGCGCTGCCAGTATGGCGCATTTAAACCTTCTCATTTCCATCCCCTTAGGGGGGCCTTCCAGGCCTCCCTGAATTCCTCTATATTTCCGTACACAACCCTTTTGTCATTCCTCCCGTAGATTGTCAGTTCAGGTGAATCAGTTACCACACCAACCTGGGCCAT
>JAUXAC010000185.1 GCA_030615035.1 Dehalococcoidia bacterium | reverse complement strand
TTGCCATTGCTGGAGTAGGAAACTGTGCCTCATCTTTAATCCAGGGAATAGAATACTACCAGGACCAAAAACAAGCAATCGGTTTGATGCACCTTGAGATTAATGGCTACCGACCGGGCGATATTGAGGTGGTCGCTGCCGTTGATATTGACGTAAGAAAGGTGGGCCAGGACCTCTCTAAAGCTATCTTCGCCGCCCCCAACAACACCACCGTCTTTTACCCTGATGTTCCCCACCAGGGAGTAGAGGTAAAAATGGGCAAGGTCCTCGATGGACTGGCCCAACATATGAAAGAGTATTCAGAAGAGGAAGCTTTTCGCCCAGCAGAGGCTGACCCCTGTGAAGCAAGAGACGAATTAAGAAAGAGCGGTGCCGAGATCTTGGTTAACTACTTACCGGTGGGCTCCGAAAAGGCAACCAGAATCTACGCTCTAGCGGCTCTAGACGCAGGAGTGGCTTTTATTAACTGCATCCCGGTATTCATTGCCTCGGATAAGGAATGGGCCAAGAAATTTGAGGAGCGGCACCTTCCCATCGTGGGTGATGATGTAAAAACCCAGCTAGGCGCTACTATCCTGCACCGGGTTCTCACCAAACTCTTTGTCGACCGGGGAGTGAAACTAGAGCGCACCTACCAGCTTAATACCGGAGGAAATACTGACTTTCTGAATATGCTGGCCAGAGAAAGACTCTCCTCTAAAAAAATCTCTAAAACCGAAGCAGTCCAGTCTCAACTAGATACCCCGCTTTCTCAGGGCAACATTCACATTGGACCGAGCGACTATGTTCCCTGGCAAAAGGACAACAAGATCTGTTTCATCAGAATGGAAGGAACAGAGTTTGGCGATATTCCTCTTAATCTAGAACTCAGGCTCTCGGTGGAAGACTCACCCAATAGCGCCGGGGCAGCCATAGACGCTATTAGATGTTGCAAAGTTGCTCTGGACAGGGGTATAAGCGGGGCCTTGACTTCTATCTCCGCGGCCACCATGAAGCATCCTCCCACCCAGTATTCAGATACCGAAGCTAAAAAGATGGTCGAAGATTTCATTTCAGGTCTCCGCCAGAATTAGAATTCCCGTGTCAAGTCCAAAGCCTTTTGTTCAAGTCCCACAAAAGAGGAAAGGAGAATATCCCAAGAAGTGTCCTTTTTGTGGGGAGGAAAAATGGACAGCAAAAAGTTGGGCAAGATTCCCCAACCACGCGCTGGAAAAAAGGACCAAGGGAGGCATCCGCCTACTCACCTACGAGGCAGAGCAGGAATGGCATGATTTCATAGTCTGCCTTAACTGTTACCGAATTATCTGGCATCAGCTTGATCCTCATGGACTACTCTTGCTAAGCATATCACTGCCAACTCTTCGCAAGTCAACCCTCTGGCAAAAGGTGCCATATACCCCTGTTGTTCTT
>JAUXAC010000178.1 GCA_030615035.1 Dehalococcoidia bacterium | reverse complement strand
ATTTACTTCCGGTTGAGCTTCTGCCAGTGCGTCGTAATCCAGCTGACCGTCTTTCGTGAAGCGATTGGCTAGCTCAATTATCAGCAGGTCTTTTGGTGGCACTTTCGCTAAAGCACAGACAACTCTCTTGATGTCCTCGGGTTCGCTCACTTCTACCCCTTAGTGCCTACACGCTTCTGGAACTCGACTATGTCGTCTTCACCTCGCTTGCTCTGCTTGGTTTCAGCATTTGCTAGCTCGGGGAAGAAACTGGTCATAGATTGCCTGACCTCGTCTACTGACATATTCGGGTCGGGGTCTGGGAACTCTCTTCCGTCATAGACAAATACTCTTGCCACGTGTCCCTCCTTTTGTTTATTTTCCGGTCACCTCAAATCGTTTGGCACGCCGAGCTTGTCAAGTTCTCCAGGGCTGAATTCCTCACCACACTCTGGGCATCCGTAGGTGCAGTAGCAGTCAGCCTGTTCCTCAACCCACTTACCGCCCTTGAACTTCAGGTGGACAGTTCGGCTGGTGTAGATGGTGTCAATTTCCTTTTGACAACATGGACTGATTGGCACAATTCACCCCCTTTCTTTTTTAAGGATTAGTTCCCCTGGGCAAGGTAGTATCGGGCAGGGGCTAAGTCCTCTTGGTGTAGCCCCATCCTTTTGACAGAGTGCCTTCCAGCCCTCAAACATCCTTTTGGCTGACTGGATGCTCTCGTCATCGGTGTAGGTTACGCCACACCTGTCGCAGACTAGCTTTTCTGCCATAGCTTCACCACCTTTACATCAATTCTTTTTTATCTATCCCGCTTCCGCAAACAGCTGTCATATACCCCACTGTCAACCAGGAGTTGGCAACCTTTTACCTTTAAATCATCTCTCGGACATTCGGGATACTCTTTACATCGGTGGCAAAAGAGCTTCTCAAAGTCCTCACGCTCAAGCTCGTAGATGGTTTTACCCCTGAGGTCTGTTAGAGCCATACTACCCCCTTTCGTTTTTCACTTTTAGAAGATAGCCTTTATGCTAGAGCGTATCGCATCAGGAAGCCCACTCTCCAGAACATCAAGCCATACCTTCATCCCATTAGGGACGGTCTGCTCTACCTCTTGGCTCTTCAGCTCTTGGAGTATAGCTTCCGCTATCACTCTAGAGTCTATCCACTCGGCTAACTCGTCTAGCACTTTATCGGACATACCACTCTCCTTTCTATAAAAAGTCCTCATAAAAAGAGGGGCGATACTATTCGTATCGCCCATTGATTGAACTACCAGCTTAAAAGGCAAAAGACGCCCCCTTGTAGGAAGTGTCTTTTCTTACTAAAAAAGCGGTAAAATGGCAAAAGACGCCCCCTTATAAGAAGCGTCTTTCGTTTTTTTATGCTTTAGTGGGAATAATAGTCCTTGACCGCTTCCATAACTTTACGCATAATAGCCACTCTTGTTGTTGCTGGTAACGGCTTGCCGTATCGGATAGCCTTTCGCCTTT
>JAUXAC010000077.1 GCA_030615035.1 Dehalococcoidia bacterium | reverse complement strand
ACAAGGACTATAAGGGGGAGCATGGCCAGTATGGTGGTGGAGGATGCGCCGAAGATTATGAAGAAGGCGTGCTTTATCTTCTCCTTTATGGTGTAGATTCTCTTCCTTCCCCCCCCTGATAGGGCCTCATCGGCTATTATTATCTGGTGGTCCACGCCGGTTCCTATTACAGCTATTATGCCCCCTATTGCAAGCAAGTCAATTGTCCAGGACATGAAGCCCAGGATGGGTATGAGCATTGCCCCTATCCAGGTGCTCATGTCTATCTCATGCTTCTTCCACCAGACCAGGCCTATAAATACTATGTCCGCAATAAGGACGATACCCCAGATAAGGGCGTCATTTATTGCTGCAATCCCCAGGATTATTACAACCTCTGAGAATGCGGTGAGGAGCATGGGCAGGGCTATCTTTACGTTCCTGTATCTGATGAATACAATAAAAAAGACCACCACGCCCGCAAGCAATGCGGCCTGGATTGTAGAGCCCATGAATCCGGCTCCCAATGTAGGGGATATTATATCTATGGAAACGGTCTCAAGGCTTACTGGTATTGCACCCGCCCTCAGTATTGTCTGGAGCTCGAGCTTCTCCTTAACTGCATCCTCCTCCTTTTCCCTCCAGCCCTCTATCTGGGGGCTTGTATAGGGAACTCCCCCCAGATTGGCCGATATCCTGAGGCTTGAGACAGGCTCATTGTCCAGGTAGAGGATTATCTCGCTGTCCTTCAGATAATAATCCCCTGATACCAAATCCATTCTCTGGGGGATTCCCGAGGTGATGTCTGCGAATCTTCTTGCTCCCTTCTGGGACACTGAAACAACGAAATAGAATCTGTAGCCGTTTCCTGTCGGTATTATGCCGGAACGCTGGGGGTCTGAATAAACAAGTTCTATGTCCTTGCCATGATAGGATGGTCCCAGGAACATTAAATCCGTTCCTGTGCTGTTGAGGTATTTGAATTCTATGTTCTTCAGAACAAAGGTTCCGTTGGGTTCTATTACGCTGTTGTTCAACCTTATTGAATTCCCCGGGAGGACATCTATGGGGTATTTGTCTTCACCCAGCTGCATCACGCTCTTGTTGTCCGTTATCTCGCAGGGCTTTGTAATCTTTGCCATGAAGTTTCCCTTCCTGGAGAGGAGGTCTTTTACCACTCCTGTTTCCAGGCCGGCTGCCTCTATCTGTATCAGGCCTCCCAGGGACCTGAAATGGATTTCCTTTAAGCCGTATAGATTCGCCCGGGTCTGGAGCGTTGCCAGCACCTGCTCCATTTCATCATCTGTTACATTTCCCTTGGGTTCAAGTATTATCCTGGTGCCGCCCTTTATGTCAAGGCCGAAATCCAGGTTTAGCCTTTCTATATTTCTTACATCTATTCCCAGGCCATTTGTTAGATTGAATCTGAATATTTCCCTGTTTGCCAGCAGGGTTACCGGCCCTGCAAGGTCCTTTGTCTTTGATTCCCAGTCCGAAAGGTCCTTTATTTCTTCGCCATTGATATGGGTTATCAGCATGCCCTGCTCCAGGGATTTCCATGCTGTGGAGTTTGGAATAACATAGGCTATCTCCACCCCGTTCCTGCCGTATGGATAGGCCCTGAAGCCTATTGCAAAGACTGCGCCAAGGACTATTATCAGCAGGAGCCATATTCGCCAGTATTTCAGCATCTTCTCACCTCTTACTCAATCCCCTTTTTCTCAACATACCATCTCAAAAGGACGGAGTTCTGAAGCCATGTGTTGATTATGTCTATTGATATGCCTATAAGCAGGACCATGGCTATCTGGGAAAGGACAGGGGAGATTCCTGATATGAGCAGGGCGGACAGGGCCCCGATTGTGGTAAAGGACATGGTGAGGCCTGTTTTCAGGGCCCCTCTTATCTTTTCTTTTACTGGGCCGGATTCCCTGATGAGCCTTGTTGTTAGGAGTATGTCCGTGTCCACTGAATAGCCTATAAGCATGAGCAGTGCCGCAAAGCTTGCAAGGGAGAGGGATATTCCGAATACCTGCATAAGCGCAAGGGTTATCACTATGTCTGAGACAGCACAGAGCATCACTGCAAAGGAGGGGACAAATGTCCTGAATATCACAAAAACCACTATTCCCATGAAGATGAACGCAATTATTATGCCCATCTGGGCCTGGTTCCAGAATGCCTTGCCCAGGGCAGGGCCTATTGTCCTGACAGAGAATTTTCCTGTATCAATCCCTAGCTTGGCTATTTCATCCAGGACCGCTTCATAATCTGTTTCAGCCTCCACTGCTATCATGAGCTGGTAGCCGGAAAGGCTCCTGAGCTCCCTTATGTCAACGGGGCCTATAAGGTTTGAGAGCTGGTCCTCAAGCTCCCCTATATTCATCGGCTTGTCTGTTTCCAGTGTTATGAGTGTTCCGCCCTTGAGCTCTATGTCCCTCTCAAACCATTCACCTGTTTGTATGTAATTGTTCGCCAGGACCCCGATTGAGAAGAGGAAAAGTGCCATGGGAACTATCAGGAAGAGTTTATAGTTCATGCAAACCCCTTTGTTTTTATAAGTTTATCTTTTGGGAATTAAATATAAAAGGGCATGAATATAACAGCTGGCAACAAGCCTGTATGGGATGCAGTGATAGTATATGTTTGACTGCGTGATAGCAGGGGCGGGGCCTGTGGGGCTCTATACCGCAAAGCTGCTGGAAAGGAAGCTCAGGGTCCTGGTTCTGGAGGAACACAAAGGGATTGGCAGCCCCAGCCATTGCTCCGGGCTTGTATCCGGGAATCTGGAGCAGTTTGTAAGGATAAGGAGGGAATGGGTTGAGAATGAGGTTAAGGGGGCTATCCTGCACTCTCCCTTTGGTTCGGAAATCAGGGTTGAGAAGCCCGGTACCGCGGCGTTTGTGATAAACAGGGAAAAATTTGACCAGGATATTGGAAAGGGTATTAAATCCGGGATTGCATTAAATACCAAACTCCTGGACTTTAAGGTTGGAAGGGATTCTGTCAGTATAAAGACCAGCAAGGGGGTTATGGAATCCAGGGTGCTTATAGGTTGTGATGGAGTGAATTCCCTGGTTGCGCGGAAGATTGGCAGCAGGCCCCGGGAGGTTGTGAACGGGCTGATAGCGATTGTGAATAAGAAGGACCATGGGGATTTTGTTGAGCTCTGGTTTGACAAGAGGCTTACGGATGGTTTTTTGTGGAAGATACCCAGGGGCAGGGTAACGGAGTATGGGGGCCTGGGGGCCGGGCTGAAGTTCGGGGTTTTAGAAGGATTTTTCAGGCTGAAGGAGTATGAGAAAAGGGCAGGGCTTATTCCCATTGGGCCCGGGAAGAGCTATTCCGGGAGGGTGCTGCTGATAGGGGATGCCGCAGGGCAGGTAAAGCCCTGGTCAGGAGGCGGGGTGATTTATGGTCTTACATGCGCGGAGA
>JAUXAC010000141.1 GCA_030615035.1 Dehalococcoidia bacterium | reverse complement strand
GACAGTATTGCATCAGTACATCCTTTAGTGAGAGCTAATATGGAACGTGCAGAAATTCTTTTATAAGCATCAGAAAGATAACCACTTTTTACAACTACAAGTTCTCTCTTTTCAGGCCTAATACCTAAATCTACCAACATTATCATTCTCAGAACTCTCTTGTGGTTCGCTGACCAGCCTTTTCGATGGAGCTGTCTGGTCACCCGTCGGTAGCCGTAGCAGGGTCAGTTAAGGCAAATCTTCTCGATCCGATCCCTCAGATCTGCCTCGGCTTTAAGCTGCTCGAAAGACTTCTCTTTGCCTCGATAATAGAAGGTGCTGCGGGAGATCTTCATCAGCTCACACCCCCTTTGGGTACTGGGGATGAGGCCTTGGTAGAGATGAATGAACTTCCTTTTTCTCCCTGTTCCTTGAGGGCGCTCTGCAAAGCCTTTTTAAAAACTCATTCTCTAAGGTGAGTTTGCCCAGCATCTGTTCTAGTTGACTGATACGGTTCCAAAGAGCAGCTTCCTCGGTAGGCTCATTATTGAGTTTGCCTCGGGCATACTGGTTCTTCCAGTGATACAGAAGGCCGGAGGAAAGATTGTATCTCCTGGCAAGTTGGGCCGGTTCGGTGGTTCTGTTGAGGAGCTCTTCCACGACTTCTCGTTTGAACTGACTGGTAAAGGTTCTTAACTTTCTCATTGACAGGCTCCCTTCAATCCCTTTTGGGGATCTGCTGGCCCCTGTCAGATACTCTAGCCACTCTAAGTCATTTTATACAGTTTTAGGGATTCACTCCAAATTACCTTGCCATTCGCAAGAAGTTCAACAGAAATACGCTGGCCTTATTAAAAGGGAGATCGATTTCAGCATGAAATTCCTCACCGTACATAATCTTCCGCCTGCTCTTTATAACCTCAATACAATCGGAGACTGCTAATACCTCAACATCATCTGGAAGGACCACTACTTCCCAACTATGGGAACCGGGTGCATAAAAAGGGTTAGGTATACCCTCAAAGATGGGGTCCTCTTTTATAATGCTTATAGGAGTAGTCCCCTTAAGGTTCTCCTCCTTACAAGTGTAAACCCCGTATCCCATATCTCTTGCATAGGTATACCCATAGGCCATAACTATAAACTGATGGCCACCACATATACCAAGAATGGGAATATTGGACTCCCGTATTAGCTCATACTCTCCATTAAACTCGAACATGGGCAAGTTCTCATACCAACGGTCAAACCCGCTCAGTATGATGGCAACAGGTTTAGGTTCCAAATGGTTGACCATGTCCAACGATACCTCATAATAAGGTACTGTTACAGTTTCAAGGTTAAATGTTGAGTTTTCCACCGCTCGACGAATATTCCCATCTTCTCTACCATGATGCCTATTGCCCACAATTAAGACATAGTCGGTGGCAGGGACCTGTGGTGGAGCTGGTACTCCAGGTGAATAAAGGGTTATCTCATGTATGCGGGGTACAGGGCCATGCCAACCCTTTATATAGAGTCTGAAATAACGGCCGGTAATGGGCACATCAAACTTAATTATGTCCCTAAAAGCGTCCGATTCCCTGGTTCTTGTTTCGGGAATATCTTTCCAATTGACAGCATTGTTGCTATATTGCCATATATAGTCTTTTAGTCGTCCTTCCAATCTTGATCTATCACAAAGCTGCCAAATGCGGGAAACTTCCTTAGACCCTCCCAGGTCAAATTTTACCCAATAGGCTAGTTGATTGGCATATCCCTCCCAATAAGTTCCTGCAGCTGCTTCACCAACATCTATTATGTTACTTGTATTATATCCACTAGATGTCTCTACCCTAATAATAGATGTTCTAATTAATCTTAGGAAGGCGTCATCAGAAGACGTATCCAGGAAAAACCTTGACACAGCCCAAAGGCTTTTCTGACCCAAGGTGTCTATGGCTCTTGCTCTCCAATAATACTGAGTATTATCGTCTAATTCACCTCCTT
>JAUXAC010000211.1 GCA_030615035.1 Dehalococcoidia bacterium | reverse complement strand
GTTGTCCAATGGGTAAAGAAAGGCTGGCTGAAAGGCAGACAATCAGCGAAGAGCCAGGGCCAAGTTAGGCTGTGGCGTTTTTCAGAGAAGGGAGTTATCCTCTGCCTTAAGCAACGCCCCTGGCTGGTAGATTTGAAACGTGTGGAGAGGCATTACTTCCGCTCTGTGGTAATTAAAGAGTGGGAACGCGACCCCTGGTATACAGCGGAGCAGGCAGCCCCTCTTCTTGGCTTAACAAAGCCCAATGCCGTCTATAAGTATATTCGCCGGGGTTGGCTGCCGGCAGAGAAAAAGCCCTGTCTGGGGACACGCGAAGGAGTATGGATTATCAGACACAGCGCCATCCAAGCCTTCTTGGAGAATGACCCCCGGCCTGAACACAAGTATATCGCTGCGAGCACTGCCAGAAAAAGGTTTATTGTTTCGTCAGGTGGGCCTTCCAGATTAGCCATACTCTGGGTGGTTAAGTGCCCATCTTGTGGGCAGGAGGTTACGTTGACAGCCTCTCCCCAACTACGTGGGCCACGGGTCCGAGAAATGTTCATAGAGCTGTATGTAGATGGCAACTGCAAACATGGCCCCGAGTGCCGGCTGTTTCCGAGGTTCGTGGGGGAATCACTTATGCAGGGACATACCGAAGAGGCTACCTAAAGGAATATAGACCAGTGCCCTGCCGGCTTCATCTAACCCTGCTACTGGCATTGAAGCACCTAAAACCCAGCAAATAATCCCAAGAATAATAACCCCTACTGAGCCATACCAGGGAATCGGCGACTCCTGCTTGGGGCCTGGACTACTCCCCACCTTTTCGTGGCACTGGGGACACTCATTTGAGGAAGCCGGAAACTGAATCTCGCATTTCGGGCAATAGTGGTAAGAAATGGGTGACCGGGGGTGCCTTATTGCCTGCTTCAGGCAATAAATAGTAAATTTTATACCTTTCAAATCACCCTTCATTTCTGATCCTCTCTAGCTTGCCATTATACTAATGTATGTAGAGTCTAATCAAATGGGGCCTCTATTTTACTTTACTGCGTCCTTTCACCCTCCCAAGCTTTTGAAGAGCTCCCTTTTCTCTACAAGCCTAGCCTTCACCTCAGAAGGAGTGTTGCCATAGAAAGTAGTGCCAGT
>JAUXAC010000089.1 GCA_030615035.1 Dehalococcoidia bacterium | reverse complement strand
GCCTTGGAGCGATGGAAAGAGGCCCGCAACAACTCGGCCAAAGTTCTCGATAAGCTTCGGAAAGAAAGCCGAGTGGTGGTGCCCAATTATCTTAAACTCGAAAAAGAGGAGATAAGTTATTTGTTGCGGATTATCGAGGAGGAGAGCCGCGAACGCAACCCCGCTGAACAGATGGCAGAGGCAGTACTTAACGCTATATGGCGAGACATTCTCGAAGATAAGCTGGGTCAAAATTTGGTTCAGATGATGTTGGGGAGTGGTGGCTCCCAGTGCATGGTGAGAGTCGGATATGAAACATTCTTCCTATTCAATGCTCCGACTGATACGACTCTTGATACGACTCTAGCGCAAAAGGTAGTTCACATATGCAATTTGGCGGTTAATAACTTGGAAAAAGGAGATATGGTTAAGTTGTTACAAAATGAAGTTCGCATAATGAAAAAAGCAAGCGAGGAACTCCGTGAAATGCTGAACCCGGTCAAGCTAATCCCGATGATACTTCGTACCCGATGCAGTCTGTGTCCTGCGTAAAGTACGGGATAATATTTCTTAATGAAAGGAGGAGACATAATGAAAGGATCCATTCGCAAAAAGGGGGAGCGCTCCTGGCAGATCACCCTTGACATTGGCACTGGACCTGACGGCAGGCGCCAGCGCTACTTCGAGACGGTACATTCGACACGCAAATCCGACGCACAAAAGAGATTGAATGAGCTGTTGGTCACCCTGGAGAAGGGCATACACACCCCGCCTGGGCGTCTCACAGTAGGAGAGCACCTTAACAATTGGTTAACAGGCTATGTTAGGGTTAATTGTAGCATCAGAACGCTTGATGCTGTCCAGAGCATTGCGGAGCACCACTTGATACCGGCTCTGGGGAATACTCAGCTAAAGCACCTTCACCCCCAGGCAATACAAGCCTATTACGGCAAGGCTTGTGAGCACCTATCAGCTCGGACGGTACACTATCACCATCGGATATTAAACCAATCCCTTAAATACGCTGTCCGTCAAGGTTATTTAGGCCGCAATCCCTGTGAACTTGTAGACGCCCCGAGCTGGAAACCTAAACCCATGCGCACCCTAACGCCTAGTGAGCTTGAAGTCCTACTGGAGAACGCTTTGAGTAATCAATTCTATCCCGTAATCTATACCGCCGTGAGCACCGGACTTCGCCAGGCCGAATTACTTGGCGTAATGTGGCGCTCGATTGACCTTGATTATCTCTCAATATCGGTTAACCAAGTGCTATACAAGCGTCGGGGCGTCTGCCAGTTTAATGAGCCTAAGACAAGCCATAGCCGCCGCCGTGTGAGTATGACGCCTAAGCTAGCCCTATTCCTGAGAGAATACAAGCTGGAACGTGAACGCCTATACCAGCAGCTAGGAAAAGAGCTTACCCTAGACGACCTTGTTTTTGCCAATGTCGGAGGCAAGCCGCTTGACCCCGGTGTGCTAACTCATAATTTCGCCAGGATAGCAAAACGGGCTGGTCTGGAGAATGTCCGCTTTCACGATTTAAGGCATACCTTCGCAAGCCTCATGTTACTACGTGGGGCAAAGCCTAAAGTTATCTCTGAAGCCCTGGGGCACAGCTCGGTTGCCTTTACAATGGACTGCTACAGCCATATAATTGAGGGGATGCAAAGTGAAGCTATGGAGCTATTAGACGAAGTGCTACCAGCAGGGGTAAATAAAAATTCCGTCGCCTTTTTGTCGCCAACTTCAACCTTTATGTCAACCAAACGGTGAATTTTAGCTTCAAGTCCCTGTAGCTCAGAGGACAGAGCGGCTGCCTTCTAATTCCGGGGCAGGTATGCCGTTATGGGCCGTTAGATACGAATTGGGACTTTTGTGTCAGTTGCCAAAGCCCCGTTTTGAAGCTAAGTGCCTTTTGGTGCCAACCGGTGCTTTTTATTTCGTCGCCTTTTTGTCGCCAACTTTTGTACCCTTTTACTGGCCGGCTGCCGTTCTTTGCCCGGTTGTTAACCGCCTTCTCCGCCAGCTCTTCCCAAACCTATTGGGTAGCCAGCCATGGGATGGTAGCAAGGGGATTAATCCCCCTGCTGGGGTATTAATAATAAGCCGGGGGCAGAAGGTCAAAGGAGGGAATTTTTAGGAGGGGATTTACCTGTTGGTAGGGAAGGGCGAAACTTTATGTTCAATTGCAAGGTGCCATATTTTTTGCTAATATAAAGCATTACAGCTATTATAGAGTAAGAGCTGTTTTCTCACAAGGCGGATTACAAAATGGATAGAGAAACTGAACTAGAGCAGCTTTTCAGGAACGCTATTTGGTTAGTTGATAGGTCTGGCGCCTTGCCTCCTATAGCCCGCCTTATGAATCCTACTGCCCAAGCCGGCAATTGGGCTAGAAGCAACCCTGACAAAGCATATCAGCTAGCGTCTGACATATGTGACCTGCTCAACAGATATTTCGCATCCCTTCGGTAAAACTACATTATTTTACTTTATTACCCTAAACATGTTGTAGCGAGGGGCAATACTTTATGTTAATCAACTTTGAAGCTAAATTCCTCAACTTCGTTGACAGTTGTCAACGTTCTTTGGGAGTTTTACTCCATAAATGTGAGCAGTTGCTCACATTGTTTGCCGATTTAGCTTTGACTTTCCATAAAGTTTCGCCCTTCCCTACTGTTTGTGGTGGAGGCTGTTAAACAGTTTGTCGGCAAAATGTCGCCCAAAATGGAAGACCGTTACGCTACGGTTCGGCATGCTTTATTGGCTCCATGGTGGGTTGGTCAGAATAGCCCATCGGCAGTGGCGGGAGTAGCCCGGGAAACAGTTAAGGCTTGGGAACAGGGCAAAGATGTAACTATTGCCGAAATCGGCATTGGTTATATTCCTCCCGACTTGGGGTGGCTCCTCGTTAAAGAAAAACCTATAATAAAGAGGTAGAGAGATACCACTCCTATGAG
>JAUXAC010000020.1 GCA_030615035.1 Dehalococcoidia bacterium | reverse complement strand
CTAATAAATCGTTGTTAGTCTCGGAGCCACCGACTCTGTTAGCGGTTAGGCGTAATATGCTAATAAATCGTTGTTAGTCTCGGAGCCACCGACTCTGTTAGCGGTTAGGCGTAATATGCTAATAAATCGTTGTTAGCGGCTTGTTAGCCACTATTAGGTGTAAACTGCTAATACGCTAATAAAGACCGAAAGTGTGTTGTTAGTGACTTATTATTGGTTATGCTTAATAAGACCTGAAAGCCCCAAAACAACTCTGTTATCATACCTAATGATTATTAGGGGTATGGCTTTAGATAAATAACATATCTTATCTTTCGATATACTGAAGGGAACAAATTGGCTTATTGTTTAAGGTAAGTATACCTTGAGTGCAAGTAGAAGGGAATGTTAAGGCAAAACGCAAAAAAACTTAAATTAAAGGAACAAGTTATAAATGATGTAGTTACTAATTTAATGCTAATTTTTAGGGTCACACCGAGTGGCGAGCCACGACTCCACTTAATTGGTGATAATCTACCATTCGGGAATCGAGACTTTCAATTTAGTAAAGACGGTAAATTAGTTGGAACAGGCACGGGTGTATACTCTTGCAAGTTTAACGCCGACTAGGATTTTTGTGGCATTACATCATTACAGCGAGGTAACTTCTCATATGTTTGTTTATATTCTTCTAGTAAAGCTTTTTCACGGGTTGCTGGGTTACTGCAAGGCTCACGGCAGTAATGGGAAGCTTCTTGGGTGCATTTACCCTCATCGCCTCTTTTGTGGCGTTGTAGTCGCTCTCTTATACCGTTTTCCCCGTCGCCTTTCCCGATATAGATTGTTACATTTTCATCATACAGAGCATAAACACCTTTATCTGTTGGAGCATTATTGACATTTTGTTCGGTGAATGGAAAGCGGTGACCAGAAAGAGCCATTACTATCACCCCCTGTAATGTGGATTATACTACTAAAATAGGTGGTGTCAATATCGCCAACCCTTGACAACCGCACCGAATAGAAGGGAAGCTGTCCCTTTTGAACATTCTGACGATTTGTTCAGCAACCCATGGCGCTCCTCCTATGCGATGCTGGGCAAGCATCAGGCAGCGCTTTACCCACAGACTGGATTTTTTGTGTTATACTCTAGTCAAGCAGGGATTCTGGGCGTTTTGCGAGGAGAGCGGCAAAGCTACATACTGTCTAGTTAAATAGCTTTCGCAAAGCCGTGATTATCAAATTCACCTAAGGAGAGGGGAAATATGCCAGAGGAAGTAATACCACCCGGAAAAATAAAGTGCTTTATTACTGGAAGGCTAAGGAAAGATACAGCCGAGGAAAAAGTAAGGCAAGATGTAGCCAGAAGTCTTGTTGAAGAATATGGCTATAGCAAAAGCGATATTGATATTGAATTTTCTGTCAAAATGGGAAGAGCAAGGAAGAGGGCCGATATTGTTGTCTTTTATGAAAACAAAGGGCATACACAAGAGAATATTTACATGATTCTTGAGATAAAGACCGAAAATGTTAAACCATCGGATAGAAAAGAGGGCGTTGACCAGCTTGCAAGTTATATAGCTGCATCTCCCAATAGTTCATTCGCTCTTTGGGTAGGTAATGAAAGGTTAGCATTCAAAGCTGTTGAGGAGAGAGGCAGAAAAGTTTTAGCTCAAATTCCTGATATGCCGAAACGAGGAGAAACTACCATCCCAAAGCCGACAAGAGGAAGCCTCGTCCCGGCTGTGAATCTTAAACAAGTATTCAAACGAGCTCATAATTACATTTATGCTAATCAAGGGCTCCAAAAAGATAAGGCCTTTGAAGAGCTACAAAAACTTATTTTCATAAAGGTTTATGACGAGCAATATAGCCCAACACTCCAGTTCTACATTCTGCCTGGGGAAGAGATCTCTGAAGCCAGAAAAAGACTAACAAACGTTTTCAAAAAGGTAAAAGAACGTTATAAATACATCTTTAGGGGCGACGAAATTATAGAACTAAACGATACTGTTCTAAGATATGTGGTTTCAGAGTTACAGAGGTTCACTCTTGTAGAAACTGAGACAGATGTAAAAGGTGAAGCCTACGAGGAAATAGTAGGTCCCAACTTGAGAGGGGACAGAGGGGAGTTTTTCACCGCAAGAAATGTTTGTAACATGACCATAGAAATGCTTTTTGTTTTTTGCTCTGAAGAGAAATTAACAAGCCCGGGAGCACTGAAACTTTTAGACCCCGCTGTCGGAACAGGAGGATTTCTAATAGCAGGCGTGCAAAAGATAAAACAGTTATTCTTAAAGCGGGGCCTCAGATACGACCAACTGAGAGATTTGGTTCGAGATGTCGCAAACAGTAACTTTTTTGGCATAGATTTTAACCCATTCCTAGTAAAAGTATCTCAAATGAACATGGTTATGCATGGTGATGGTTCTGCAAATATCGTTAATGCCAATTCTCTTGATGCACAATCGAATTGGAACGACGAAGCTAAAAGAACAATACACCTGGGAGAGTTTGACATAGTTGTAACCAATCCACCTTTTGGAACAAAAGCGGTAATTGATAATCCGGACATATTAGGTCAATTTGAACTAACTACGTTTGGTGCCAGTTCCCCGAGAACTTCACTCCCGCCAGAACAATTATTCATAGAACGGTGCTTGGATTTTCTAAAACCTGGTGGTGTCTTGGGAATCGTACTTCCTGACAGTATTCTCAGCAATCCCGGGCTGACATGGATCCGGGGATGGATATTTAAAAAGGCTTATATAATGGCAAGCGTTGACTTACCTGTAGAAACTTTTGAACCACATACGGGAACACAAACAAGTATCCTCATATTGAAAAAGAAAACGCCTGAACAGGAGAAACTCCAGCAAGATTATGAGATATTTATGGCAATTCCAGAAAGGGTTGGTCATGACCGAAGAGGCAATCCAGTATTTAGCACTACACCAGAGGGAGAAGTGGAACTTGATGCGAATAGCCAACCTTTAATTGATGATCATCTCCCCTCAGTTGCCCAAATGTTTAAAGAATGGGTTAGAAGAAAGGGGATGGCATAATGCCCCCGGCGGATACATTATTTCAAGCGTTCAATTTAGAGAGTCATTGGGTAACCAATGAAGAGAAACGACTTGATGCAAGTTTTTATGCAAAAGATGTTATTGCTTCCAGTATTCTGATGGGCGAATTAGAAGAAAGAGAGATAGAAATAAAATCCGTCCAGGACTTGGCCGATAACCTATTTTGGCCTGGTAGATTCAAGAGAAGGTATGTTTCCAAAAAGAACGGAGATCCATTTCTCATACCCAGTGAAGTTATTATGTTTTTGCCAAAAGCAAAGAAGTTTGTAATAAATTACCCCAAAGATGTAGCAACTAAAGAAAAATGGCTATTAATAACTCGTTCTGGCACTATCGGAAGGTGTTTGATTGCCACGAAACTATTGGAAACATGTGTCTTGTCGGATGATTTAATAAGAATAGTTCCGAAAAATGAGAACGGCGTAGGCTACTTGTATGCATATCTCAGTACTTGGATGGGTCAAGCCTTCCTGACCAAGGATCGGTATGGTTCGACAGTGAAACACATAGAACCGCATCATGTAGCTTCTATTCCTATTCCTAAAATTCCCGAACTAGAGGAAAAGATAAACAAGAAGATATTAGAAGCCCACCGACTAAGGGAAGAAGCTCAAGGGCTTCTCTTTAAAGCGGAAGAGACGCTATATTCGGGACTGGGACTGCCTGTACTAGATGAAGATGATATTGAGTACTTTGGCGGAGAGAATGGAAGGATTGTTAGAAGTTTTGAAGTTAAGGCAAACGAGCTAACTCTGCGGTTGGATGCGTCCTATCATTTACCATTGTCTCGCTTAGCAATTCAAAACTTGATGGAGGCAAAATCTGAAATAGTGAAAAGACTGGAGGATGTAGCTGACTCATTTGTGCCTCCAAGGTTTAAAAGAGCATACGTAAGGGAGCCGTCTGACGGCATTCCTTTGCTACAGGGAACCCACATCCCACAAATTAAACCCCAAGACATAAAGTATATCTGGAAAAAGATGAAGAATCTGGAATCGTACATTGTTAAAAAGAACTGGATTCTCGTAACTTGTTCTGGTACTATTGGGAGGCTCTCGTTAGTTAGGGATGGTTGGAATGAATGGGCTGCTACGAACCATCTTTTGAGGATCATTCCTAAGGAAAATGAAATACATCCGGGCTATCTAACCACCTTTTTGCTTAGTACGTATGGAGAGGTGCAGTTTCAACGTCTGATCTACGGCGGAGTTGTTGATGAAATCGGAGAGGCAGGAGAATTATTCAACAACATCCTAGTGTTGAAACCCAAAAACAAAGAAGTCGAGGACAAGATAGGCAATCTTACTTTTAAAGCATACGACAAAAGGGACAAAGCCAACCAAATTGAAGATGAAGCAGTGAAGCTACTTGAGAAGAGATTAAGGGAAATTGCTGAAGGGAACCAAGATTAAAGCGGCATTTAGCCAGGTATGCAGTCAGACTGACTGAAGAATCGAGCTAGTGTATCCCACCAGACCTTGGCCCATCATACTGGGTTAAGCCTTCACCACACAAAATAGCGGATTGTGTAACCTTGGATTATTTCACTCTCCCTCCCTTGCCGCCAAAGAATCATCAGCGTAAAATGGAGAGTGTGGGAAGCTATAAACGTGCGAATTATGGCCTGAGCTGATACAAGCCGTGGTCGACAACCCGGTAGAGAGGGAGGTAAGGAATCATGGAAGAAGAGAGAACAGAGAAGCGAGTTCCAGCAGAGAAGGAAGCTCCACCGCCAGCGCCCCCAGAGGTAATTATAAAAGAAGTCGAGCCTAGCGGACCCGGGGAGGCACCGCCGACGCCCCCTCCCAAGACACCAGAAGCAGACGAGACGTCAAGTGGGCACAAGAGCAACGAAGCAGCAGAAAACTGAGCCTAGCTGGGGATATGGTGTCCTTGGCTAACTGACTTACTGGAGTGAAATGTTTGACATATTTTCCATCGCAGCGCTTTTCGGTTACGCCTTTTTCTTAAGGATAGTGTTGCCTGGGATGATTTGGGCAATCGCAATGTGTCCTATGGCAATGTGGCTGACAATGCACCTTTTTGGAGGACGTTGGAGCATCGCTGTGGCTGTTGGCATGTTGCTGGCGGTAGCCCTGGTCCTTGTTTGGGTTGTTGACCTGCTGCGAAGCCAGGTCTATCCGGTGTATGAAGGTCGTTCTCTCTGGATACCGTGGGCCAGTCGGAAACTCCAAGCGAGACTAAGGAGGAAACTAGAGAGCTGCTACCGACGTGCTGAACAGGAGCGAGACCGACAATCCTCCTTCCGCCAAGAAACCTGGTATTGGCTTAGGATGTTTCCGATCGGGCCGGACGGTAAGCCCAGTGTGCGGCGACCGACGCTGCTGGGTAACGTCATGGCAGCCTATGAAGACTATCCGTTGTCTAAGTATGGTATGGACGCCGTTTTCTACTGGTATAGAATCTGGCTCAAGTTGCCAGAAAGCGTACAAAAGGAGTATGGCCTAGTTAGCGCGGAGGCTCAGTGGCTAGTCTACACTTCAGTGGTTCTCTGCATCAGTGCTGTGCTATATTTTGGTTACACTGTACTCACATTGCTTGCTAGATATTTTGAATTGCCATTCCTCACTGTGGCGGGACTTGATTCTGCTTTAGTTTGGGCACCCGGCCTACTGGTTCTATTGTCGCTTGCCGGTTCTTACTTGGCTTATCGATTCTCCATCAATGCACACCGAAGGGTTGGCGAATATTTCAAATCGATTTTCGATGACTTTCGGAGCGAGTTGAAAGTTGCTTCTGCCCCTGAGGCCGCAAGCGAGAAACCTCAATACCGAGATGCATGGGCCTATCTCCAATATAGTCTTAAGAGATGCCCAAATTGCAACCAATACTATCCTGTTGCAAAAGACATGTGTCCTTACTGTTCAGGCCAATCCTCACAGCAGGGAGAATAGCCCTCAACAACTGGTTCAAACGCGCGAGCCTGATGGAGGAAGTAATGTTTTGGGGTCGTATCGCAGGAATACGAATTAGGAGGCAGGCATCGCAGGAAGCTCGAATTTTCCTTGCTTGGGGAGCAGTTTTGCCTTTTCTGACCCTGATTAGATACAGAATTACCCGAACTCGACCTGAATGAAGCGCTCAAGGATGGGTACAACAAGTAACCCTCTTCTGAGCAGACATTGAACAAAAGGGCGTATCGTTCACGCTATCCAGATGGGATACCTTACTTCGCGGATTGTTTTCGCTGTAGCGGGAGGGTACGACCTTGACAGTAACCACTGTGGATACTAGAATTCCACGAGATAGAGCATCCTTGACAAAGTTGAAGCTCGTGTATGGATGGGATAGATGCAACTGAATAGTCCGGAAGAAAGCAGGCTGCACAATATAATGGATATGGGCCTAGAATTCTCTGCCATGATACGTCTCTTCGGCAAAGGCTCAAAAGAGGGACTTCGTAAAAAGATACTGTCTGAGGCAAAGAAGATGTTTGAGGCAAAGTCTGAAAAAGATTTCATTGACATTCATTCAAGCTTCTGCAGTTGGGGAATTAATAACATATTCTTAGCAGAAAAGAGGAGGAATGGACGAATTTTAAAAAGGGTCTTTCCTGCAAGCTATGGTCAAATTGCAAAAACCCTTGATGTGGTCCTGAAAGTTGCTATCTACTATTGTCATTTGCCAAATTGTGAAAAATCTCAAGAAATTTCGGGATGGTTGAATGCTGCAGTGGACACGAAAATGATGGCCATGCTTAGAAAATATTACCCTAAAGACATTCAATCATGGCCCACTACAATAGAACAGGTTGATAGAAGCACCTACGTGGCAATTCAGAGAATTGTCCGCAAATACATTCGCGAGAAACATAAGGACACTATTACGCCTGTACAATTTGATGATATTTACTGGAAAGTATTAAATCGACCCGACGCCTCGCAGTACAATTTGCAGACAAGTCTTGTTCCCGAGAAAAAATCGTCTAGATTTTATGGGGAGGTGACTGTGCTGACTAACCATGATAGATTCGTGCAAGCATTCAAGGGTATGGGTGGGAAAGAACTATCAACGTCCGAGATTAAGGCCATAATAATTGGAATATTTCCAGACATGAACCAGCGGAGCATACTGCCAAATGACCATGCTAGTGGTAACAAATCCCCGTGCTGGTGTGCCGGCAGTGACAAGAGAGTGTTCGATAGAATTACCCACGGGCGATATCGTGTTAGAACAAGCCTAATCTAGAGAATTTCCAATAGTATTGCGCTAGGGTTACATTTGCTCATTTTGTTCACTTAGAGGTAAGAAATAGGGTCGAGGGGACAACCCTCGACCCTATTTCTATTTCTTACGACTGCTAGAACCCGAATAGTGCACTCCCGGATCCGCTATCGTTTCCTGAATCTCATCTTAAGCCAGAACCTGAAGGCACGACGCAGCAGAATGCCACTCTCTCTTTTCAGAAATCCAATCCAGATTGTGTCCCCAGTCTCCTCCAGCTTGTCCTCCCCCTCAATCAAGCGCTCAGCCGACCTTAGAATTAATTGACCTAGTGTTTTCACAATATTGTCCTTACTGGAGCCCCCACTGCCGGAACAGGTGCAAGGGGGTAAAATGCAAATCCCCAACCCGCCGGCAGCGGGAGCACGCCTCTTATTTAGTTCCGTCTGCCATGGCAGACCGGACACTCTCGAGCATCGGTATGCTCATGAGCGTAGTCGGCAGCGGCGAGCTGGGCCCTTCTCACTGCCTGGGGACGCTCAATTATATGGGATGTGGCCCGAGTTATCAAGTTCAGGATATCGTATCGGTTTTCAGGTGGGTTCTCAAGCGCCAAGGCCCTTACCGCCTCGGCGTCCTGACCGGAGATTCTCGCCTCTCTCAGCATAGCGGTCAGAACCTGTGCCCTGTGCTCCGGGGTGATCTGCTCATCAATCATCTGGCGATACCGATTGACAATGTGGTCCAGAGCACCATAGGCCTGGCGAACCGACCTGCGGAACCACTGCCAGATATCGTCACCCTCACCACCACCGCCACCACGACCGTAGTGGAATTCCCGGAGAACCGTGTTGTCGGTCATGCCATTGGTGCAGGCAAGTCTCAGGGCGTAACTCTGCACCAGGGGGTCAACGGTGCCGAGCGGTGAGAAGGTGATGTTGGCGCCGGCCTTAATCAGGTCTCCTGCCCTCACTGGCTGTCGTCTATCTCCGATTACCTCAAGGCTGGTGACCAAATCATCGAGGATGAGGACCCTGTGGAACTCAACCTCTGGGATGGCGCTCTCAATAGTCCGCAGGACCCGCTCGGGATTGATGGTGCGGTATTCACCCCTCCTCACCACGTTGGTGACGGCTCCGTCCTTCACCACCAAGCTGTAGCGGTGCTTACTGCCGAGCAGCTCCGTGGCCACGTTGCCCAGTGTTTCCGGACGAAGATGAGCAGCGAGTGGAAGTGGGAGGCCAACAAATTTGGCCATGCTCCGAACACCCCCTGGGGTCATTTCCATGAGTCGCTGCCCCCCACCCGGGCGGAAGGTAACCATCTCGGGGGTTACCAATACCCGGGTCCGGGGATTGTGCTCCACCTCTCTCACCTGAGTGTTCAAGATGGGCTCCATGTGCTCCAATACTTCTGCTCTATTCAATTTTTCCTCCTCAATTTTAGTTGTTCGACTGTTGTTTTTCAATTCTTTTTCAACGCTTCACCCCCTTAATATCCAGGCGCCCTGCGCCCTACCTTCTTGATATCCTCGAATAGGTTGGATAGTTCATCGCACCAGTAGTGTGGTAGTTTGTTTTCAAACTGCAGGAACTTGAAGTCGTCCATGTCGAGCATCAGGTTGGCTCTTTTCATCATCACTTTAGTCCTCTCGCTCATTGTTCGACCTTTCCGTATCTCTGCAAAGAAGTCAAATGCTTTCATGGTGAAGTCAATCAGCTCGTCACGCTCAAACAGCTGATAGGCGTAGGTGGGGCGCTTCCAGATGATGCGGTTGACCTCTCTAACGACATTCGGGTCCAGTTTTCTGCTGTGGTGGCAGATGAAGATGAGCAACTGGTTGCGCTGCCCCGATATCCCGATGAGGTTATCCAGTTCCACCGCATCGCCGCTCTGTGTTCTCCTAGCATGAGCCGTCTGAGCGGCCTCGTCATAGATTACCACCGCATTTTTATCCCACTCGTCTTTACTGGTGGTAACCTTCATCCAGTCAGGCAGTAGCTTTTGGATACGCTGCCTCGTTACTTGGGGAGCCGATGGGGGGAGATGAACCATGGCCGGCGCCTTTCGGCTCTTGTGCATCTCTGTCGCTATTGTGTGAGCCGTGGCAGTTTTCCCGTAGCGCCGTGAGCCCATAATTAGCACCACACCAGGGAGAGACATACTGCGGAGAATAGTTGTTTTCTCTGGCTTTGACATTATCGCCACAGCGTATTGCTCTTCCTTGTCTCGGCGCCACTCTTTGAGCTTGTCGAGAAAAGACTTTCTCTTTTTCATAGGCTAAAAACCCTCCTACTATAGCTAATCCGCCGAGAGGCAAAAATCGTCCGCTCTATTTTTCGAGCAGGGCAGCCAGTTCCTGAATTCTCATATCGAGGTTCATGCTCACCACTATCAGGCGGTTTTTCTCATGCTCAAGATAGGCGATTTCTGCATGCACTGCCTGGCAGGTCTTCTTCTCTGGATAGTTGCATAGGTAGACCCGGTCGCAGCGAGACCCGTTCTGGATGAACCGATTTGGCAGCCAGCACTTGGTGCCTAGCTCTTTCGAGCTGACAATGGCAGTATTCTCACTGAGTTGCTTTAGCATCTGCGTATCACGCTCCTATTCATTTATATCTGACTATTTCGACCTTTCTTTAGTGAACTATACCTGCTTTTGAAGCACCTCTAAGGACACAGCCGCATAGCTCCTCGTCAGTCAAGCCTTTAGGTGACTGCCCAATAGCTTGCTCGACTCTGTCTTCGAGTTCCTTTTTGGCTTTATCTCTTTCCTCATCAGTTAGCTTTACCAATATTCACCCCCTTTAGTATTTTCTCGGCCGAAGCACCACCACTCTGGTAGCGACTTTGGGGAGCCACGCCCCGTTGACTATGGACATGAATTGGCGATAGCCCTTATTGGGCTTCCTGAAGCTCATGCGGAATACGCCGTCCTTGCACTGTATGGGCACGCTGATGATGGTCTCGATTTCGAGATTGCCATTTGCTCGAAGGAGACAGTCTTCACAAGGCAACAGGCTGATTAGCTTCTGGAGCTGCTTTGCCCCGACTACGACCTTGTCGAGTTCGACAGCCTCGCCCTTCTTGAGCACCTCAAGCAGATGCGAGCGCAGGAAGATGTAGCCACCCCTCTGCCTTCTGCCCCATGGGCGCTCCACTATTCTTTTTACCTTTTGCACGTTACCCCCTTATTCTTTTTCGGTTACTCGGTAACAGCCTTGCTCGGCGTCATACTGCCACTCGGTATCGCACGTGGGGCAGACATAGTCGGCAAAGCTGATACTGTCGTTTACGCAGGTCATTTCTGTGCCGTCTTCCGGACAGAAAGCCATAACGCACCCCCTTATTCAGTTATTCGAGGCTAGCCGCCTCGCTACTGGAGACAAGTCACCTTGTCCCCAGTGTGCCAGTCGGTTAGAAGCAGTCGTAGTCTATAGAGCCGTCCTCGCCGGCGGCCTCGATATCAGCCTTCAGCTGCTCGACTGTGTCCTCATCGAGTTCCAACTCAACGGCCTTCTCAAGGGCTTCCTTTATTACCGAAGCCTCAACATTGACTACGCCACCACCATTGTCATTCATCTGTGAGAAGAAGCCGGAGTCATTGTGCGTGTTGATGAAGTCAATTAGCTTCTCATCATGCCACAGATTGAATGACGGAATTTTAGCGTATTCAATCTTGAGTATCCGGTGCGCTCTTATGCTCACCTATACACCCCCTATTCAGTTATTTCCTGAAACCTAATTGGCATTTAGCCCTCTTGCTCGGCTTGTCATTCTCAATGGAAGGCTTCCTGAGGAAGCCGATATAACGAGGTTTTGACTTCTCGAACAGGACGGCGAAGAATTCCCTTACTTCATGAAAAAAGCCTCTCAATTCTTTGCCCCCTTAGTTCTTATTCAATCGAGCTTGTTTGGCCAGTCTTCTTGCCTTGAGCACTTTGGCATGATGCTCTTTGGCGAACTGGGTATAGGGTTTATTTAATTCCATAATCTACCCCCTCTATTCAGTTTCCACTAACAACCCGACTACTGGGGGGAAGGCGCAAGGGGAGACCTTACCCCCAGCGGTCGACCGGTTAGCCGCCGTTCTTGGAGCCGACACGGACGGCAATGACCTGCACTTGGTATTTGACTCCACCCTCGATGACCTTGCCTTGACCACGAAAACCATCGGAGCCGGTCTTGAACTTCGCAGGGTTCATTGCGACCGTTGCGGCTGCCTTGGATAGGATATTCTGTCCTTCCATGACACCCCCTATTCAGTTTTTTAAGCGTTGGCGAGGCGTAACACACACGCCTTGAAGTCTTTGATTTGTGTCCGAGTAAAGCCTTCACAATAGCGGTTGAGGTCGAGAGTCTTTAGCTTTGGAAGGTTATCGGGATTGCACTTGAGCAGTTGAGCCTTGAGCATACCCTTAGTGCTATGGAATAGTCCGACAACGTGGCCTCTATAGGTGAGGAAGTGCTTTGGCTTGTCGCCGTTTTTTGCCTTGCGTTTTGCCTCGAGTTTAGTGTCGCAGTTATGGCAAAAACCATTCCCATTAGCAGGGCGTTGCTCGCAGATTACACACGTAACCATTAGCGACACCCCCTATTCAATTGTTTGGTGTTTTTAGCACCACCACCGCCCCCGAGGCAAGCCTCGGAGGCGATAGTTGTGGTAAAAAAAGAATTCCCCCTGCTCATAACAGGGGGTCTGTGCTATGGCCTTGCTCCTTCTAACGTCCTACACCACCACATCACGACAACTCAACTCGGGACTTTTGCGAGCTGAATACCCCCGTGCTCGGATACAGCCTAAAGGGTCTTGCTACTGCCCTTGATAGTCGCCTCGACACGTGCACAGCGAGCCTGTAGAGCCTCTACATAAGGATACAGGAAGCGCACGTGCCAGCGTATCTACCTGCGCTGCGTGCTCTTGGAGTTGGGGAGACACCACAGCCGTAGCACGGACTACAGTTGCCGAGCCTGTATAGCAGGCTATTCTTTTATTGCACTTTTACGTCCTGCCAGACGGGCACTAATTCACTGTGCCAAGTTAGGCAAATTTAGGCTTGCCATTCCTCGGGAGTTACCATAATCCCGACTAGGGCTAGGACTTTAGCCTATACCGAGGGGAGCGTTGCCCGAAAGCACCATACGCCTAGCGTCCGGCCGGCAGATCCCCCGGTGCCCCCTGGTCTACCAAGAGGGTTAGCATGACACCCCACGACCCCCACCTTTCGGTCAGCCCGAAGAGCAGCAGTGGGCGTGAGGCCGTTTTCCCCCCTTGCCTTCTCACAGGCGGTAAGGCTCGAGGCTTACCAAAACAAAGCCTCGAGGCTGAAACCTCGAGGCTTGTCTTGTTGCCTCTATTGTAGCTAATCCGCTGACCTAAGAAAAACGTCCGCTCAAGCTAGAATGAGCCTATATCCCTCGGCTGATACCCAGCGGTTGAGTATGTTGCGCTTTGAACTGTTAAGTGCCTTGCCTATCAATCGCTCGTAAACTATCGGCTTAATGCGCTCTGGCAGTTTATCCCATAGACGTTCAGCGTCTAGCTTGCCATTCATTTTACGCTCGAACTCGACCTCACCGACAAGCAATTCAGCGAATGTAACAGGATTACCGTCATCATCCTCGACTATACTGTCGAGACTGTAGTGCTGTCTAATCGAGTATTTTTCCCACCAGTTGCGCCAATCGCATCGAGCAATCGCATAGGCCAATCTCTCATCACGTGCTTTGACTTTGAAGACTGCGAGTGCAATATCTTGGAATATGTCCTCTCGCTCTTGACGTGGCACTTTACGACTGAAGATGTAAGCGACTTTCATAGCTAGCTTGGCCTCTCGAGGAAGTGCTTTGATAGTCTCGAGGTATTCATTGACTTTGACTCCAAACTCTTCCCCCTCGACTGGTAAGGCTGAAGCTAGCATTTTAGCTATATCCCTATAGGTAACTTGAATGTAACTCTTTTGCATTTTAACCCCCTTGCTTTGAATTGGCATAGGGATTAGCTTCATTCGAGGCAGTCAATATTCAGTTGTTAAGGTGCTTTTTTGTTTTTACAGTTTCATTGTGAAACAAAAGGGGCTTTTGTTATATCAGAGGAAGCAATTGCATCCTTCACCCTCCCCCAGAGATAACGCACTTGCTTAAGAGAAATACGATTAACGGCATCCAGAGGCTATAACACATCACTGCCGGGAGCAGGTGGCAGAGGACAGGATAGCGCCTTGTTCACTCACGTTTTCAGGTCTTGGAAACTGAGCCCCTGTAATCAAAATCTAGGCGTTTTTTCGGACTGGTCAATGGGGTTTTTTGTGTGAAAGGGGCGATCCCCCTCTCCTTCGAAGGAGAGAGGGATTAAGAGGGTGAGGTTGCATGAGAGCCTGGGACGGGTATACACTTCCAGTTGGGGGAAAATGAAAAAGCTAAAAAATCTGTGTGCTATAGTTCTGACGGCTCTGTTGCTAGTAATCTCAGTGGCGGGGTGTCAGCAACAAGCACCTGATGTTATTGAAACCATATACATATTCAAGGCACACCCATTGTATAATCCACCACCCCCGGGAGGCTGGACGTTCCAGACCACGGGTCCCCACCCTGCTAGGGTACAGGGGTTGTTTGACCCCGGAGATAAGATTTTTCTCGGTCTGGTCATTAGTGAACGGCTTAAGGGTGATACTAGTTTTTCCAGGTTTACTTTCTTCAATAAGGGAACAGGCGCCGAGGAGGAAATAAGGGCATCACCTGGTGATTTAGGACCCTTTGAGCCGGACGGGGAATATCTTCCGGGTTTGCAAAACCCGTGGGAAGTCCCCGATAAGGATGGCAAATACGAGCTGAGACTCTACCTCAGCGATGAGGTAGTGGCTTCCGCCCTTTTCAACGTTGGCATCTGGCCAGCTTCCTGGGGGCTGGAGATGGTAAGACGTCCGGCACCTATCTACGAGGTCAGAATGAATACAAGTGAGGAGGAGCCACGGGTATCCGTCTATATTAAAGGCGGACTTCCCCAAGGTTGTGAAGCTTCTCATGGATACTCAGTCGAACAACTTATTGATGACACCATATACATAAAGGCTACTATTAGGCATCTCAAGGATGTGCCATGTGAAGACTATATCTACTTCGAGGAAACGGTAAATTTATGGCCTAGTTTGCTTAAAAACTTTAACTCGGGTGAGACTTATAAGGTAAATGTTAACGGCTACACAACCACTTTCGTGATGCCGTAAATAACTGGAAAAGGATAACTAGTCTCTTTCTTGAAAAGATTATCAAAGTACAAAATCCAATTGAACTCGGAGGTTAAAATGAAAAGACTGATAATAGGACTGATAGTAGTAATATTGCTGGTGCCTGTTTCGTGTGCCGCACCAGCTCCGGCACCTGCACCAGCCCCAGCGCCGGCTCCAGCCCCAACAGCTACTGCTCCCGATAATATTCGGATGACTGTGACTGTAAATGGTCTGGAAAAAGGGGAAGAAGCTACACTGACTCTATCGCTATCACCGGGAATAGATCCTACCGGAAAACCAATATTTAAGCAAACTATTAAAAATAACGGGGAAAGAAGCCTGACAGTGAAGATAACCACCAGTCTTAAAGATGGTTACTATCTGCTGCTTCTGGAAACACCGGACAAATATTTCCGCGAACCTAAAGGCTATCTCTTCATGGTAAGTCAGTCTCAAATCGTAAATCCAACCGGTCGGAACGTAATATTCAATCTCCTGCCACAACCTGAGGGTCTCTGGGCCGAGGCGTATATTAGCTTATCAGCGCCGCCGAAAGCACCGCCGCCCCCGGGCCGCCGCATTTTCAGTAAGGCCGTCCCTGACGAGGCTTATTATATGCCGGGAGAAACAGTTGAAGTAAAGCTTTTGTTTAAAAACGTATCTTCAAACAACGTCACGTTAAAATACCTGCCAGAGATTCGCGTAGCGAAGCATCATGTTGGGAAGCCCTTGAGTACCGGGCAGGCATTGTATTCCTGGACTGGCCGCGAGCTGCTGGTGGAGCTAAAGCCTGACGAAACCACAACCATAGACTTTATCTGGAACCAGAAGGACACAAATGGAGAACAAGTACCACCCGGTTGGTACTATACTACCTGGAAGGATCCTAATGTGACCGGTGAAACTGTCTGGAAAGCAGGTAACGTGGCTATGGTATTGGTCCGTTACTCCCGGGGAGCCATCGAAAAAATCATCGAAGTGAATGAGTCGCAGACGGTGAAAGACATCACGATAACATTGGAGAGTATCGTATTAACGACCGAAGAGCTGATGTTATACGTCCGCGTTACGCCGGCGTATATTCCACCGTCTTCAAAGAACTCGGCGATGGAGGGTTTTGGCGAGTATAGCATTGATGGCGGGGAAGTCATACCACTTTACGGAGGCAGTCTCTGGAAGGAAAATAGGTCAGAGTTTCGCTGGGGAGGCAGCCGACCTGGCATGCTTGACCCGGTTCCCAATGGTGCTAAGGAGTTGGTTTTCCGGATTAAAAACGTAAGCATGACTCACACCCGGAGCGAAATAGTCGAAGGCCCCTGGGAGTTTAAGATACCGCTGGAGTAATTCTCCTTTTTATAAGAATAAGAGAGTAAACTGGATTAGGAGGTGTCAAAATGAAAACCCTAAACAGAATAGCATTGCCCTGTGGCATAGTTGGCGGAATCTGGGGACTTCTAGCTCCTATCTTGGTAGCATTCCTTTCTCCGGCATGGGCTTTCGAGAAAATCTGGTGGTATCCGGCACTCCTTAGCTTTGTAGCCTTGATGGGTGTGCTAGCACTTGTGGCGATAGTGTTAAGCAAGAGAAGTCTCCATCTAGGAAGGATATTCATCTGGGTAAGCGCTCTTGCTGTGCTCGTGGTCAGCTTTCTTGGGCTATTCACCTGGGGGTTATTCTTCCTGCCAGCTTCAATATTGCTTATACTGGCAGCAATCGGCGTGAGAGGACAGAAGGAACTTTGGTTCGAGGCGGCAAAATGAAAAAGCTAGTCACTTTGTGCATTATCATTCTGTCGGTAATCCTGCTGACAGCCGCTGGGTGTCAGCTCGATAAGGGCGGAGCACCGGCACCCACTCCAGCGCCAACTCCGGCACCGGCTCCACGACCGGCGCCCCCGCCGCCGTTTGAGAGAAGCGTGACCCCCGAAGACGCTCATTATCTGCCGGGGGAGTTAATAGAGGTGAGGCTGACAATCACCAACGTGTCCGCGGAGACGATTACCTTTAGTCCGTACCCACCGCAGATACGGGTGACGCCACGGATGGACTTTGACCGGACGCTTTTCCTGGTGGCGGGTGGTACGCAACCACGGGAAATAAGTCCCGATGAAACGATAACTATTGACTTTACCTGGGACCAGAAGGATACGAATGGAGAACAGGTTGCGCCCGGCTGGTACAATATTATCTTTGGAGAAATTAACGCCAGGCAAGGAGACAGCAGAATAACTTTCACCCCGGGGACCCGCGTGCTGATTCAATACCCTCAGGGGGCGGTGGAAAAGACCATCGAACCCGAACAGTCGCAGACAGTAAACGACATCACAGTCACGCTGGAGCGCATCGAGTTAACTTCCTCAGGGATGGCAGTTTACGCTTTCAATAGTCCGCCGGGCTACAATCTGCCGCCGGGGCAGACAACCCCAGCACCTTCGATGTGGATCCAAGCCGAGGCTGAGTACAGTATTGATGGCGGTGCTGTAAAAAAAGCAGGTTCATCTGGAATCCGCTTTCTGGACAATGGCATAAGACATACCTGGAATAACCTCGACCCGGCACCCAAGAACGCCAAGGAGTTGATTTTCCGGATTCTAAGGTTGAGTGAAGGGGGACCGCCGGGCCAGGGTTTTGAAGGTCCCTGGGAGTTCAAGATTCCGCTGGAGTAGCTGGGAGGAAAAATGAAAACACTTAATGTAGCCAGGACTTACGGGATAGTAGGTACTGCTCTCACCCTTCTCTTCGTTTTGGCATTAACGGCATCATGTAATTCCGTGCCTAAGCCAAGTTATATGCCGGAGAGAACACTACCAAAATACTTAGAAATAACAACCTCAGTCAGTGGATTAAAAGACGAAACCGTTCTTGTCACAACACACGTATATGATATGGATACCGGCAAGGAAAATACAGAATGGAAACGTACTGGCAATGGCACGGGTGAGATAGCAATAAGGGAGCCCGAAGAAGGCAACGTTTATACTATAATTGCCGAGGCTGAGAGCTATATTGTTCACCCCGAAAGCTATAAAGTCCGGATAACGGATGATGATACCGTAGTTATAAACAATAACGATACTGGTGAAAAAGCATCACAGCTGGATTTTCAATTTACCCTTAACAATGCCTCATCCGCACAAACACCGAAGACTACTAAAGTAATACCGGAAGAAGGGGATAAAGGCACCATAGTAAGTGGTTCGTTCCCCGCATTTACTTTAGATGAATTAATAACACATTCTGATACCATAGTCCTCGGCAAGGTAACAGAGATTCTACCTGCCAAGTGGGGTAAGAACCCGATGGGAGACATTATCTACCAGGATGTTATTGTTCAGCCCGAGCGATATCTGTACGGCGAGCCTGAGTCTGAGTTTATTGCCATTAATGTATGGGGTGGGAAAGTTGGTGACACCTATATGATCATGGACAGTGACCCGGTGTTCACTGTTGGTGAAAAAACCCTCCTTTTCTTACACCGTCCTCCCAAAGAGTTCATGGCAACAGTTCCCGAAGGGATTGACCCTCGCTCATATTACAGGGTTACAGCCAGTATTCCAGGCAAGCACGAGTTCAAGGATGGTATCTTGACCAACTATAAAGGGGAAACGACGAATATCTCCATAGTTGAAGAGAAAATCGCTGATCAGCAGTGGGGAAGCGGGGACTCGAACCCCGACGTTCTAAGGCATGCGGTCCTAAGCCGCGCCCGTCTGCCAATTCCGGCACTCCCCCCATGAATAAGACATGATCCTAAGTCATGTCTTATTCATAGGACTTTTGGCCTATATCAGTTAGTA
>JAUXAC010000206.1 GCA_030615035.1 Dehalococcoidia bacterium | reverse complement strand
GGATTGAAACCCTCTCCCTGAAAATCCTCCTTATATAGACCAGGGATATCAGGATTATCAAGGCCAATATTATAAGCAGGGAATAAAGTATAATGGAATCCAGATCCAGGGGAGGGGTCCCCTCTTCAAGGTCTTTGGAGCTGACATCGATTGTTTTCGTGCTTATGCCCATCTGATTGAGCGCCCTGGAAACATCACCGTTCCCCACCAGGAATGCCTGCTTTACCTCAAGCTTCTGCAGGGCATCTTTGGTTTCAGGGGTTATGCTGGCGTTCATGCTGAACAGGATGGGGATGCTGTTTTTGAGTGCAACCCTCTGCGCAACAAGGAAGTCCTGGTATCCCTCCCCGTTGACTATTACAGAGGATTCCGCTTTGCCCCATAAATCAATTGCCACCCTGGCGGCTGTGCCGTAACGGTTCCAGTCCCAGAGCCTGCTGGCTGAAAACCCCATACCCCTTAGCCTGTCTTCCACACCCAGGCTTATGGCCTCCTTTCCGCCTATTATGAGCAGGCCTTTATACCCGCTTCGGGCATACCCTGCCAGCTCCTTTTCAATATCCCCTGGTATGCTGTCGGGGTTTACCAGGACAATTGGTATTCCTGCTGAATGCGCGTATATGGAGGCAATGACATAATCAGTGGGTATGTCCCCCCTTACTATTATCACATCATGGGAGGCCGCTGAAACAATCGGGACAAGCAAGGCTAAAAGAATTACGGGGACTAAAACGATTGCAATTTTTCTTATCTTCTCGATTTCCATACCAAACCCCCCAGCAGGGAAAGTGAAACAATGCCTGAAACAATCAGCGCCTCAATCGCTCCCATGTATTTCAGGCCGGGCACTAAGTAAAAGTTTAATAACAGGCTTAAAAAGGCAAAGACCAGGGCGGAATATACTGCATATCTCTGCATCCCTATACCGTTAACAAAGAATGTCAGGACTATAAAAAACCCTATAAGGATATATGCAATTATCATGGGGGCCAGGAAGCCCAGGACCGGAAGATACTGGGGGTTTATAAGGGTTATCAGGGGATTTGCAACCAGGAGTATTATGACAGTGTAAAGGACATAAAGTGCTAGTGTGCCCTTCAAACTCTTCCTAAGACCCCCCTTCTCCCCTCCCCTTTTGGCAGCAGCCGGCAGCAGGGC
>JAUXAC010000010.1 GCA_030615035.1 Dehalococcoidia bacterium | reverse complement strand
CTAATGCTCAATATGCTTAACCTGATAGCGTAACTTGCCGGCAGGTACGGCTACCTCGACTATCTCTCCTTCACCTCGACCAATAAGTGCCTTACCCAGAGGCGAAACGCTGGAGATTTTACCCTGCGCCGGGTCTACCTCCCTGGGGTCAACTATCCGATAGCGCAGTTCTTCCCCGGAAGTCAGGTCATCCAGGACAACGCGACCACCAATGTTTGCCCTGAGACCTGACTTTGGCTTTCCATTGACGATAGTTGCTGCCTTCAGGGTCCCTTCCAACTCGCTAATGCGTCCCTCCAGGTACCCGCGTTGCTCTCTGACGGCAGCGAGCGGTGCATTCTCACGGAAGTCCTTATCGGCAGCGGCGCGACGCATCTCCTCAATGAGTTGCGGGCGCTTGCGCTTAAGGGCAGCTAGCTCGGCCTCCAGTTCCGCATATCCCTGCTGAGTCAACGGAACTGTCTCTGGCAGACCTCGCCTGGCTAAAGCTAGTGCGCCAGCTTTCGCCTTCTTAGCCTTCAGGTGAATGCCCAGATTCGTCTTACTCCACCCCACCTTCTTGGCATAAGCCAGAAAAGCGCGTATCAACTCAAGCTTTTTGCTATAGTCAGTATCCGAGAGTGATAACCGCTCGGCGTAGTTAGCGACTTCAGGAGCACTTAGCCCGGCTAAAGGTCGCTCCCAGCCATACCAGCGGACAAATTTGTATACTTCAGGCTGACTTACTCCCCTTTCCCCGGGTGATAGTTTGGCTAAGAAAAGGCTTGCTGCCTCACCCAGGCTCGGATTCTGACTGCCACTGTCTACCATAGTACTCCCCAAACACTAATTATATATCTTTACCAGCTTTGGAAGGAAGCCTGAACACGCCTATAGCCTTGGAAACCACGGTGCGCCCAAGTAACATCAATATTGCCCGGCTGTGCCAGTCAAAAGACAGGTCCTTGGCTTTGAGTAAGACCTCATCAATGCCGTTAGCTTTTATGATGTCAAATATCCGGTCAATCTGCCTATCACTCAGTCGCTCAAAAAGTTTCCTTGCCCAGTAGCCTATCTTCAGCTCCCGTCCCAGTTTCCGTTTCCACTCTCGCTCATACTTAGCCAGACTCTTCGCCGATAAGTCATCGTGTTGCAGTGCCTGATGCAAGGTATTAGCGGCAATGTCAGCACACAGCAAACCGTAATAGATGCCGCCACCGCTGGTTGGCTTTACCTGCCCAGCCGCATCCCCGACTACTATCAGTCGCTCACCAAAAGTCCTGCCGAGGGGCTTCAAGGGAATTCCCCCGCAGCTCAGCTTAACGTCAGTAGAGACTATTTTCCCCTGAGCCAGCAGGGCTGCCATCAACTCCTTTAAATAAAGTTCAGGACTACGGCGCGACAGCAACCCTACCCGAGCCGTTCCCGGAGCGGTCGGCACCAGCCAGCCGAAAAACCCCGGGGCTATCTTCCGTCCAAAATAAACCTCTACCTCGTCTACCCCCGTTGTTGCCACCTCAGCTTGGGCGCCAATGACAAAATCACCAAAATTACCCAACCCCAGCTTCTCCGTCAGCTTTGAGCCAAAGCCGGTAGCAATAACTATGGCTTTCGCCTCAAGGTTTAACCCTGTTTTCTGGTAAGATACCTCAATCTTGACCTTATCTTCTTCAACCTCTATATTTCTGACCGGACTATTCAAGACATATTCTACCCCCCCACCCTGCGCCCGATTTGCCATCGCCATGTCAAAGGCCGCCCGGTCTAAAATGCAAGCCTGGGTTTCCTCTCGCCACAACCGGAGTAAATTCCCGGAAGGTGAAAATAGCCTGGCGCTGTTTACTTCTCTTAAAATGACACTGCTTTCAATAGCAAAAGAGTTGGCACATTCCTGACCAATGATTCCGGTGCAGCAAACCGGCTCCCCTACCCTCTGCTTCCGTTCCAGCACCACCACTTTATGCCCCGCACCAGCCAGCTGATAAGCCACAGAACTCCCCACTGGTCCACCACCAATGACTATTACATCATACAATTTTAATCCCCCGCCACTACTCAAACGCTTTTCCGATTATTTAACCCTCTTCATCAGTCTCCTGAGGTAGTAGAACAATATCGGTATAATGGTAATCACAACAATAATCAGGAGGGAGTTAAAGCCGGTAATGCTAACCCCGAGCAGTACATTCGAGGCAAGAATACTGAGTGTTACCACCGCAATGGACAAGCCGAAGGAAAGGGCGATTCTCTCCACGACCTTTATCTGCTTGAAAAAGACGAGTGTCCAGGCAAAGCCGGGTAGAAAGAAGACAAGGATAAATCCCAGAAGTGCCCTGATAACCGACAAGCGCTCAAGGAAAGGGAAAACAAACTCGAATATCTGTCTAATTGGAGCTAACCAATCCATGCCTTATATTCCCCTTAATATTCAACCTGACTCAACGCTCATCATACCCAATCTGAAAGGCAACTTCAAGCGCTTTTGAGAGTTAATAACGGTCAGGGTTGTTACCTTATTGCCTACAAGAATAAATTGTGATAGTATATTTGACAGAATCATAGGCA
This sequence comes from Dehalococcoidia bacterium, assembly GCA_030615035.1. The sequence goes on along the minus strand of JAUXAC010000010.1, from coordinate 40,345 downwards.
CTCGGGGTGTAGCGCAGCCTGGTAGCGCACCTGAATGGGGTTCAGGTGGTCGCCGGTTCGAATCCGGCCACCCCGACTTTTACGTAATGATAACTTCTCCCCTATTAGACAGGATTCTAGGATAACCATCGGAAAAACCTAAAGGAAAAAGTAGCATTATATCAGGAGACTAAGAAACAATCGCTCATGCGAATGTTTATCATGGAGCCATCGTATTTGCCCTGCACCGTCACCGTTTGCCCTGACGTCAACAGACTAAGCTCAGGTCCATGTTTCCTGTCAAAGAAGCAGCGGACATCTATTAATAAGAGGGTTTTTTCGACATCAGTTAGAGTGATATAGTAAATGTCGAGAGTATCCTTCGCTTCTATTCTTTTAACTATTCCCGTTACCCTAAGGATTTTATTCGCAAATTTTGCATCCGCTGCCTCCCCATTCTCTTCATAAGCTGAAAGCACTTCGCCAACAGTTATCTCCATCTCGGGAGGCATTGGCTCGGACTCAGGTTCGAGTTCGGGTGCTGACTCTGGCTGGGGCACTGGTTTAGGTTCGAATTCGGGTGCTGACTCTGGCTGGGGCACTGGTTCAGGTTCGAATTCGGGTGCTGGCTCTGGCTGGGGCACTGGTTCAGGTTCAGACATTAGCTCAGGTTCAGGCTCGGGCGCTGGCTCTGGCTGGGGCACTGGTTCAGGTTCGAGTTCGGATACTGACTCTGGCTGGCGCACTGGTTCTGGTTCAGACAATAGTTCGGGTTCAGGCTCGGACGCTGGCTCAGGTTCCTCTCTCGCAGACGATTCCTGCTCGTAGGTTTTGTGTTGTTTCTCTTCTTGCAGTTGTCTATAAGTCTTCGGTATCTTTCTATAAGATTCAGACAGCAGGGGGTAGCCACACAATTGGCAGGCCCAATCCTCTGTTCTCGCCGTCTCTTGACGACAATTAGGGCACTTCGGCATTAAGCACCTCTTTTCTTAAGATTATACAACAACGCGTTCCAAGTTTGATGGGGTAGGTAAACCCCTGGGCTTTTGGTTGCCAATTGAGAACGGATAGGGGGCAACGATTAGCGCAAGAATAAAATTTTTAAGGTTTTTACTTACTATTCAAGTGGACTGAAGCCGCTAACGTGATAAATGTATCGGGTTGGAATTCCACTTACTGCCCGGTTAACCCTCTTCTTCAGGTGGCATTTGCTTTTGCGCTTGTCATCCAATTCAATTATAAACCGGTCTCCTTCACTAAGGCGGACATTGTCGATGGGGATGAGTTCTCCCCACCAATTTGTTGCCGCTGGATGTGTGAACAGCTGGTAGTCAATGTTAACCAAGAATTGGTTATCAATGTGCCTATAGAGTTTGCCAATGCTCACTTAGTTCTCCCATCTGGGCATAAAATTGCTATGTGAATGTTACTCTCCTACCCTATAGATGTCAAGGTATCTATCCAACCCGTTCAGTTCAATCATGGTTGGAGGCGACTATGGTTGAACTGAATGCCCAAAAGCAATACTTTTCTGTGCCCTTATTTTATTCAAACCCAAGACTCTAGTTGTCGTTCACAACATGTTAGCGGAAAAATATCCTGCCCAGGAGAGTATCCTGTATGGTTACTGCTCCCTCGGGGCATAATTCCTGGCAGCAATAACATCGAACACAGCGGTCGTATTTGAACGTAGGTGGCCTGGACTCATCACCGATGTGCCAGTTAACAGCCTTAGGGTTAACGGGACACACCTCAACACATATACCGCAGTTGGTACATACTTTTCTATTGATAGCCGGTCGCGGGCATATTCGATTCCTGATGAATGTCCTCATAGGCCCACTCGGTGCTGAGACAGGAGGCTTTCGAGTTACTTCAAAGTTCTTATCAACAAAGGATTCTACATTCTCACCGATTACTTCAATGTTCTCGTAATGATACGTTCCAAGTCCCGCTCTCTCACCTGGTCCAGACGTCGGCACGAATGTGGGATCCAGATCAATGATTTTACAGGCTACTGAGTCCAGGGCAACGGGGTCGCCGGAGAATAGCAGGACACCCAATTTCCTAGGCTTCCCGCTTCTTGGCCCATTCCCCTCCATGGCCATAATACCGTCCATGATATACAGACGCGGTTTAATCAGCATAGTCAAGTCAACGAGCATGGTGGCAAAATCGTACGGATCAGGCATCTTGACATGAAACTGGCTTTTCAATATGCCAGGAACACATCCAAATTGATTCTTAATTGCCCCGGTGAACCTGGTTAGCCCGTGTGTCTTCAATTTTGGCATGCTTATCAAGCCGTTTGATTCCAGAACCCCGTTGGCAAGAACAAACCTCTTATTTAATAGTGCTTCTCTATGGGTAACGACCTTACCTTTATCGAAATCGGCCAGTATTATCCCTAACTCATCTGCCACCTGCTTTAAATTGGCCCTTTTCATATTACCTTCACATTTCCCGAAACCTGGAGAATCTCCACAGTACACAGTGGCACCGGCTTTCTTCAGCATTATGCCTGCAGCCTTAAATACTGAGGGATGCGTCGTTACGCACTTTTGAGGATTCATGCCGAACAGCACACTCGGTTTGATTACTATTCTTTCACCGGGTTTGATGAAATTGGAGATTCCTCCAAGAAGGTCAAGCCCTGCCTCGACAGCCTCGTATACTCGCTTATCATCATACGTATTGCATTTAATCAAAGCTACTGTCGATTTTTGCATGGTTATGCTGCTTGATCTCCCTGGCTACATCTCAATGTTGGCGTATACCATCGGCCAATTATATCACCTAGCTGGTCAGCAAAAACATCTTATGTTTAAATGCTGCGTAATGAACATTCTTTCTTTGTTGCTCGGGCTGTGTATATAATAGATATAACCAATGTAAGTGGCTTTTTACAAGTGTTGATTAATTTATTCAGTCTCTTTTTGGGAGTTCTAAGACCCTAGAAAAGCAGGTGGAAAAATGAATGGTTTTCATAATAGGGTGCTGCATGTCAATCTTAGCCAGAGATCATTTGAAGAAGAGCCCGTTAACGATGAGATTTATAAAAGGCTCTTGGGTGGTAAAGGGCTTGCTACCCATCTTCTACTGAACAATACAAAAGCTGGTCTCGACCCTCTATCAGAAAACAATGCAATCATCTTTGCCACTGGATCGGCTACGGATACGAAAGTTTTTGGGTCATCCAGATATGGAGTATTCACCAAGTCGCCTTTAACTGGAATATATTGTGAGTCTTATGCTGGAGGTACTGTAGCGGAGCCACTAAGCAGGACCGGCTATGATGCCGTTGTAATCAAAGGCGCTTCGTCAAAGCCCATTTATCTTGAGATTTCCGATGGCAATGTGGAATTTCGTGATGCCTCTCATATCTGGGGCAAAGATACCTACGAGGCCGAGGATGCTATTCGAAAGGAAGTCGGAATAAAAGATGCTGGAATCGCCGTTATCGGGCCAGCCGCCGAAAACTTGGTAAGGTTTGCTTTAATTGAAAACAACTACTGGAGGTCAGCGGGCAGGGCCGGGGCTGGGACTGTACTGGGTTCAAAGAAAGTCAAGGGCATTGCCTTCCATGGAGATAAGAAGAGAAAAGTAGCCAGGAACGACCTACTTGATAAGCTCTGGAAGGACATGGGCGGCAAAGCTAAAACGAACCCGGCAGCAATAGCTTACAAGAAGTTGGGTACACCGATGCTTGTTGCTGTAACCAATATGGCAGGCGTTTTCCCCACAAAGTATTGGTCTTTGGGAAGATTTGATAAGTGGCAAAACATAAGTGCAGATGCTCTATTGGAAAAGTGCAGAGTTAAACCAAAGGCATGCCCGAAATGCTTTTTCGCTTGCGGAAACTTAACAGAAGTCGTTGATGGGAGGCATAAAGGATTGATAATTGAAGGACCGGAATATGAGACTATCTATGCTTTTGGTGGGCTTTGCCTGATCGACGACATTAGGGAAATTGCGTACCTGAATGACATATGCGATAGATTGGGTATGGACACAATGACGGCCGGTAATCTCGCTGCGTTCACCATAGAGGCTTCTCATAGAAAATCAATAGGAGAGAAGATTGAATATGGCGATGTTGATGGTATTGCCGAGTTATTAAATAAGATTGCCAGAAAAGAGGGAATTGGGGCTATTCTGGCTGAAGGCATAAGACACGCCAGTAAGGAGTGGGGCTTGGAAGACTTGGCTATTCATGTCAAAGGTCTGGAGCCCGCAGGCTATGACCCTCGGGTTTTAAAAGGAATGGGATTGGCCTACGCCACTTCAGATAGGGGAGCATGTCATTTAAGAGCCACCGTCTATAAGGCAGAGCTTTCCGGAATAATACCCCCAGATCAGATTGAGGGCAAAGCGGAGTTGTTAATTGACTGGGAAGATAGGCATATACTTTTTGATACCCTGATCCTCTGTCGATTTTTTAGAGACCTGTACCCCTGGGAAGTGCTGTCATTGCTCGTAAATGCAACCACGGGAATGGAATTAGACAAGGAGCAACTGGGGATAATAGCTGCTAATATCATAAATAAAACTAGAGAATTTAACCTCCGCGAAGGAATGAAGAGGGAGGACGACACGCTGCCAAAGAGGTTCTTTGAAGAAAAACTTGAGGACAGTGGCAAGGTACTTTTAAAATCTGACTTTCAGAAGATGATTTCTGATTACTATAGGCTTAGAGGCTGGGATTAAACTCTGTTTCTATTTAAAAAAGTACCGGTCAAGGAACAACCTCACTGCTTTCAGATAACGGCTCAAGCTATGTATCACGCCGTGAACTAGTAGTTTCAGACCTGGCAAATTTCACGGTTGCCTCGGCGAGGAGCCTATTTGAATCAAACACCGGAACTGAGAAATCACTCGTCTTGATAACTAAGGGAGTATCGGTGCATCCCAGTATCAAAGCCTTTACCTCACGCTTAATTAGTAGATTGCCTGCTTTAATTAATTCTTTTCTGGCTCGTTCTTTTCCGTGATCCGCCTTTATTCTAAGAATCGCATCCATTACTTCGGCTTGACATTGAGTATCTGGAACTATTACCTCTACCCCTACCCTCTGAAACTCTTTCTGGTACAAATTGCTTGTGATGGTACCAGTAGTAGCAAGCAATCCCACCCTTTTGCATCTAGGGAGAGAAGCCTTAACAGCATAGGCTACCTCTCTTATCATATGTAGGATTGGAATAGATATTTCCCTTCTCAAATCTTCGTAGAAGTAATGCACTGTGTTGCAGGGAATGGCTATGAAATCAACACCAGCCCTCTCTAAGGTCTTGGCTGTTTCTACTAGCATTGGCAATAAAGACTTATCTTCTTTTAGGATAGCCTCAGTGCGATCAGGTATTTTAGGGTTATTATAAATAATTATTCTCAGGTGGTCTTGGTCTCTATTGGCAGGGGTTAGGGCAATGACTTTGGCAAAAAAATCTACTGTAGCCTCTGGCCCCATTCCACCTAATATTCCTACTACTTTTTCGGGCATATATTTGTTATCCTCTGTCTAACAACTGCCTATCATATTTACGTTCAAAAGAGAACGCCCCAAAGTTTTCAGCATTTAACAGTTATGGGAATATTCCCCTGGCTTCCATGGCATCTGCTATTCGTTTTATGGCAAGCATATACGCGGCATCTCGCATATCTACTTTCTCGCGCTGGCTCATTTCCAGCACTTCGCCGAAGGCACTGTCCATCACCTTTTGCAGTTGATGGTTTACCTCGTCTTCACTCCAGAAGAAGGCTTGCACACCCTGTACCCACTCAAAGTAGGATACCACTACGCCACCTGCATTGGCTAATATATCGGGAACAACAAATACTCCTTTATCATTAAGAATCTCACTCGCCTCGGGAGTAGTTGGCGCATTAGCACCTTCTACAATTATTCTTGCTTTTACATCCGGTGCATTGGCTTTAACTATCTGATCTTCAATAGCCGCCGGCACTAACATGTCACAGGGTAGTGCCAGCAGTTCAGTATTAGTTACGCTTTCACTATCGGCGAAGCCCACCACCGAGCCTGTTTGCTTCTTGTAATTTAGTAAACTTTCCAAGTCTAGGCCCTTGGGGTTATAAATCCCCCCCTTGGAATCGCTTATGGCTATGATTCGACAGCCGTCGGCAGCTAATAGCTTTGCCGCACTACGAGCGACATTACCAAAGCCCTGAACTACCACTGTAGCTCTATTCAGGCTTATGCCCAGATGATTAGCTGCCAGTTTGGCACTGACCGTACAGCCGCGACCGGTCGCTTCAAACCTACCCTTACTACCACCTACCCCGATGGGTTTACCGGTGACCACACCTAGGACTGAATAGCCTTTAAGCATGCTGTAGGTATCCATAATCCAAGCCATCACCTGGGGGTTTGTGCCAATATCAGGGGCGGGAATATCCCTTTCTGGACCTATCAAGACTGATATCTCGCTGGCATAACGCCGGGTCAACCTCTCCAGTTCACCTTGCGACATGAGCTTTGGATTGCAGACGACAGCTCCCTTGGCTCCGCCATAGGGAATATTGACCACCGCTGTCTTCAATGTCATCAAAGCCGCTAGTGCCCGAGTTTCATCCAGGGTAACACTTGGATGGTAACGGATACCTCCCTTAGCTGGGCCTCTAGTATCGTTATGCTGAATCCTGAAGCCGGTGAAGACTTGCACTGTCCCGTCATCCATTCTTACCGGGAAATTAACAGCAAGCTCACGTTCACACTTTCCTAGTCGCAAACGATGCGCATCCTTAATCTTGAGCCTGTTACAGACAGCATCAATTCGGCTCACTACCATTTCGAAAGCATTATTTACTTTAGTCATTAGATTCCTCCAAACTGGTGGTCTTAAATAAGGATCTTACTTAAGAAATCCTTCGTTCTCTCACTCTTGGGGTTTTTGAAGAAGCTCTCATCGGTACCACGTTCGATTATCCTCCCTTCGTCCATAAAGATTATCTCGTTGGCTACCTCGCGGGCAAACCCCATCTCGTGGGTGACCACTATCATGGTCATTCCTCCCTTTGCCAGACCGATCATCACCTCCAATACCTCTTTGATCATCTCGGGGTCCAAGGCTGAAGTGGGCTCGTCAAACAACATCACCTTTGGCTCCATGGCTAAGGCCCTCGCTATGGCCACCCTCTGCTGTTGCCCCCCTGACATCTCCCCCGGATATTTATAAGCCTGTTCCCGAATACCAACCCTTTCCAACAGATTCAAAGCAGACTCCTCTGCCTCCTCTTTGGATTTTTTCCTCACTAAACTTGGCCCTAAGGTCAGGTTCCTTATAGCAGCCATGTGGGGATAAAGTTCAAAATGCTGGAATACCATGCCGATATCAGCACGGAGTTCACTAATATTTGTTTTGGGATCTTGTACCGATTTACCATCCACGATTATCTCCCCTTCCTGAAACCTCTCCAGACCGTTTATGCATCTGAGCAACGAGCTCTTTCCACAGCCACTAGGACCGCAGATAACCACTGTTTGGTTCTCCTTTATCGTTGTTGTGACATTACAAAGCGCTCGGAATTTGCTATACCACAGACTGACGTTCTTAATTTCAATCAAACTTACTCACCTCCCCATTTGCCTTGTTCTTTTTTCTAGTCGGCGACTGGCAAGCGAGCCAGCAAGACAAAAGACCAGATAGACAACGGCGGCGAAGCTATATAGTTCAATGGACCTAAATTGGGCGGCATCTACAAGGGCAGTACGCCGGAGAAACTCTTTAAGGCCAATGACATACGCCAGAGATGTATCCTGGAAGATTATAACACATTGGGTAACCAAACTAGGTACCATATTTCGCAGAGCCTGTGGAATGACGATGTAACGCATAGTTCTATAATAGTTTAGGCCTGTGGAGTACCCGGCAAACACTTGCTCTTTACGAATGGACCCGATGCCGGCTCTCACAATCTCAGCAAAGTATGAGGCTTCAAAGACGATAAAGGCAATAATGGCTGATAAGAAATCCCCTAGGGGTCTTCCCATGATAAAGGGGACCAGAAAATAGAACCAGAAAATTACTAGGATAAGCGGAAGGCTTCGAAAGAAATTCACATAGACAGTGGCGGGATAATTAATCCATCGTATGGGGGAGACACGGGCTAAGCCCAGGGCTACACCCAGTAGGAGGCCTCCTGCTATTGAAATAGCGGCTAATTGGAAGGTCAAACCTAGACCGCCAAGGAGGAAATATATGTTTCTTGGAATTACCGTCCAATCCATTATATATTATCTCCCTCTACCGAGCATGCCTGGTATCCTAGTCCTTGACTCCACCCATCCCATAAAGGCGACAATAGACATGCTAGTAATGATATAAACCATCATAGCACCTGAAATTGTCTCCAATCCGTGCCAGGTATAAGAGTCTATTAAATAAGCCATTCCAGTAGTTTCCAGAACCCCTATAGTCATGGTTAAAGCGGAATTCTTAAAGCAGGTCAAGAATTCTGTAGTAAGGGGTGGAATAACGATTCTGACACCGTAGGGGATAATTACATAGCGGTATGTTTGAAATGTGGACAACCCCGTGGAGTAGGCAGCTCGGTACTGCTCATCGGGGATGGAATGCATTCCAGCACGCAAGTGCTCAGCGACACGTGAGGCGGTGTAAACTCCCAGACAGATAACCCCTGTCCAATATGGCATATTGGGTACGTTATCAATTAACCACATCTGTGTAGTTTTAGGAAGCAGGAGAGGTACCATGAAATACCACATGAAAAGCTGAACTAGATAGGGGATATTACGGATAACTTCTACATATGCAGTTCCTATAGCCCTGGCTATCCTAGAGGGTAATATCCTCATAGTGCCAACTATTAGACCGAGTATACAGGCTATGCACCATGCTATAAGCGATAGATGGACAGTAGTGAATATAGCCTGGAGCATCCACCGCCCGTAAGGTTCGCGCCAAAGGACGCTCCAATCAAAGTCATAACCCCGCATGTACCCCCCCCAGTAAACTTCGCTATAAAGAGGAGGGGATAAGACCCCCCCTCTTCATAGCCTTGTCTTTAACCCGACTTTACTCCGGCCAGGACTGCAGCGTGAGAAGTGTTCTGTACGCATCTGATATAGGTAGAGGAACTTTGCCATCAGGCCCAAACCATTTGTCGTAGACTTCGTAGAACTCTCCGCTCTTGATCAGGTGGATTAAGAATGTGTTCACGAAATCTCGCCAGTCGCTGTCACCTTCAGGAACTATGTAGGCATAAGGGTCGAAGGTAAGGAGACGACCGACAACCTCCCAATCTTCGGGGTTAGGGGCTGCCTGCCTCATCCCAGCTAAAAGACTGCCATCGGTACAATAAGCGTCGATTTTCCCTTGTTGCAAAGAAAGAAATCCTTTTGGATGCTCTTCGACTCCTATAATATCAACCGCCGGATTTATTATCCCGGCCGCATTGGCATCCCGAAGAGCCTTTTCGTTGGTGGAACCCGTAGCAGCTCCGGCTCTTTTGCCTGCCAAATCCTCGAAATCTTTAATAGGACTTCCCTTTGGCACTAGAAGTTGTGAGCCGGTGAGGAAGAATGTTATGGTGAAGTCGACGGTATCGTCGCGAGGAATAGTATGAGTTGAAGAGCCCATCACTATATCAACGGTTCTATTGGCTACAAGTGGGATACGGGTCTTGGGGTTGACCGGCGTTTTTATATACTCTATATCCATACCAAGCGATTTTTCGAGCTCTTCAACAAGTCGCTCGCCTAGATCTATAGAAAAGCCTACCCAGTTACCCGCCTCGTCATAGAAGCCAAATGGGACGCTTCCCTCCCTGTGGCCAATCGTAATCTCACCTGTCCTCTGGATCTTCTCGAGCACACTCTCCTCTTCAGGGGCGCAGCCCACCAATGGAAACGCCAGTAGGAGCGCACATAGTCCAGCAATTATAAACAACCTCGCTCTCACGGTAGAAACCCTCCTTTCATTGAATTTTGAGACTTTTCATCCTTAGAATACTTTCTCACATAATTGGCACCCCCTTTACTTATTGGTGAATATACCTTCCTTCGTCAATCATACCCCTCTTTAGGCCATGCCCTGCCTATTTTACGCCAGCCACCACTATCAATAAAGCAGTTCCAGTACCCTTTGTTCGTCCCGTCTTCCCCAACCCAATATATATTGTTTTTAAAGTTGTCTAAGCAGGCAACATAATTATAATCCTATTTACACAATAGTCAATACTTAAAATAGAATCTTTTTTAGCCCCAGGTAACATTACGCTATATTGTGTAATGAAGTAACAATCCAAGCTTTTGTTACACCTATCTCAGCAATACCTTCGCCTATTGACATTCTACCAAATAATACTTTATTATCACTAACACAAAAATGAGAAAGGGGGGTGAATAAATGCAAGCGTACTGTGTGAAATGCCGTGCTAAAAGAGAAATGAAAGATGCTAAAAGCATAACCATGAAGAATGGCAAGCCAGCAACTCAGGGTGTGTGCCCGACGTGTGGCACCAAGATGTTCAGGATAGGGAAGAGTTAAAGCGGATAAAGGCCGCCGACGGTAGGCGTAGTTTACAGAGGACGGTTTCTTCTACATGGTGGTCATACCTATTACACTGAATATGTAAGGAGGAAAGAATAGAATAGAATGGATGAAATACTGAAAAAGCCGGTGGCCATTCTTGGGGCAGGGGCTTGTGGGCAGGCTTTTGCGGCAGATTTTGCTCTTGCTGGATATGGGGTTCGTCTATGTGAATTGCCAGAGTTTGCCCCGGAAAGTTTAGGCACGGTTCTGGAGACTCACCAAATAGAGCTCGGAGGTACGCAGCTCAACTTCAGGTGGTTCAGGAGAGCCGGTATTGCCAAGGTTGATGTTGTCACTACGGAGATATCACAGGCACTAAAGGGAGCCGGTTTAGTAATGGTAGCTATTCCAGCGAAGGGTCATAAGCCTTTCTTTGAAAAAATGATTCCATACCTCGAGGATGGACAGGTGATAAGCATATTCCCGGACAATTTTGGGTCCTTAATGCTTAGAAACATGATGCGAGAGAGAGGCTGTGATGTAAATGTCATAATAGGTGGCTGGAGTTCAATGCCATACGCGGTCAGGAAAACAGAGCCAGGTCGCCTTAATTGCCTTTTCCGGATACGCAGGCTCATGTGTGATGCTTTGCCCAGTAAGGATGGCGACAAGTTTTTTCAGGCATTAAAAAACATCCCACCATTCGAAGGAACCTCGGTGCTGGAAAGAGGGGATACGGTTATCGGGATAGGGTTTTCTAATCCAAACCCGGTTGTTCACACTCCCGGCGCCATCCTCAGCGTGGGGCCGATGGAGGTCTCACAAATGGAAGAGATGACACTGGGTATTCCCAAAGGCAAATTCTCCATGTACAAACATGGAACGAGTCCTTCGGTTTCCAGGGTCCAATTCGCCTTTTACCAAGAGATGTGCCAGATCGCAAATGCGATGGGAATAAAAATTGCCGAGTACGCCGAAGAGCAGTTCTTTTCCAAGGGCAGCGTCATGGGGGTGGAATATTGGTGCCCATTTTCAGATGTAATTCTGCCACCGATAGTTGGCCCTGATTCCACGGAGCATCGCTATTTCACCGAGGATATACCAGTCGGGACCGCGGTATACTACCAGCTCGCCCAAAAATTCGGGGTAGAGGTCCCTATAATAGAGTCAGTAATACGGTTGGGTTCGGTAATCTGTAAACGAGACTTCCTCAAAGAGGCAAGGTCGTTGAGAGAACTGGGTATTGAAGACCTAGCAAAAGAGCAGATAATTGAGTATACTAGACAAGGCATAAGGCCGTAGCAGAAGGGGGTGATACATGAACTAAGGCAAAACAAAATATGCCAGGACACTTAACAAATCAAGAAAGGAGAAAAGAATAATGAAACACGGATTACCAATAGTAGCAATAATGTTGCTCATAGTAACATTACTTGCTATGGGATGTCCGGCCCCAGCACCGCCACCAGCACCAGCCCCGGCTCCAGCACCAGCACCAGCGCCGGCACCAGCACCAGCCCCACCTCCACCGCCTTACCAGTATCAGTGGCGGCTGAACCATGTTATGCCAGCCGATAGCCCGTACGGTCCCAGGATTGAAGCTTTCGCTGATGAGGTGTGGGAAAAGACCGAGGGACGCATTGGCATTACTGTCTACCACGGCTCAGTGCTCGGCGACTGGATATTGGCCAATGAGATGACGATGAGGGGCGATGTTGAAATGTGCGTAACCCCCATAGCCCCCACCTATGACCCCCGGTTGAACATAGCTTACTACACGCCCTACCTGTTTACCGATGTTGAAGAGGCTAAGTCAGGCTATGCCCCGGGCGGCTGGATTAACGGCATGGTCGACGGCTTGCTGTCGGGGGTGAACATAAAGGGTCTGGCAGCCTTTCCCATAGGTCTGTCCGGGTGCACGCTGAGGGATGTGCCGCCGAGCCCATTTGACCCTGATGTGCCCAAGAACATGAAAATCAGGGTGATGGGCCTCGTGCCCTGCGAGCTGACCTATGAACGCCTCGGCTATATCCCGGTGGGCATCCCTTACGCCGAGGCCTACATTGCCATTGACACCGGGGTTGTTGACGGGGAGATGGGTGGTCCCCCCTTCCAGGGCACCGAGTTCATGGACATCCAAGGCGTCTGGATCCAATACAATGAATATGTCGAGACCTGGTGGTTCATGCTCAACCTGGACATTTTTAACACCCTGACTCCCGCAGACCAGCAGGTCTTGCTCGACGCTGCCAACCGGCAGGTAAGTGAATACTGGCTGGTGGTAGAGGCAGACGATGACAAGTACCGCCAGGAGATGGCTGACTACGGACTGGAGATACTCATTCCTACCAAGGCGGAGATGGAGCATATTGCCGATGTCATCCGCGCCGATGTCTGGCCCGAGCTCGAGCCGCTGGTCGGCAAAGCCGTCATGGACATGTGTCGAGAGGCTGTGGGCATGCCGGTAGAATAAGACCACGAAAAGGCGTGACCTGAGCCCGGCGTTACAGTGTAGAAGAGGGGGGCTTGAGATATAACTTGAGCCCCCCCTTTGAGCGGTGATTTAGTGATTAAAAGATGAACCATTTAGTTTTTTACTGGGCCAGAAGGATTGGGATGCCCATTTGGAATGGCATGGCCAACGTACAGCGGGCTATCATGATTGCCACCTCTTGCTTCATTGTCCTGCTCCTTTTTGGCTCGGTACTTATGCGCTATATTTTTCATTACCCGGGGATGGAAGTCGAGGAGATAGCCACCATGGCTGCCTTCTGGCTCTACTTTACCGGGGCGATTTATGGCAGTTACGAGCGCAGCCATATCAAGGCAGAGCTGGCTCACCTCATCTTCAAAAAGCCGAGGGCGCAAGCTCTGACCAGGGTTACCGCCAGCCTGATTGTCTTTGCCCTGGCGGTGATTATGACTTACTGGGGGTATCATTTTTTCATCTGGGGCATTGAAAAGCAGGGACGGTCCTTGACCTTGTTGATGCCCATGGTCTATGCCCAGAGCAGCATTCTCTTCGGTGCCATCTTTATGTCGTTTTACTTCTTTGTCGAGCTGGTAGATAATATACGCCAGGCCCTTGGGATTAGCCCCGTCTCCAAGGCCCCCGGAGAGGAGTAGTCGCAATTGGACATATTTATCGACCTGGTAATCCTGATAGTGCTCCTCGTCATCGGGGTGCCAGTTCCCTTCTGTTTTATGGCTGCCGTTTTGTTTATGGTCACCTTACATGGCTACAGCTTTGAGTTTCTGTTGCCCATTTCCTTTTACGCCCTGAACTCGCTAACCCTCCTCACCGTTCCCTTCTTTATCATGGCCGGCGGGCTCATGGCTTCGTCAGGCATCGCCGAGCGGTTGGTCGACGTCGCCCAGGCCTTGGTAGGCAGGGTCAGGGGTGGGCTGGGAGGTGCCACGGTGGTGGCTTGCGCCATCTTCGGGGCGGTTGGCGGCACCTGCTCGGCGGCAGTGGCTGCCATCGGGGCTATTATGGTCCCGCGGATGGAGGCAGAAGGCTTCCCCAGGGGGCATAGCACCGGGCTGGTGGCTTGTGCTTCAGTACTGGGACAGCTCATCCCGCCCAGCGTGCCCATGATACTCTTTGGCTGGGTGACCCGAACATCGATAGCTACCTGCTTCCTGGCCACGGTGGGACCTGCTATCCTGCTGGTAATAACCTATGCCTTTATCAACTGGTGGATGTGCCGCCGGATACCAACCATAAAAATCCCACCCCCGGTAAGCCCTTGGCAGCAGGTCAAGGAGGTGGGGCGCGCCAGCTACCGGGGGACCTTTGCCCTGCTGGCACCAGTCCTCATCCTCGGGGGCATCTATGGCGGCTTTACCACCCCCACCGAGGCGGCAACGCTGGCGGTGCTCTACACCATTCCCATTGGCTTCCTCGCCTACCGAGTTCTGACCGTCAGAGAAGTGGGGCGCACCCTGTTTACCACCGCCACCACCACCGGGGTAGTTATACTCCTGCTCTTTTTCGTGATGATGTTAGGCCGCATCTACACCATGGAGAATGTCCCCCAGCGCCTTATCGCCATGATGGTGGGCATCTCGGAAAATAAATATGTAATACTGCTCATGGTCAATGTGTTCTTGATTATTGTCGGCATGCTCATGGACGATTTCAGCGGCACCCTACTGGCGGCACCCCTCCTGTTCCCCCTGATGAAGCATATCGGGGTTAGTCCTTTCCACTTTGCCGCTATTATGGGCACCAATCTGGGGCTGGGCAATGTGACACCACCCTGCGCCCCCATCCTATACCTGGCGGGACGGATAGGGAATTGCAGGTTCGACGAAATGATAAAACCGGCGCTGACCTTTATGGTCTTTGGCTGCCTGCCGGTGGTGCTGGTCACCACCTATTGGGCCGACCTGTCTTTGTTCCTGCCGCGACTGATTATGGGAGTCGGGTAATAAGGAGGTAAAAATGATACCGTCAATAGCTAAATTGTCTCGTGTAACCTTGGGTAACTACCCTACTCCCTTGATGGAGGCTTGCCAGTTGTCGGCAGCCCTGGGTGGGCCACGCATCATAATCAAGCGTGATGACCTGACAGGGCTAGCATTGGGTGGGAACAAGTGCCGCAAACTCGAGTATGTGCTGGCAGATGCCCAACAAAGAGGAATTGATACTCTTATAACCACCGGCAGTTCGCAGTCTAATCATGCTTTGCAAACGGCAGCCGCAGGCCGTAAGTTAGGGATGGAAACCTACTTGGTACTGGCTAAAGGTGTTCACGTGGAAACACAGGGCAATCTCCTGTTACATAATATCCTCCATTCAGCAGTTAATATTCTTGACGTTGCCGATACAAGTGAAATATTTACCACCCTGCTCAAAAAGATGAATGAACTGGCTGATGAGCTGCGCAGCAAGGGGCGCAATCCCCTAGTAATTCTGGCTGGAGCTGAGGTTCCTCTGGGAACTGCTGGCTGGGTTAACGCTGCCGAAGAAATCGGACAACAATTAAAGGAACAGAAAATAGATGCTCAATATGTGGTTTTGGCCCTTGGCGGAGGAGGTACCCAGGCGGGACTGGTTCTTGGATTCAAACAGCTCAAACTTCCCCTTGACGTGGTTGGCATTAGCGTGTTGTATAAAAAGAAAAGCAAGGCTATAGATGCGGTTGTCACCATGGTTAATGAGACTGCCAAATTGCTAGCTCTCGATGTAGCCGTCACTCCAGACGAGGTAACGGTTTACGATGATTATATAGGTCAAGACTATGGAATAATCACTGACGATTGCATCGAGGCTATTAGGTTAGTTGCCCAGACGGAAGGTGTCTTCTTGGACCCCGTCTACACCGGAAAAGCTATGGCTGGACTCATAGATCTTATCCACAAAGGTCAATTTACCCCAAAGGACACCGTAGTTTTTGTTCATACCGGGGGCCTGCCGGCCGTATTTGCTTATCATCAAGAGCTTGCCATACACACGAAGCTTTCTCGTAGCTTTTCTTAAAGAGTCCTTATATCTGAGAGTGTTCACCTTAGGGCAGGGCTGTTCAATATGGCGGAATTGAAATATTTTAGGAGGATTGGCAGATGGGACAAGCAAGACAAGGTGTTGAAAGAGCCACAAGGGCAATCATCGATCTCGGAGCAGTGTCCCATAACGTAGCTGAAATACGAAAGAAGATAGGAAACGAAAGAGGCCTGATGGCTATGGTTAAGGCTGATGGCTACGGACATGGTGCCGTGGAAGTCAGCCAAGCCGCCCTCGGAAGCGGGGCAGATTCTCTCGGAGTTGCCCTTCCCGAGGAAGGCCAGCAGCTCAGAGAAGCCGGGATTGAGGTTCCTATCTTGGTCGTTGGGTTGAGTCAGCCAGAGGAAGCCTATAAAGTAGTAAAGTTCCGTTTATCCCAGACCGTCGCCTCGGTTGAACTCCTGGAGGCACTGAATTCTGAAGCAGTCAAGGCTTCCACTAAGGTCAACGTGCATGTTAAGGTGGACACAGGTATGGGGCGGGTTGGGATAAATCCCGATGATGCGGTCTCCTTCGTCCGCAAGGTCACGGGCTTTAAAAATTTAAATCTTGAGGGAATATTTAGCCATTTTCCCTCATCAGATGAGAAAGATAAAACTTTTTCAATGGGACAGCTTCAACTCTTCAATCAGGTTATTAGTAACCTTCGGCTTGCTGGCATTGAGGTGCCCAAAAAACACATGGCAAACAGTGCGGCAGTCCTGGACCTCCCCCAATCCTATTATGATATGGTTAGACCAGGAATCATGATCTACGGTATCTACCCCTCCAGAGAAGTTAGTCGCAGCATCAAGTTAAGGCCAGCCATGACCTTCAAAACCAAGGTCTCTCAAGTCAAAGTAGTCCCCGCTGGAACCCCTATCAGTTATGGGAGGACATTTATCACTAATAAAAAAACTACGGTAGCAACGCTTCCGGTGGGATATGATGATGGTTACAACCGGCTGCTGTCAAATCGTGGGGAAGTGTTGATTAAGGGGCATCGCGCTCCAGTGATTGGCAGGGTTTGCATGGATATGTGCTTGGTGGATGTCTCCAGTGTGGAAGACGTCAGACCAGGGGATGAAGTGGTTTTGTTTGGCGAAGACCCCTCTGTGTACGAGTTTGCAACCAAAATTGGCACTATCCCTAACGAAGTAGTTTGTGCTGTGAGCAAGAGAGTACCCCGGATCTACATCCAATAAACAAGAGGGAACTGAGAGAATGGTAAGAGTAGTGTCTGCATTGTTTCCCAGCACAATTAGCATAGGCGATGGTGATTCTCATTCCGCCAGCGCCAGTTTGACTGCCGCCTCAGCATGGAGGTAGGTGGTATCAAATAGAGGCACAGGTATGTCACTGGTTCGGATAAGCAGTGGCAGTTCAGTGCATGCGAGAACAATTCCCTCGGCACCGAGCTTGATTAGCCCGCTGATAATCTTAATGACAATACTGCGTGAATAATCATTTATCTTTTCCTGGCAAAGCTCATCGTAGATTATCCCGTGGACCTTGACCCGTTCTTCTTCCTCCGGCACCAGCATGTCAATGCCGAAGCGCTCTTGCAGTCTCCTTCGATATAATTGCCCCTCCATGATAAACCGTGTCCCTAGCAGTCCTACCTTGCCTAAGCCTCGCTCCTTGATGGCTCTGCCAGTGACATCAACAATATCAAGCAGTGGTAAGCCACATTTCTCCGCTACAGCATCGGCAACAATATTGCCAGTGTTGCTGCATATGACCAGGAAGTCAGCTCCAGCTTGCTTTAGAGCTATACCTGCCTGGCTGAGGAGAGTAATAGTATCATCCCAGCGGCCCTCGTGTTGAGCTTGCTGAACCTCGTCAAAGTCAAAGTTATACAGGATTAAGCGGGCTGAATGAAGACCGCCTAGCTTTTCAGCGACTAGCTCGTTAATCAACCGGTAATACTCCAGCGAGGAGGTCCAACTCATGCCCCCCAGTAAGCCAATGACTCTCATATTACTCGCAATCCTTTACACCTTCTTTCTTTACCGTACCGCAATCAAAAGATACAGGTCTATTGTAGCACCTGGTGTCATTACGTGCCAACAGTTCGGTAACAATAATTATGAGGCAATTAGAATTATGGAAACTCTTAGTGGAACGTGGTAAAACCTTTATCGGCGGGAAATTTATTCTGAATTGGTTTTATGTGGGGAAAAGACTAAACTTTTTGGAAAATGAGGAACTCGGTCGATAAACTCTTCAGTTCTCTAAAATCACTCCTAGAGCAAATAAGTAAGCAGCAACAACGCTACAGTGGCGGCCGGTAGGTAACGGCCGACTGAAATCATCCACTGATACGAGAGCGTGAATGGCCCAACGCGGCGTGAGCGAGCATTCATCGCTTTAAAAAGATACGCCCTGGGAAGTAGCCATGCGATTAGCGCGGCACCACCGATGCCCGCCACGACCACTATTCCAGAGCCTGTGATTTGATCCATCACATCCAGAAATGGCTTCCCGCCGACGGTTAACCCCACGGACGTAAAGCTCAATGCGGAAGGGATACCAAGGGCGACGATAACAGCAGTCACAATCAATGCCGCCCGACCCCGGGACATACGGAACTCATCGCGGATCGGAGCAAGCACAACGGCTAACCCCCCAACGCAAGATGTAAACGCAGCCACGAACAGCAGAACGTAGAAGGCGATGCCAATGAATAGACCTCCAGGGAGCCCGCCAAAGATTTTGGGGAAAGCGGTGAAAGAGAGCTGGCTTCCCGTGTCAGGCGCCATGCCGAAGGTGAAGACAATCGCGAAAATCATCAGTCCAGTCGTGATCGAGACTATGGCATTCGTCGCGGCTATGGCTGCGGACGAGTTCACGATATTGACACTCTTGGGTATATAGCTCCCGTAGGTGATAATGAAACCCTGACCGATGGCCAGCGAGTAGAACGCCTGCCCCGCTGCCATCTGCCATGTTTTAGGCTCCAGAAATCTTTCCAGGTCAAAACTGAAATAGAAGTCACGGGCCTCGCTTGCTCCTGAGAGAGTTTGCGAATAGACGGCAAGACCGCCGACTGTCACGACAAGCAGCGGGAGCATGATTTTCCCCATTCTTTCCAGGCCCCCGATACCTCGCTGCAATACGATTAGAGAGAGGACAGCCACCGCCAGGAAAAACCAGAGCGAAGCAAAGCCGGCGGTGAACTCCGTAAACGGCTTCAAGTCAGCTCGGATTGCGTCGACCGCATATCCAAGCGTCCAGCCAGCAACGACAAGGTAGTAGCTCATGATGGCAACGAGCATTACGACCAGAAACCATCCAGCCCAGGGTCCCCATCTCGGGTTGATTCGTCGGAAAAGTCCTACCGGACCCCGACCAGCATACTTTCCAGCACTAGCCTCAAGAACGGTGAGCGGGACGCCTATAACAAAAATGCAGATTGCGTATGCGATGACAAAAGTGCCGCCACCATTCTGCCCGGCCATGTACGGGAACCGCCAGATATTGCCCAGACCTATGACTCCAGCGATTGAGGCAAATATGTAAGCGCGCTGCGAGGTCCAGACTGGGCGAGATGGGACTGAACCTGCCGCAACCTGACCCATCTCCGATTTAATCGGTGGTTTCTCCATGCTATCGCCTCCTGTGCAGCAAGCCCCCTTTCCTAGACCTTAAGCCGTGCTCATCTAATCCCGCACATGAGTTAGTCTTGAGAGTTGTCCGCTGAAACTTTATAGCACTGACAGTAAGTGACGAGACAAGACAGATTACATCGCTAAGGAAATTACCAGTCTTCTCCATACCACGCTACCAGCTCAGCCCCGATGAGGATAATGACATTACGACCATGTCCATGGAGGAGATAGCCGTCAACTTAACCCTCAAAACCGCGCTATTTACGCTGACTATCTACATGTGCAGTACCTTGCTGAGGAATTGCCTGGTACGTTCGTGGCTGGAGGCAAACAGTTTTTCAGGTGCGGCTTCTTCGATAATCTGACCCTCATCAATGAGAATAATGCGTTTGGCGGCGGCACGCGCGAATCCCATCTCGTGCGAAACCACAACCATAGTCATCCCCTCACTGGCTAGGGCTAACATCACATCCAATACC
This sequence comes from Dehalococcoidia bacterium, assembly GCA_030615035.1. Next base: position 20,280 of record JAUXAC010000010.1, on the reverse strand, counting down.
TCTTTGATCATCTCGGGGTCAAGCGCACTGGTTGGTTCATCGAACAGCATAATTTTGGGATTCATCGCTAAAGCCCGGGCAATAGCCACACGCTGCTGCTGCCCGCCGGAAAGTTGGATGGGGTAAGCCCCGGCTTTGTCCGGAATTCCCACTTTTTCCAAAAGCTCAAGGGCAATTTTCTCTGATTCACCTCTGGAACGTTTACGCACTACCCGTTGCGCCAGTGTCAGGTTTTCCATCGCCGTAAGGTGAGCAAACAAATTAAACGACTGGAACACCATCCCAATTTCTTGGCGAACGGCACTGATATTCTGGGCACTGTCCAGAGGAATGCCATCCACCACAATCCTGCCCGCATCGTATTCCTCAAGACGATTGATGCAGCGCAGCAAGGTAGATTTTCCCGACCCGGAGGGGCCGATTATCACAACCACTTCACCCTTATGCACATCCAGGCTTACTCCTCGCAGTGCATGAATGCTGCCGAAGTGTTTATGAACATTCTCAATATGGATAATGGGTTCCATTATACTTATCTTTCAAAGTGAGTCTTTTTCTCGACCCAGCTTACCAAGCGAGCCAAGAACAAGGTCATCACCAAATACAACAAGGCGACCATTGTCCACACCTCAATAGGGTTGAAGTGCACCGCCATAAATTCACGCCCCCGACGGGTCAAATCAGCTACTGCCACCACGCTGACGAGGCACGAATCCTTGAGCAAGGCAATAAACTCATTACCCACTGGCGGCAGAACCACACGGACTGCCTGCGGTAATACCACGTGACGCATGGACTGGAAATGCGTCATTCCCAGGCTACGGGCGGCTTCCCCCTGGCCTTTGGGGATACTCTGAATGCCAGCCCGGTAAATCTCGCTCATGTAAGCTCCATAGCAAATTGTCAGGCCGGTAACGGCGGTAAAAATCGCGTTGGACTGATAGTTAGCCATAGCTGTGAAATTGAGCCACCGCCCAATCCCCTGGATCACTACCGGGAAGGCAAAATACCACCAGATTAACTGTACCAGAAGAGGGATACCCCGGACTATTTCAACATAGAGCGTGGCAACGCCATGAATAACCCAGTTCTGTGAGAGCCGCCCCAAGCCCCCAATCATCCCCAGTACTAAAGTAAACATAAACGCTGAAACCGTAATAAAAGCGGTTACAGCGACACCATCACGCACAAAGAGTAGAATACGCAAGAAGGGGTCGGCTTTTACCGTAACCAAAGTTACCGCCAAGCCAATCACCAAAACCACCAGACCCCACCAGGGGTCCATGCGCGTAAACGACTCAGCACCAGGAATATAAAACAGTTTACTCCTGCTGGGTCTAGGTTTCGGCTGTCCTTCCACGGGACTCCTCAAAATAGCTTTGCGAGACCCGCCCTCAGAGGCTTTCGCAAATATGAGTTCAGTTATTTACTGGCTCTAAAGCCACTTCTCGACCAGTTCTTCAATCAGCCCTTCTGCTTTAACTGCTTTCAAGCCCTCGTTGATTTTTTCCAGCAAGTCTGTTTTGGTCTTGCAGACCGCGATTCCGTAATTTTCGTCGGTAAAGACCTCGCCGACTGCTTTGAGTTTATCGGGGTTCTCACCCACATATCCCAGGGCTAAGGGGTTATCGGCGACAACGGCATCAATCTGCCCGTTAATCAAATCCTGATAAGCCAGACCGATATCATCGTAGGTCTTGAGCGTTGCCCCCCCAATCTTCTCCACCTCAAAGGAGCCGGTGGTGCCGATTTGCGCCCCGACCACCTTACCAGATAGGTCATGCTTGCTGGCAATTTCAGTGTTGTCTACGCGCACGGTAACGATTTGCCCCGCGAAGAAATAGGGGTCGGAGAAAAGAAATTGCTTCTTGCGCTCTTCGGTGATGGTCATGGCTGAGATAGCCGCATCATACTGGCACTGCGCTATCCCGGCTAGAAGTGGGTCCCAGGCTACGTTCATAAACTCAATTTCGAGGCCTGCTTTTTCAGCAATGGCGGTCATCAAGTCAATGTCAAACCCTTCGATCTCCTTGGTTTGTTCATTAACAGACTCGAAGGGTGGCCACGTGGCATCAGTGGCGATAATAACTTTCGTTACCGGTTTCGCACAGCCAGACAGCACCAGGCTGAACAGCATCAGCCCAATCAGGACATACAAAAAAAGACGTTTCATATTTTCCCTCCTTTTTTTTACTTGGGTGAAAGTCTAACATATTTAGGACGGACTGTCTATACTTTCAACCAGTAAATTTACGCTAACCAACATATCCGCATAAGCAAGCAGTTAGTGTTTCTAAATCCTTTTTGCGGTTACGAGCATCCGATTGGTCATGCATCCATAGTCCCCTTCTGCTTCGCGGTTCATAAAATTCCTTTTGCAAATTACTGACGAAAAGCCTGCTGAATACATCAAGTCAGTGATTTTTTCCGAGCTATAAAGACGAGCACAGTAAGTGCTATCGCGTATACAGCCACCCTTTTTGGACGTGACCGTTTCCCGGCTGTAAATGATGTCATCTCTTAGTTCTCGTTCACGGCTAACGGTAATATCTTCATTTACCTTGTGACGGGAAAAAGGTTTAAAGTTTTGCAGAACATAATCCCGGTCAGGAAGATCCAACAGTAATGTTCCTTCAGGCATGAGCAGGCGAAACGCCTCGTTGAGGATTTTTTTATTTTCGCCTTCATTAACAAAGTATCCAAAGGAACTGGCCATGATTATGATAAACTGGAAGCTCTGCCCGGGCAAACCGGTATTTCTGGCATCACCCTGAATGAAAATGGTACTGAGTCCCTCCTCTTTGGCTCTCTCTTTCCCAAGGTCTATGAGGTATTTGGAATAGTCCAGAACCGTTATATTCTTATAACCACGCCTGGAAAGCTCCAGAGAATGCCGACCCTGTCCTCCACACAAGTCCAGAATTGAGGCGGATTTGTCCAAATCCAGTGTCTCTTCAAGGAAATCTACTTCTTTACAGGTCAATTTTTCATCACAAACTGAGCGGGCATCGGTCATAAGATAAATTTCGTCGAAAAGGTCCTGCCACCAATTATCATCTGCCTGAATATTCATTCCACGTGTGCTCCAAAACTAAATAGTCCGTCTGAGGCAAAGATGGCCGGCCCCCCTGCCCACGGTTGGGACCTTACGATTTCAAGCTCTTCAGGGTCAATGTTGACGATTACACCCAATTCTCCGGACAACCACATTTTTTCCAGGGTCAGGCAGCCAGACCAGATGCCAGCGCAATATGTTTCAAGGGCTTTCATCTGGCCGATGGTGATCAATCGAGGCCGCAGAGCGATTTTGATGGGACCAAGAAGATAGGTAAACTGATGGTCAGTCGCCATTTTCTTCTGATATTCTACTGCTTCCAGCACATCGCTGTAATCCATGTTCAGAATAGCTTCGTTAATCCGTTTCGTTGCCTCACTTATGCTCATTGCTGAGCGGAGCACCGCAAGAGGCTGCATTCCTCCACCACTGCCTACATTTGTCGGCACGCCGCCATATCTACCCACAAAACCAAACAACCCCTTTTGGCCGAAAAAACACCGGAAATCGGTTTGGTTTTGGACCTCTCTGACGCAATGGTTTTCTAAATCAAGTTCGGGCATATTCTCAGTCCACAGATTCAGAGGAATCTTTTCCTGGACAATATAATCGCCATCTTTGAGCGCCAGATTTATGATACCATCAATATCATGGTGTATCCCCCCTACGCTCACCCCTTTTCCAGAATATCCGCGCTCCGGCTTGAGCACCAGATTGTCCCAGTTGGAACGGCTCCACTCGATAAGGTCTGAGATATGTTCTCCATTAGGACCTTGAGTTTGACGAGGGTAAAACTGGCGAGTCCAGGGGGTTCGTTGAATGGTTTCCTTGTGGAAACGCTCCCTATTTTGAGGATCAGTGATTACTTCAAACATACTTTTGTCATTTATCGGTTCAGTGCCTCTGGGATTGATTACCCTGCCTTCCCGCACCGCCTGGAGCAAGGGAGCCAAGTTATGCTTGCGGTGCAGATCCAGGAGGACGTTCGTATTAAAGTCCATAAAAATAACGGACACCGGTTGACCTTGCCAGCAGACACGCCCGTTTTTCAGTTCCAGTTCATGCGGAGCCATAAGAGCCCCAGACAGTCCGTCTACCGCATTTAAATGTGTTACCAGATTCTTATTTTCAACCACGTCTTTTAGCGTTTCTTCTTCAGCAACCACCGCTATCAAACCGGGGGTTGTGCCTTCCCTTAAGCGGTGCACTTCCTTCAGCATGTTTACAAAGCTATCCACCGGCTTCAGTAGCGAATGCTCAAAGTCCAAATCTACGTCAATAGAATGGTTCTGAAACAGTTTCTTCCAGACCGCCTTGCCAATTTTTTGTGTGAGCCGTTGATAGTCCCAGCCTCCCGGACTCCCCAGGTTCCATTCCGAGTGATATCCTAAAAACTGTTCCAAAATTACCTTCCTTTCAACCCTGTGAATAATTCAAAAACGACAGCTAATTGCTATGACAGAATTAATTATTGGTGTTTTTGGAATATTTTTTCAAGGTCAGTAAAATGTATTTCTCCCTGACCTAGTACCGTCTGCACGAATTTCTGTAAATTGTTACGACTGTGCCGGTCAAACAATTCCAAGAACCGACGTGAGCCTAAAGTGTAACACAGCTGGTATCCTGGATTCAATGGATATTTACGCGCCAAAGAAATAGCCCGTTCCGTGCTGATGCCCATTTCTTTCAGGTACTCGGCCGCAGTTGAAATATTCATTGTTCCGGTCTGGAGACCTATATCCACCTTGCCCCTTATGGCATGCAAAAGTCGACGTTTAGCCAGTAGCAGGCGGTCGCTGGGAGCAGAAAAATACCCGGTCAGTCTCAATAGTTCTTCAGCAAAACAGGCCCATCCCTCATAAAAAATCGGCTGTTCTACAGCACGACGTAAAGCTCGTGCGAGGCTCCAGCGTGAGGCATCCAAAAGGTGATGACCGGGATAAGTTTCATGAGCACAAGTCATCCTGTATTCACGGTGGTACATCTGCCGTGCCTCACCTGTGGCATGCCTGGTGAGGATATAGAACGTGCCCCCGGATGGAGGATGTCCAGGCGGCATGCTATAACTGGAAGCGGTGCGGATGGCGGAAAGAAAGAGGGGTATTGAAGCCACACTTACCGGACAGGAGGCAACCAAGTCGGGTGAAACCAGTCCTTGAGCCAGGCAGTGTTTCTCCAGCCGGCTTACTTCGCTCTGGTAAAGCCCGAGCAGCCCGCCTTTTCCTACGGCAGGCATTGGGATGCTTTTAAGTGCTTCTGACCAGAGTCGTTGAGGACATTCAACCTTAAATCGGTCTGAGACAAAGTTCCGGGCTTCCTGCTCCAAAATCTGCTGCATCTCCTTAATTTCTCGGTCAAGCGTGTGCTCTATCTCCTGTAAGTCCATGCCGCAATGGAGGTGAAAACGGATTACGCGTTCCAACAGTTCCCGGGGCAGAAAAAAATCCTGGCGAGTTGATACATTCTGGAGCGCATCTTCAAACCGGTCCAGAGCAGTGAGGGCAGGTTGTAGTTCAGGTAGTGTTTTTCCCAGGAAAACAAGGTAATTTCTGGTGTCTGAGACCATCTCCAAGCCGATATCTCTAAACAAAACAGGAACACGATTAAGGTTTTGGCTAGCCTGGTCCAGGAAGGTGGGTAAGCTCCCTGCCCGCTCGTGTTTGGCTGCCGGGTCTTCCGACTCCATGGCTTCGGCCAGTCCAATACAGACGAGAGTCAGGTAAAAGGTAGGCTGAAATTCCCAGCTTCTGACCTCAGATAACTGCTCTCGGAGAGTGCGGGCAAGCTTTTGAAGAAGAGCGATGTCATTGTGCACTTCCAAATCCGATTGATACGAGGCCAGCAAGTCAAGCTCATCTTCCCAGGCTGACAGTCGCCGCACAAACTCCGTGACAGTTTCCGAAGAAAAGCAATCCCAGGTGCCCCACTGTGGTTCAGGAAGCCGCACCTGAGGAAAATAAAAGAACTCGTCACTGGCGCAGGCAACAGGAAAGGTACGTGCCAGAGCTTCGAACATGCCGTGCCCAATCGCCTCCACAGATAATGAAGGATTTATCACCAAAAACTCCCTGTTTCCTATAAAATATACAGCAAATTGATGAAATGGTTAAACACAAGGAAATCTTACTTGCCAGTGAATAGATAAACCTCTATCTTCGAAAAACCACTCTTAATAAGCTGCACTGAGGTACCCAGGCCTTCACTTCCGGTTTATTTAGCTCAACATCACGCAGACGTCATAGACCACCTTCAGGTTATTTTTACGGCAGAAGGCTATAGCAGTTTCACTTTCTGAACCCGGTTGGAGCCATATGCGGTCAAGCCCTAACCCTTTACATTCCTTGAGAACCTCCTCAGTTACCTTCGGTGGCACCACAAAGTCCACTACATCTACCTTAACCGGAATGTCCGTAAGGCTAGGATAACACTTGGTCCCCTCAAGCTCCTTGAGTCTGAGATTTACCGGATAGACTTCGTAGCCTCGGTTTTTCAAGTTCCTAAATATCTCATACCCATACTTCTTGATATCATCAGTGGCGCCAACTATGGCAAACCTCTTTTGGGCCATAAATTCTTTAATCAGGTCCTGCATAGCCTCCTCCTTCTCTCAATATTCCTTACGAACAATGCCTCTCCCCAAGTCTATCAAAATCAGCTTTAACATTCTAGCCCCGCAATCAGGAGTGTTACACCCTTTCCTCATTGACTAACCTCCAAGCTAGATGTATTCTTATGAATACAGACTATCAAAAATGTAAGTTTGTGAAATATCAGGTACCAGGTGAGGTTGAACGGCTGCTTACCTATCAACACTTTCGCTATTAATTACAACGAAGCAGTGACTTCGAGATGATTAAAAAGATTCTTACCGCCACTATAGTATTATCACTACTATTTACCCTTAGTCTGGTCGATGGGGCCAAAGTGAGCGGCTACTCCCAAGTTACTTACTATAATGAGCCGACGGTATCCTCCCCAAGCCTTCCTGACCTCATTATTGAGACGATAACCTGGTCACCGGAATACCCAGCAATAGGGAACACGGTAACCTTCACGGTGACTATAAAGAATCAAGGCAGTGGCAAGTCCGACTCTTCCAAAGTCGCTTACTATATTGATGATAACGACCTGGCTTTGGACTATGTTAATCCAATAGACCCCGGTGACTCAGCCACTGAAACCTTCACCTGGACTGCTGAGGCAGGTTCACATACCATCAAGGCAGTTGCCGACTCCAACAATGAGGTTACTGAGAGTGATGAGACCAACAACGTAAAAATGTATTCCCTCTCAACCCTTGCCCCTGACCTAATCATCGAGTCGATAACCTCGTCACCGGAAATCCCGTCAAAAGGCGATACGGTAACCTTCAGTGTTACCGTAAAGAACCAAGGCAATGGTAAGGCCAGCAATTCCCGTGTCGACTTCTACATTGATGGCTCTTCCAGAGGTTACCAAGAAGTTCCGGAGATAGGTGCCGGCTCTACAGCAACGAAGACCTTCACCTGGGTTGCCCAGGCCGGCGCACATGCCATCAAGGCGGTTGCCGACGGGGCTAATTACATTACTGAGAGCGACGAGACCAATAATGAGAAGACGATAACCTTCTCTCCCGCTCCTCCTGACCTAATCATCGAGTCGATAACCTGGTTGCCGGAAATCCCGGCAAAAGGTGATAGCGTAACCTTCAATGTTATCGTAAAGAACCAGGGCAGTGGTAGATCTGGCTCCTTCCATGTCGCCCTCTACATTGGTAGCTATCAGTTTTCCGACACAGTCAATTCAATAGAAGCCGGTGCCACGGACAACGCGACCTTTATTTGGTCTGCTCGTGCCGGGTCATATACCATCAAAGCGATTGCTGATTCCAGCGATAAGGTTCTGGAGAGTAATGAGACCAACAATGAGAAAACGGTAACCCTCTCAACTCTTCCTGACCTCATCATTGAGACGATAACCTGGGAGCCGGAAAGCTTCCAAAAAAGCGACAACGTAACCTTCACCGTGACTATAAAGAACCAGGGCGTTAGTAAGGCTGGCTCCTTCCGTGTTCATTTTTACGTTGACCTTTCTTTCAAAGGTTATCAGGATGTTGAAGAGATAGATGCTGACGCTACAGTGACAAAGACCTTCATCTGGATTGCCCGTACCGGCTCACATAGCATCAAGGTGATTGCCGACGAGGTTAATCAGGTTACCGAGAGCGATGAGACCAACAATGCAAAGAGGATAGCCATATCAACTCTTCCTCCTGATTTTATCATCGAGACGATAACCTGGTCGCCAGAAAGCGCCTTAATGGGAGACACGGTAACTTTCACCGTGACTATAAAGAATCAGGGCAGCGGCAAGTCCGACTACTCCTACGTTACATGCTATATTGATGATAACTACCTGGCTTCGGACTATGTTAATCCCATAGACGCCGGTGCCTCGGCCAACGAGACCTTCACCTGGACTGCTGAGGCAGGTTCACATACCATCAAGGCGGTTGCCGATTCCGAAAATGAGGTTGCTGAGAGCAACGAGACCAATAACGAGAAGACGGTAACCCTCTCAACAATTGCTCCTGACCTAATCATCGAGACAATAACTGGGTTGCCAGCGAGCCCACCAATAGGGGAAACGGTAACTTTCACCGTGACTATAAAGAACCAGGGCAGTGATATAGCCAGTCCCTCCCGTGTCCACTTCTACATTGATGACTCTTCCAGAGGTTACCAGGATGTTCCAGAAATAGTTGCCGGCGCTACTGCAACAAAGACTTTCACCTGGATTGCCCAGGCAGGCTCACATGACATCAAGGCAGTTGCCGATTCCAACGACACGCTTACTGAGAGCGACGAGACCAATAATGAGAAGACGGTAACATTCCCTACCCCCGACCTAATCATCGAGACAGTAACCTGGTCGCCGGTAGTCCCATCAATAGGGGAAACGGTAACTTTCACCGTGACTATAAAGAATCAGGGCATTGGTAAGGCTGGTTCCTCCCGCGTCGACCTCTACATTGACGGCTCTTCCAGAGGTTACCAGGATGTTCAAGAAATAGATGCCGGCGCTACGGCAACAAAGACTTTCACCTGGGTTGCTGAGACAGGCTCACATACCATCAAGGCAGTTGCCGATTCTGACGATGAGGTTAATGAGAGTGATGAAACCAACAATGAGAAGACGGTAACCTTCTCAACCCTTCCTCCTGACCTTATCATCGAGACAATAGCCTGGTTGCCGGCAGATCCATCAATAGAGGACACGGTAACTTTTACCGTGACTATAAAGAACCAGGGCAGCGGTGGAGCTGGTTCCTCCCGTGTCGACTTCTACATTGATGGCTCTTCCAGAGGTTACCAGGATGTCCAAGAGATAGATGCTGGCGCTACAGCGACAAAGACTTTCACCTGGACTGCTGAGGCAGACTCACATGCCATCAAGGCAGTTGCCGACTCCAATAATGAGGTTACTGAGAGTGATGAGACCAACAACGAGAAGACGGTAACCCTCTCCGTCTCTCTCCCACCAACTCCCACTCCCGCACCTGCCCCTGGCACAGAACCGCCAGAGGCTCCGGCAGGACAGCCAACACCCATCCCTTCACCGGAGAGGGGACTTTGGCCGGATTTATTGTTTGTTTTAGCTGCGGTTGTATTGGGTGGTACAGCTATTATAGTTATATTGAAGTCTCGGCAACAGCAGCGTGATTAGCTAAGGAACGGTTTTATTTGCATTTGGTTGATACATTTCGTGAACCCCCAAACTATCAACAATCCTTACTTTATTGTGCCGATAGAAGTACCCATTGATAACATCCCGAGGGGAGGAATATCATCTTTACCAGTAGCGTCAGTGTGTGAAGATATCCATAGGTATAAACACTGCGTTCACTAGATACCGAGAGTTTCCTTGTTCTCATTTAGCCCCCCTAGAGTAATTCCCACTTCTCAATTTTGCTTAAAATCTCGTAAAATTCACAACCTTTGTGGTTCAGTTCAATCGTGGTTGGTGTAATTGGCATCATCACCATACTTTTGCCTTAACTCCATCAGCCAATTGCCAGCATTGCAGCAAGGAATGCTCAATTACTCCGACGCACTTAGATGTCTTTCCAGAATCTTTTCAAGTTCAGCTGGAGTCAGGTTATAGCGCTCCAGGAGGTCTAGAAGCTGTCGGGCACGCTCGGCATCTAAGTCATCGTTTCCCAGTTTTTGGGGTCCGGTCGGTGACCACGCCTCGTCACGGATGTTCAATGTCAATAGATCCGGCCGTGAGTAGTGACCAACCCCATCAAGATACACCTTCACCAGCTCGCGCTCCGAGAGGTCAATTTCAGTATGCACGAGCGCCTCACGCCCAAACACAGGTCCCTCAACAATCAGTCCGGCGGGGTTAACAATGCAACTGCCTCCGATGGCAAGGTTGAACTTCATCCTATCTTTCAACTCAGCGGGAATATCTTCTGGCTTGAGAAACCAGCTTGAGCTGACAACAAACACCTGGTTTTCGACCGCATGCTGGCGGATTGCCGACTCGAGGTCGCACGTCTTAGACTCCACCTTAGCCGATTTGTCACCAAGGTGCTTGTTCACCGCCCACCACCCCGGCCACAGGGCACAATGAATCTCCTCACCTTTGATGGCAAGGGCAGCACGCAGAAGAGTCATGTGGTGTTCATAGCAGATGCTTGTGCCTAGTTTCCCGATATCCAAATCAAAAACGCGTATATCGCTGGCGTCTCCCATGCCCCAGTAGACCCGTTCCGAGTGGGTAGGCATCAGCTTACGATGGCGACCAAGAATTTTGCCATCCCGGCTGACCACTATCAGCGAGTTGTAAATCGTCAGGCTCCCTGGCTGCTCGGACAACTCATTACAGCCTATCACGCAGTTGACCTTCGCTTTGCGGGCGGTTTCCGCCAGGCACTGAGCCTCCTCACCGTCCCAGCGGATAGCCGACCGTATCATTTGAGCCGCCAGTTCGGTCTCTTGCTTTACCGACACACCACCACGCCAAAAGGGATAGCCGCAAAAATAGACTTCGGGGAAAACAAGGAGATCTAAACCGAGCTTCCCTCCCTCCTCAATGTATTGACAAGCTTTTTCCAGAGTTTGCTGCTTGTCGAAGAACTTCGGCGCTATTTGAGCAGCTCCAACCTTGATTACCTTGTTCATGATAGTTCCTCCTCTCGGCATTGCAGCCTAGTCACCAAGTTTATCTCCTACTTTCAAGCCTAGTTGCTCGGCAAACTCGACAGCTCCTATCTTAGGGGAGCCTTTTACCTGCACGCGTTTAATAAGTATAGCCCCGTCTGCGGCTGCCACCACAAATCCCTGTCCGGTAATGTCAATGATTCCACCAGGTAAACTACCGGCAACACGGGCAAGTAATTCTGAGTCAAAGACCTTGAACCGCTTACCCTGAAAATGGGTTACCGCCCCCGGTTGAGGGTTAGTGCCCCGAATAAGATTATAGATTTTGTTTACTGGCTGGAGCCAGTTAATTACAGCTTCCTTTTCGGTGCACAGTCCCTCGTAAGTAGCCTGTGATTCATCCTGAGGGATTCGCGGCGCTATGCCCTTTTTAATTAACTCGATGCCTTCGGCTATTGCTTCTATGCCCAAGGGGGAAAGTTTGTTAAAGTAGAGCGACCCTACCGTATCATCAGGGGAAATCTCCGCCTCCTTCTGTAACAGGATGGGACCGGTATCTATCCCTTTATCCGGCCAGAAAATGGTAATACCAGTCTTAGTCTCCCCGTTGATTATAGCCCAGTTGATAGCGCTACCCCCCCGGTGCTTGGGAAGTAATGAGGGATGGTACTGAATTGTCCCCAACCTGGGGTAATTTAAGATAGACTCAGGTATTATGTCGGTTACAAAAGCCATAACGTTTAGCTCTGGTTTGAGCTTTACATACTCATCATAAACTTCCGGGGCTCGCATACTTTTTGGCTGAAAGGTTGGTATACCTAATTGAAGGGCCAATTGCTTAAGCGGGTTTGTCTTCCCCGGAATATCAGGAGAGGTATAGACTCCGACAACCTCTTCTCCTCTGTCGGCTAATGTCTGGAGGACTTTCTCGCCAAAGGCTGCCTGGCCTATCAAGACGATACGCATTCGCCAACCCCCTTTATTCTGTCAATCTATTCGATTTTTCCCATATCCTCACCACAGCAAACAAGGGTACCGCCGCCAACCACAGTCACAACCACCTCGTTGCCACAGACATTGCACCTGTATTTTTCACCGACTTTCTCAACAGCCATGTCCTAAACCTCCTTCCTCTTCAGTTTTTATATTACAATTTTGCCGGGAATATAGCCAGAGGGAAAAAAGGAGCTGAGTAAACCTTGGCTCCCTTGTTTTTAATACATCCTGAAAACCGTCTCAGGGTTATCGAATTTCACTGCCTGATGAGAGTTCTCTTGACATACATATGAAACCGATATAATATGAACGCACAAATCAATATAAGTATAGCCCGGTGAATAAGAGCGACCGTTGATAATACAGTATTTCCACATGAGATAGTTACGTTGACTGAAAAACGCAGGGGAGGTGGTGATCGCGATGGAAAACATCGTGGCTATTATCCTAGCTGGAGGCGCAGGCGAGCGGCTAGGCATCTTGGCACTAGAACGAACCAAACCAGCGATTCCTTTTGCCGGTAAGTACCGTATCATAGATTTTACCTTAAGCAATTGCGTCAATTCAGGGATTTACAAACTGGCTGTCCTGACCCAATATCAGCCTCGCTCTCTTGTTGACCACATAGGTGTTGGTATGCCATGGGGCTTAGCCCGTCCAGACAGTAAAATACAGTTACTGCACCCTTATTTGGAGCGTGAAGGGAGCCGTGACTGGTATAAGGGAACCGCCGACGCTATATATCAAAACTTACAGTTTATTGAGGAGGAGAATGCTGAGCTGGTGCTAATCCTTAGCGGTGACCATGTTTACAAAATGGACTACTCTGGTATGCTCAAATTTCATGAAAAGACCGGTGCGGAATTTACTCTTGCCGTTACTCGCATGCCCAAAGAGGAGTTACATGAGTTTGGCACGGTAACAGTGGACGAAGAGGGACGATTGACCAGCTTCCAGGAAAAAGTTAAAGAACCAAAGAGTGACCTTGCCTCCATGGGTGTTTACCTTTTCCAAAAGGATGTTCTGCAAAGATGGTTAGAGGAAGATGCCCAGCGTAGGTCCTCCAAACATGATTTTGGTCGGAATATCTTCCCCCGAATGGTGGGCAACAGCAATATTTTCGCCTATATTTTTGAGGGCTACTGGCGTGATGTCGGTACGGTGCGAAGCTATTGGCAGGCTAATATGAAGCTACTCGATGACCCACCCTCCATCAAATTCAGTGCTGATTGGCCTGTCCGCACCCAGGAAGAGCAAAGACCACCGGCTGTCATTTCCCAGCGAGGCGACATTATTAACAGTATGATATCCAACGGCTGTGTTATTGAGGGGCGTGTAGAGACTTCAATCCTCTCACCAGGAGTCAAGGTAGCTAAAAATGCTGTAATCAAGCACTCAATTATCTTGTCCGATAGCGTTATTGGTCGGGATAGTGTCATTGACTATTCAATCCTAGACAAGGAAGTAGTAGTCGGCGCCGGCTCTCGCATTGGCTTTGGTGACGATTTCCAGGTTAACCGCAAAGAACCTGAAATGCTGAATACCGGGATAACCGTTGTCGGTAAGGGAGCTAAGATTCCTGAAGGGATTAGGATAGGCCGTAATTGTGAAATCGCCTGTAGTGTCACCGAAGATAATTTTCCCAGCCTTGAAATTCAAAGTGGCGAAACAATCACCACAAGGCGGCGTCGCTCCAGCCGAAAGTAATAAATATTAGGTCGGCTAGTTAGCTCAAAATGAAAGGCAGAAGACAAAATGTCGGAACTAAGACAAGACCCTACCACCAAAGCATGGGTGATAATAGCCCCGGAGAGGGCTAAACGCCCTCAGCAAAGGCCAAAAACAAGACGTGCCAATGAGTTACCCGGTTGGGATGCGTCCTGTCCGTTTTGTCCGGGTAACGAAGACCAAACACCGGAAGAAGTCTTCAGGCTCCCCGTATCGAACCAAGCCTTAGACTGGGAGGTAAGAGTAGTACCCAATCGTTTCGCAGCGCTATCGCCCGGAGAGAATAATGCTAGGATAGACGATGGACCTTTTTTCCGCAAAATGCAAGGCTTCGGGATACACGAGGTAATCATAGAAACACCTTCTCACAACATGTCGATGGCGTTGATGACATATGAACAGGTAGAAAAGGTACTGATAGCCTACCAGGAAAGATACAATACGTTAAAGAAAAATCGGCAACTCAAGTTCATTACTATTTTCAAGAATCAGGGCTGGGCATCAGGGACATCTCTGGTACACTCTCACTCCCAGTTAGTGGCGACACCCGTCATGGCTATTTACTACCGCCGAAAATTTGATGTTGCTCATGATTACTATGCTGATATCGGCAGGTGCCTTTACTGCGATTTGCTCAGTGAGGAGCTAGGGAAGGGAGAGAGAATCATTGCCGAGACCAATCAATTAGTTGTCTTCCAACCTTATGCCTCACGTGTATCATATGAGACATGGATTGTCCCCAAAAAACATTACGCGTCCTTTGGACTTTATCCAACGTCGCGTCTTGCCGAACTGGCCAGAGTGCTAAAGGATACCCTCCTTTGCTTATACCAGGGGCTTGATGACCCCGCCTTCAACTATATGATTGAAACCTCAACTACAGCGGATGAAGAGGACCCGTATTACCACTGGCATATCAGGATAGTGCCAAGGATAACTACTATTGCCGGGTTTGAAATGGGCTCGGGTATCTATGTAAATACGGCACTGCCAGAACACACCGCCAGCCATATGAGAGAGTGTGCCGCCTCTCTAAGCCTTTATTCCAACTCAAATAGCCGGAACAAAAAGGTCATCTCTTCTGATGTAGAATTCGGGAAATAATCAGCATTTTACGCTTGAATAGTAAAGCAGCCTCAGTGTGACTTGAGGGGTATGGTTTCGTCCAGCCATTTTAGAAAAGCCTCCACCTCACCCACCCCCCTGAGGAGTAAATCGGCTCTTTCGGCAACATTTGGTGGTGTTTCTTCCCCAACCACCCCGAGGGCCAAACCTTGAAATGCAGTGCTACGTGATAAGGCATGCATAGTATCAAAGGCATCTATATCAGCAACGTCATCTCCCATATAGACAGCAGCCCCAAGATGATAGCTCTCAATGATTTCCTTCAATACTGACCCTTTAGTTATCTCAATCGGAGGACGAAGCTCAATAACGGTTCTAGCCTTATCAATATTAAACGATTGGGCAGCGGAGGAACGGCTTATCTCTTCTAAGATGGTCTCTCTCACCTTTTCCCGATGAGGCAATGTCCGGTAGTGGAAAACGAGCCCGGCACCTTTATCCTCAAAGACAACTCCCAGAGGGTGGAGAATTGGACCCAGCTCCTTGATAGCAACAGCGGTTTTCCCCACATAGTCTTGTGCTTCTGGCCGAATTTCGACTTGCCCCTTAAACCATCGTTCCAGGCCATGATTGCCATAGTAGACCACCCCGTCTACACCCACCAGGCGTCTCAATATCTTGGTTAACCTCCCGGAAATAGCCGCCACCACAGGCAGACGCTTGACTAAAGACCTAAGGTGCTTTTTGCATCCGGGGGTAACCTTCACTGCCTCAGCAGTAGGGGCAATTTCAGCGATGGTTCCATCGACATCGAAAATCAGGCCAAAAGGCTGGGTAAACACCACTTTTTTTACTTGCTCCAGATTTGAAAACAGATAATTCATTTGAGGTTCACCTTGCTTACTAGGATAACTTGGCCAAGAGGAAGTGTCAATCTGTTAAGGTAATAAAGGGAAAGTTATCTTGCTAAAGCGGTACCTCTCTGTTATAATTCACCATCAAAAGAGCTTTCAATGGAGGTTGTCCATGCCGCAGAATAAATTAGTCCACTCAGCTCCTGACCTAGTCTCCAAGAAAAACACCATGTATCTAATAATTCTGGTGGTCTGGCTAGTCTCACTGGTCTTACTGGCGATAAACGCCGCTTCCGCCTACGGCACGCCAGAATCTGCCGGTCTTTGGATTTTGGTTGTGCTCACGGCAATCTGCCTCGCCATCTTTTGGTTCTACGCTCTCTACCATTACGGACTGGTGGTCTTCCGTCAGATAGGCAAGATAAAGCATAGGGTAAAGGTAGAAGAAAGGGGCGAAGCCGGTTTCCCCCATATAGCTCTTCTTTATACAACGGTAGACGATTTCAGGTATGACGCTGCCTTAAGTTGTGTCAATCAAAACTACCCCGACTTTCATGTCTTCCTTGTCGACGTAAGCCAGAGTCAACAAGGAAGAGACCAGGTAGATGAATTCCACAAAGAATTCCCGCAAAAGACCACCATCGTCAGACGAGAAAAGCTGGAGGGGTTCAAGGCTCGTAGCCTCAACTTGGCTTTAGCCAACCAAGCTAAGGGATATGAATTCTTTGCTCTTTGCGACGCTGACGGTATACTCAACAAGGACTTTCTGAAGAAGACCTCTTTTTACATTCAGCAGGATAAGCTAATCGGATTTGTACAGGCAAACCATGATAGCGGTTCCAGCACCAGAAATGAATTTACTGAACATTTCCTCGCCGAAACTCTAATTCGCTGGGAGCATAACAATGTCCCGCGGAATCACTACGGGTTCCCCCTTATGCTGGGGCACGGGGTACTTGTTCGCACTGAAGCCTACTCCAAGGCAGAAGGCTTCCCCGAAGTTGTCGCCGAGGATGTAGCTTTTACCATAGCCTTGCGTGATGCTGGATATACCGGATTTTTCGCCGAAGACATAGTCTGCAGTGAAGGTGTCCCGGAGAATTTAGGGCAGATGAGAAAACGCACCTATCGCATGACCATGGCCGATACTGAGACCTTCGCCCAGCATACTGTGCCCTTTATTAAGTCCGCCTCAGCGTCTTTCGCCGAAAAATGGGACATTATAGCACATACGTTGAGAAGGACGGCTACTTCCCTATTTCTGCCTTACCTATTACTTTTACTGGCCATCTCCTTTGTTTCCGTCAATGCTATGACTACCACTGCCTGGGGGCTAGTGGCTTTCGGCTGGCTGGCCGCAGCGAGCCCCTTAGCCCGGGTAGTGGTTGGCCGGTACCGCACACCAATAAAGATGTTCCGACACCTGAGCCAGGTAACCTGTGCCTATGTTTCGTTTTATCTGCATACCACTATCGCTATCCTGGCTTTTATTGTCGCCCGGAGAGCCCATTTTATTGTCACCGCGGCAAAAGCTAAAGAGAAGGACAGAAGTAGGCGAGGATTCAGAGAAACCGTAGCTCGCTTAAACCCAAATAGCAAGCCTATGGCATCCGCCTCCATTATCCTTGCACTGCTCTTAATGGCCGGGGCTATCTACTCCCTTAACCTGGCACTCTTGGGGCTTGCCCTGGCTATTGTCTCGCCGCTAATCCAAAATAGCTTCGGGTGGAAACAGAAACCAGCCGAGGCTACCGCCTGGTTGGCACTGCTGCTTATTTTCGCCGGGGCAGTGCTGGGACCGCTAGGGGTGGTTGGCCCTCAATGGCAATATCTGGTTCCGGTAGGATTCTCGGTAATGATTCGCACCTAACCAGTGCTGAGGAAGCAAACTGCCCCATTATTTGAATCACGGACTCCCAAGAGCCGTTACCGCATTTATCAATTTGGCTACTCCTCCCGGCTCAATCTTCATCAGATTTACTATCATTAATTCTAAGCCACTAAGCAGAACACGCTAAAATAGCGCCATAGTGTATTGACAATTGTCACTTACTGTGCACATAATATGGACGCATGACATATTAAGGTAGTCCTTAGCTTCGGAGGTACACAAGATGAAAAGGACGATATCCGCAGTCGTTATGGTAGGCATAGTTGTGGTGGCTATGGTTGGAGGTGGCTGCGTTGGTGTTGAGAAGCCGGCCGAACCGCTTGAGAAAATAACATTAGCTGCATATGCCGGAGAGACTGGAGCTCTTGTTTATGTTGCTGAACATCAGGGATTTTTTGAAGAAAATGGTTTAGAGGTGACCATAAAAGATTATGGCTCTGGTAAGGCTGCTGCTGATGCTCTTATAACTGGAGAAGCTGATATTGCCACTTCTGCTGATTTTGTTTTTGTGAGCAACAGTTTTGATCATACAGACCTTAGGGTATTTGGAACTGTTGCTACCGCAGAAGTTATAGAATTAGTTGCCCGAAAAGATAAAGGAATTACAACTCCTACAGATTTAAAAGGTAAAAGAATTGGAGTCACAAAAAAGAGCAGTGCCGAGTCTGATCTTGGAAAATTTTTGTTATATAATGGCCTCTCCATTGATGACGTAGAGTTAGTTGATTTAAAGCCATCAGGAATAGTAAAAGCTGTAATTAATGGAGATGTGGATGCTGGTGTTACCTGGGATCCTAATGTTTATAATATAAAGGAAGAACTAGGTGACAATGCAGTAAGCTGGTCTGTGGTAGAGAGTTTTTACTTTGTATTAATTACAAAAGAGGATTGGATAGAAAACAATCCTGCAGCAGCTGAGCGCTTTATAAAATCAGTATTAGGGGCAGAGGATTATATTAAAGACAATTCTGAAGATGCCAAAGAGTTTGTAAAGGACAGATTTGATTATGACTCAGCTTATATAGATTACAGTTGGCCAAACCAGAAGTTTGCCGTTATCCTTGAACAGGCTATGTTGATCCTATTTGAAGACCAGGCACGGTGGAGTATAAAACAGGGACTAACTGATGCAACAGAGGTTCCAAACTATCTTGATTATATTTACATGGACGCTCTGGAAGAGGTTAAACCGGAAGCTATTGGAATAATACGCTAAAACAGATGTTAAGATGAACATCAAAAACAAATTATATGTAAGTGCTGGGATTTCAATTATCCTGGTTGTAACTGGAATTTCAATTGGCGGTTGCCAAAACCAGCCTGAAGAATATACCGGACCTGTTGAGAAGATTAGTGTTGGTGCTACAACCCAAGAACTTTCAACTGTTATTTGGATAGCTGAGGCAAAAGGTTATTTTGAAGAGAATGGTCTTGATGCCACAGTAAAAGCGTATGATACTGGTATAGAAACAAAGAATGCTCTTTTGGCAGGCGAAGTTGATGTGGCTGATACTGTTGACTTCGTGATAACAGGTCTCGGTTTAGAGGGGGTTGATATTAAAGTGTTGGCATCGATTAATACCGCTATTATTGATTATATCATTGCACGAAGAGATAGAGGAATTTCTAGTTTGAGTGATTTGAAGGATAAAAAGATAGGAATCAAACCAGGGAGTTCAGCGGAATATTATCTTGGAAGGACTCTCGTATTTAATGGTCTATCATTGGAAGACGTTGAACTCGTTGCCGTACACCCCCCTGATATGCCAGAAGCTATTGCGCAGGGTGAAGTTGACGCAACAATTACATGGCATCCCCACAACTATCATATTAAGAATAGTCTTGGAGACAATGCAATTGTCTGGTCTGCACACGGTGGGCAAGATGTTTATTGGGTTGTCTTTTCTAAGGACGAATTTATCCAAAAATATCCAGAAAAGATCAAGCGCCTTCTGAAGGCATTGGTACAAGCAGAAGAATTTGTTAAAAACAACAATTTAGAAGCTAAAGAAATTATTGCAAGGCGAGTAAATCTTGATTTACCGTATATCGAATCGGTTTGGTCAGATTTCCATTTTGTTGTTGACCTGACCCAAAGCATGATTATAGCAATGGAAGACCAAGCAAGATGGAAGATGGAAAATAACTTAACAGATAAAACGGAGGTTCCAAATTATCTGGATTATATTTACTTAGATGCTTTGGAAGAAGTTAAACCGGAAGCTATTGGAATAATACGTTAAAACGGATGTTAAGATGAAGATTAAGAACAAATTATATATGAGCGCTGGGGTTTCAATTGTCCTGGTTGTAGCTCTCGTTTCTGTAGTCTTGGTGACGTCAGGCAGAATAGCTGAAGAAAATAAGAAACATCAGCTGCTGATGGATGTATACGAATCTGTATCAGAGCTTGACATAGTTACATACGACTATTTGCTGCACCGCGAAGAACGCATGGAGCACCAGTGGAATATAAAACATAATTCCCTGGGGGAGATTCTGGATGGATTAGCAGAAGAAGAGGGGCTGTTACCAATACGTGCT
>JAUXAC010000044.1 GCA_030615035.1 Dehalococcoidia bacterium | reverse complement strand
AAATAGTGGCAATTAAAAAGAGCCTTAGCAAATTCGGCAGCCGCTTTGCCTTCGAGTTTTTCATTGAAACAATGCACGAGCAGATAGTTGAAGCACTCCGCAAATATCTCAGGAGGCTAGAGCCAAAAGATATCACAGCTATGGTAAACGAAGGGCGCTTCCCTTCACTGGAGAAACTGGACCTTAGCGCGGTGAGCGACAATGCCGAACACTTTGAGAAGATATCGCTAGTCAGGCTCATGGAGTTTATTGCCGAAGCCCGTCCTGACCTGGCGGCTACTATCCAGGATATGGGCATGCCTAGAGCCGAATACATAGCAAAGCTGCGGTTGCACCTCATTGACCAGATCAAGCATCCGGAGAAGGCATTAGCCAAGTCCACAGATTACGAGGCAAAAGAGAAGATGGTGCAGGCTACCTGCGACCAATGTGGAAAATCGTGGCCGGTACCCGAGGATAAAGCCTCGTCGATTGAGGAGTGCCCGTTCTGCCACGCAGGAAAAGATGAAGGTGCTATTGACAACCCCACCTAAACAGTTACATAATCAGGTGATGAATGAGGTTTATGTGCGGCCAGAGGACTTTCTTTTCGGCGCCGTGACGAGCGTACTAATAGGTTTGCTTATGGCGGCGGGTACCAAACGGCCGGCAGAGACCCAAGGGAGGTATACTATGCAGAACGAGATTATTGGCTACTCAGGAGCTGAACTTCCCACAGCTCTTGAACTGGTGGAGTCCACCATGGAGGTAGGGGGGAAGGCATGTTTGACTATCTGTACTGAAGACCTGCCTACTGAAGATGAGCTCGATGACCTTTACTTGGGGATGCTCGCCAATGGCTTCCATGCTTATCGACCCACAGCCCGTGTCATCGATGGCATACCCACTACTAGGCTTGTTCTTCAGAAAGGCTCGCCATCTTTTGCCGTTCTTGTTCCCTTGTTGGTGCCTCTTTTCGTCATCGGTCTCATTGCCTTTGGCATTGTCAAGATTGAGGCAATAGGCAAGGCGCTGTTACCCCTGATGATCACCGGGGCGGTAGGACTGGTCGCTGTAGCTTTGATTGTCAGGAAGCCGGCTGAAAAGTATCTAGAGCGTGCGAGAACTTAGGTAGAGCCAATATCTGGCGCTACCTTCCTTGGACTTCGCCGCCCGTTATGGATAACCTTAAACCCAGGGCAATACCAGTCTTAAAAGAATTTATTACCACCTGGTCTACCGGTGCCCCTCTCTGTGTTCCCATCCTCAATAACGCCTCGGTCGCCAGGCTGCAGTAGTGCCGGAGCACCGTCTTTTCATCATCAACCAGCGAGTCAATGTCTTGCTGGCCCATTTCCTGTCTTTGCTTCATCTCTTCAAAGTCAATCATCGCTTCAATCCCACTACTTGCCCTAGACCCATCGCTTTCATCAGGGCATCTGTAGGCATAGTTGTCTTCTCGACCTTGGTGCAGTAGTCGAGGCCACACTTAGAGCAAGTATCATAATGCCGAATAAGTATCTTAGTGGTAGGTGTGGATATTTTCGTAAAGTCCTGGATGGGAGTGATCTTCTTCTCGAGGGAAACAAAGGTATTCTTGGGAATGGATGGTTCATCGGCGCAGGCAAGCCGGCAGACGGTATCCTTGCAGTCGCAATTGGGGCAACGATTAAAGGTTAAAGGGAATGACATAAACACCTCCTAACTTGTTGATATTATATTACTGGCTCTGCTTCATCTTGGCAACCTCCCCCCGGCGGTGTATACTGAGATAACTGGAGTCAAGAATGGAAGGGCTTCTTATCACCCCGGGAGTGCTTGGTGACTAAAAAAGGATATAGACAAACACCTGAGCATATAAGAAATCATGCCCAGACTATCAAAGGTATTTCTCCTTGGAGCAAGGGGTTAACTAAGGAAACTGACCTAAGGATAGCCAAACTTGCTGAAGCAAATAGGATTCGCCTTACTGGAGTGCCTCGACCTAAGACACAGGAACATATAGACAAAATTAGACAAAAATTGATTGGCAGACCTGGAGTAACTAAAGGAAAGAAAATCCCTGCCTTATCCAAAGCGCTAAAGGGGCGGAAAATTACTTGGGTTAATAAGATATCAGCAGTTCTCAAAGGGAGAAAACACACACCTGAAATAGTTGAGAAAAATAGGCAAGCTCACTTGCTTTATTACCAGACTCATGAGCATCCATGTAAGGGCAGGGCTTTAGCACCTGAGCATCGGGAAAAGATAAGGTTAGCTAATCTAAGAAACAAAGAAGGCAGACGCGAAGCTCTTAAAGCCCTGTGGAAAACCCCAGAATTTATAGCCAAGCAGATTAAGGCGAAACACGCTACTCCTAATAAGGCCGAAAAGAGGTTAAACCTCATTATTGAGAAAGCGTGTCCAGGGAAATATAGGTTTGTTGGTGATGGTTCAGTTATAATAGGTAGGATAAATCCTGATTTTCTAAATATCAATGGAAGAAAGAAAATAATAGAACTCTACGGTGACTACTGGCACAAAAATGCTAATCCACAGGAAAGAATAACCAAATTTAAAGATTTTGGATTTGATTGTTTAATAATATGGGAACATGAGTTATCAGATAGTGATTTGGAATTAAGAATAAGGGCTTTTAATCAATGTTAGGGAAAATAGTAGTAGGGCTTATAGCATTTTCATTCTTGCCTGTTTTTAGGGGGGCTGGCCACTCAAGGCATGATGGTGTCCACTTCTGGAGACTTCTCCGCGACTCAACCCACCTCGAACCGAGCTCTCCGTTCGGGCATCCACACCTGCCGTATGAGGAGGCGTGTCGGCTAGCCCGTGAAGCTTATCAGGAAGCATTGAGCAATGGAACCTGAAAGGGCTAAAGAACTCAAGCGGGTGCTACCAAAGCTAACCCTTGGTCTAATAGCTGTTGAGTCAGTCACTTTACCCATCTTCAGGAGTGGCGGCCGCACGGGCTTGTCCTTTTGGCAATGGGTTGTCAATCACTCCATTTTTGGACCCCCGGTAGAATATATACCCCTTGAAGACTACAGCCGGGAGCTCGAGGGGTCGATTCCAGGGTATCCAGTTAAAGAGCATGTCCAAACTTTTAGAACAACGGAGGAAGCTATGACCTACTTTAAGATTGGCGAGGAGTCGGTAAAGCAGCTGATGAAAAATGGCGCCATTTCCATAGTCGCCGGGGATAGCAAGATAAAGCGATATGATGACCTCCTGGCCGATGTCAGGCACGACCACGAATACCACTCCATCCGTTCTCTAGTGCAGCCCGACGACCAGGAAGTGAGAGATATCGCCCGGGTATTGGTGCAGGCACCCGATTTTCTGAGTGCTGCCCAGGAGTTTGTTAATTCCTTTACGACCTACGGATCAGAAGTAGGCGACTTGTGGCGTACCCCCAGCGAGACTTTAACTAAGCGCTCTGGGGTAGATTGCGATTGCAGTTCAATTCTATTGACAAGCATCCTCAGGAACTATATTCCCCCGGACCAGGTATATTGTGCCTTTGGGCTTTGGGCAATGGGGGGAAAGACAGACGGCCACATGTTCATAGTAACCGAAGGAGAAGGTGGCGAGGACCGTATCCTTGAATCTACTGCGCCCCCAGGGAAATCGCTCAGGGGGAAGTATGTCATATACGGCATGTTCAACGATAAGTATGCTTTCAGTACAGATATTGGGCTCAGCGAGTTTGACCTCAAAACAGTCGAGGAAAAGGAGGAAAGCTATGTCAAAAGCAGGAGTTAGAAGGACAGTGAGAAACGTTGACGATATGCTCTATCTCTTCACTGGAAAGCGTCTGAAGCATGTGGTAGCTCGGGGCGCTAGCCTCTTCGGAAACGAGATTACGAAAAAGGTAACTAGTGTCTTTGTTGAGGAAGTTCCTGAAGACAGTCCTTACCGTGTGCTTGGAGTTAATCCAGATGCCCCGGATTTCTTAGTTAAAGCAGCCTATAAATCTCATGTAAAGCGCGTGCATCCTGATGTTGGAGGCGACGCTGAGGAATTCAAGAGAATCCAAAAGGCTTATGAACAGATAACACTGGAGAGAGAATGGACATCGCACCATTGACATACTGATTTTTTCAGCCTATGATAAAATGACACTGGGGACAAGAAAAGGAGAGCTAATGGCTTATACTGATATTGCAATAACTGCTCCCAGTAGCGCTGAAGAAGGCGAACCGGTTTCGGTATCTGTCAAGGTGACGAGTACCTTGGCTAAATACGCTCCGTTTAAAACCACGATAGATGCCGTCCCAGACCTTTACCCCGATTATGTTATTGGTGGCGGAACTGATGTTATTAAGAGCGGGGAGTCCAAAACTTACAGCGCCTCTTTCACCATGCCTGATTGCAAAACTACCGCTTTTGTCTGGGTGGAGCGTTGGGATGGTTACCACTGGACTTATTATGGTTCTGATAGTAAAGTTGTCAGCTTAAAGACTAAAGCGGCTCTCCCCACAGCTGTTATAGTGCTCGGTATTGGCGCTTTGTCTGTCCTGGGTATTGCCTTAGTCGCTCGGAGGAAGAAATAGAGGAGGGGGATTGATGGATAGCATACCAATAACCGCTCCCAGCTACTATCCCTGTCCCTACTGTGGGGCCACCTTTACCACTATGGCTGCGCTCACCTCTCACATCGAGGAATATCACCCACCACCACCAGCTTATTCCTGCCCCTACTGTGGCGCAACCTTAAGTTCACAAGCTGCGCTAGATGCCCATATCGCATCGGCTCATCCACCCCCAGTTTATCCCTGCCCTTACTGTGGCGCAACTTTCAGTTCACAAGCTGCGCTAGAAGCCCATATCGCATCGGCTCATCCACCCCCAGTTTTTCCTTGCCCTATCTGCGGTGCTCAGTTTAGCACTGCAGATGCACTTTTCCGTCACATGGATGTAGCACACCCACCCGTGCCTGAATTTGCTGGCACAATAAGCAAGAAGCAATTAGAGTATGATGAGTCCCGAGCTTCCATCCCAGTTTATGATATTCCCCAGGGTCAAAGAGGGTTGGTCCATATCTGGGGGCGCAACGATATGGCTACCAGCCAGAAATTGGGCATCCACTGGATAGTGAAAGACCCCGATGGGCTAATAGTCGAGGATTATCAGGATTGGCAGTTTGGGAGTGCCAGCCCAGGTGCTACCCATGAGTTCATTGGCGGGCGGTTTGATATTAACAAAACTGGAAATTGGACTATAGCAATATCTCTGTCTATGAACCCCGCCTCCCCGCTCACTGTTGACAGCTACAGTGGGGTT
>JAUXAC010000200.1 GCA_030615035.1 Dehalococcoidia bacterium | reverse complement strand
AACCCGCTGACCTTCCAGTGGCGAGAAGGTATACTGCTAGTCGGCTTAGGAAGAGAGCGCCATATGGTCTCACCTTCGACTCCAGTATTAAGAGAAAGTAGCAAAGAGAAAGAAAAAGAAGAGGAAAGAGGAAAAAGAAATAGGAAAAAGAAAGAGGAAAGAGGAAATTCACCTGAGCCCTCAGGTGAGAAACCCCCACCCTCACTTACCGGCTTATCACTTTTTGAATCTCTAAAAGACACCTTTCCCAAGGCTTTTGGCAAAAACCCTGATAGCCGTCAGATAGCTCAATTGCGGGATTTAGGGAAAGAAATATCCTCGGCGGGCGGCGCCACGGCCGAGCAGGTACATGACGCCTTCAAAGAGGCTTGTGACCAGAATAAATTTAGCGTCAGGTATGTGCGGGCAATCCTTCTTGACTGGCTGGGGGTGCCGAGGGCGCCGCCATAGGGCAACATTTAGGGCAACTTTTACCTGACATTGGTCACTAGGGAGGTTAAAGGATGGACAAGATAGCTTTCAAATGTATTACCTGTGGCGGAGTTACATATATGCCCGGCTGTGATGAAAATACACCTGGGGTTGAAATTCGGGAGACAACGCAATGCCTTCAATGTCTGCGTGACACACCAGTTAGTCAAAGGCCTCGAGACAGGATACTAGCTAAACATGCTTCAGGTGAGTGCTGAGGCTGGCTGGATGAAATAAAGAAACTCGAGGAGGAGAAGTAGGGATGATTGACCACGTGATTAAGTTCCAAAACGGCATGGTAATGGTTTTCGACGAGAAGGGGGAGCAGCTCCCTCAGTACCAGGGGAGGTATGAAGAGGTCAAAGACAAGATACTGGCTGATGCCCCTGAAAGTGCCAGGTTTTCTCATGGCGTATGGGGGGTATCAGGGGAAGCTATTCCCAGGGAGGAGTGGTGATGGAACTAGAAAAGGCTCAGGCGATAGCAAACAACATTCTAAGAATACTGGAGCCTGCCTGCCAAAGGGTGACAATAGCTGGCAGTACCCGTAGGCGCAAACCCTACCCCCATGATATTGAGTTGCTCTGCATACCAAAGTATGTTGACGGCGTCGACATGCTGGATGCCAAGATACAGACAATGATCTACTTCGACATGTTGGGCTATCGGTTGAACAAGCTGGGGAGCAAAGTCTATGGTCCCAAGAATAAGCTGCTTGTCCACCTTCCCAGTGGTATCGGTGTCGACATATTCTCTACTACGGCTGAGTGCTGGCCGGTTGCCCTGGTGGTGAGGACCGGT
>JAUXAC010000103.1 GCA_030615035.1 Dehalococcoidia bacterium | reverse complement strand
GACCTTCTGCACAGCTACGGTGTTGATGTAATCTATTTAGATAGTGACGGCAATGTTGAACAACTCATTCCCCTCTGGCTCGAGTCTGGAATCAATTATCTCTGGCCATTTGAAGTGGCTGCCGGGAATGATGCTGTTGCTCTAAGGAAGAAGTACGGGAAGGATTTAATAATAACTGGCACCATTGACAAACGAGCACTTATCAAGGGGAAGAAGGCGATACGGGAAGAGGTTATGTCCAAGGTACCCTTCTTACTGGAACAGGGGGGCTACTTCCCGTCTGTAGACCACCATGTGCCGCCAGATGCAACCTTTGAGAACTATTGCTACTTCATCAATTTGTTGCGGGAGATTGCTGGACTGGAGAAGTTATCATTCCGCTAGACTGTTCAGGGGTGAAAGCTCTTATCTTTAAGAGCAGTGTTTCAATAGAGGCTCTACTTAGGGTTCTATATAAAGAAGGAGATGCATTTGGAGAGAAGAGTATTGGTTTTCGGTAGCATCAATACGGATCTCGTCACATATGTTGATGTGCTTCCCACAGCAGGAGAAACAGTTACTGGCGGTAAATTCATGACATTCCCTGGTGGCAAAGGGGCCAATCAGGCAGTAGCTGCGGCACGGGCGGGAGCAGAGGTTGAGATGTTTGGTTATCTCGGCGATGACTCCCTTGGTAGGGAGAGGCTGACAAGCCTCAAAAGCGCTGGTGTTTCCGTACGGAATATCACCGTGAAAGCCGGGATTCATTCGGGTATTGCTCAGATTATTGTGGACAAAAGGGGAGAGAACATTATCGCCGTTGCTCCCGGAGCTAACTCCCTGTTCAGCCTTGGTGACATCACCTTCCCTGAGCACTCAGGTGAGACAGTAGTATCCCTTTTTCAGAATGAGATTCCCCAGGCAAGTACTGAAGCCATAATACGGGAGTGCAAGAAACGGAATATGCTGGTTCTGTGGAATATAGCGCCAGCTTGTCAGCAGAAACCTTCTAAAGAAACTCTTGAAGCAGTTGATTTTCTTATTTGCAATCGCCCTGAACTGATAGTCCTTATTGGAGAGGGTGATAACGAGACTCTCGCTCATGTGCTCCGGAGCTGGGGAGCAGCAAACGTCATCGTTACGCTGGGCGAAAAGGGCTCACTTCTCGTTACGGCTCAGGAGGCATACTATCAAGAAGCCTTTCCTGTCAATGTCGTGGACACCGTTGGTACCGGGGACTGTTTCTGTGGAGTCTTTGCCTGCTCGCTGTCATTCGACGTCTCAGTGAAGGAGTCCCTGCGAAGAGCATCGGCGGCAGCGGCACTCTCGGCTACCGTCAGGGGAGCACAGCCTTCCATGCCCTCCGCAGACGAGATAGATACATTTCTCTCTACGCTAGCCCGACCTAAAGGAGGATAACGAATAATGGAAATATCCAAAGAGTTGATTGACCTTATCCGCGATGAGATTGTGCAACGGCGCGAAGAAGGGTGTGATGTGGAAGCGATCGAGGAGTGTGTTGAGCGTGCCTTAAGAAGGGGCGATGGATTACGAGGGATAGAACTGTACACTATCCTGTACGAGCTCGAAAGCCTGCAACCCGCAGAGTCATTTTCCTATGTAGAACCGTCCACGCTGGATGAGATTCGTGCCGAGCGTCCCGACGGGCCGCGCCGTATGGAACTGAATCTCACGGATGCCCAGATGCTTGACCACATTCACGGGGCATGGTTAGGGCGAGCCGCCGGCTGTGCCCTGGGGAAACCTGTGGAGGGCTGGCATAAGGACCAGATTGATAGCTATCTTCAATTTGCAGAGGCTCTGCCGCTGAATGACTACATCCCTCTAGTGGACGGGCATCCTGAGGGGCTGAAACTGCGTGATCCTGATTGCACTCGCGGTAGAATTCAGTACATGGCACGCGATGATGACATGGATTACACGCTTCTAGGGTTGCACATCCTGGAGAGCTACGGGCTGGACTTCACCTCACGTAATGTGGCTGAGACCTGGCTCAACCGATTGCCGTACCATCTTACCTATACAGCAGAGAGAACGGCATACCGCAATCTGGTGAACAATTTGTGGCCTCTTGAATCTGCTAGGCACCGTAATCCTTACCGTGAGTGGATTGGTGCCCAGATCCGCGCTGATGCCTGGGGCTATGCGGCTCCCGGCTGGCCGGAGAAAGCGGCTGAGTTTGCCTTCCGCGATGCGACGGTTTCCCATGTTAAGAATGGCATCTACGGCGAAATGTTTGTTGCCGCAATGCTGGCAGCCGCGTTTGTGACCAGCGATGTGGAAGAGGTTATCAAGATTGGCCTCTCCGAGATTCCCGGAAACTGTCGCCTTGCTGAAGCTGTCCGAGACACAGTTGAATGGAGCAAGGAACTGAGTGACTGGGAGGAGGTATGGACCAAAATCAATGAAAAGTATGGGGACTATCACAGGGTTCATACCATCAACAATGCTGCGTTGGTAGTGATGGGACTGATGGCCGGCCAGGGTAATTACGAGACCAGTATTGTCGTTGCTGTGCGTGGTGGATGGGATACTGACTGCAACGGTGCCACGGCCGGTTCAGTTTGTGGGATGATGCTCGGTGCTGATGCACTACCCGAAAAATGGGTGGGAGTATTGAACGACCGGC
>JAUXAC010000203.1 GCA_030615035.1 Dehalococcoidia bacterium | reverse complement strand
CCGCAAGGAAACACACAAAGTCCATGCTTAAATGCCTCATCGGCTACCTTTGAGGGTAAGCTAATATCGTCAAATCTGATGGAAACCATCAGCCCCAAACCGGTGGCATCGTGAGTATGTGGGTGTAGTTTCTCGAGTTCCTTGAACCCATTGAGAAAACGAGCTCCCATCTTGGTAGCATTTTCTAAGAGATTATCCCTCTCAATAATCTCCAGCCTTTTATAACCTACAGCAGTAGAAACGGCGTTACCACCTCCCCAGGTGCCACCAAGTCGGCTCCTCTCCTGAGGAAACATCTCCCTTTTAGCCATGGTAGCACCTACTGCCAAAGTTTTGCCCAAGCAGATGTAATCTGGCTTTATCCCAAAATGCTCAAGAGCAAACCATTTACCGGTACGACCCAGGCCAGACTGAACTTCGT
Organism: Dehalococcoidia bacterium; assembly: GCA_030615035.1. The sequence goes on along the minus strand of JAUXAC010000203.1, from coordinate 784 downwards.
CACATATCAGTGGTATGCCGTATTTCTTGGCGGTGTCGTTCACAGACTCAAGGAAACCAGGTGCCGGTATATTGTAGCCACCTTCTCCCCGCACAGGCTCCACAATAATAAAAGCCACTTCATCAGGGTCAAGCAGACCGATGTCCGGGTCAAGCAGGTGTTCTAGCTGGGTCATTATACCCTTACCTTTGACCGTATAAACCTTCCAGCTGCATTTACATTCTCCCTTGCAGTGGCAAAAGGGCAAGTCAATATGATTCGGGATTTGGGGATACCACTTCCGCATATTCTTACGGCTACGAGTAAGGGTTGTAGCTCCCATAGTACGCCCGTGGAAGGCTCCCTGAAAGGAGATATTGAACCCCAGATTGCGGCGGTGGTCGTAGGCAGCCTTCATGGCATTTTCCACCGCCTCAGCGCCCGAATTGGAAAGAAAAGTGCAGTCCAGACCAATAGGTTTGGCTATCTGGGCTAATTTGTTTACCAAGTGAGCCGGGGTGGGAACCACTATCTTTCCCGGGTCATCTCCGTAGACCCCGAGAACTTCAATTCCCTGTCGGTCTGGCATTACTGAGGCTGCCTTTTGAGCTATATCAATGAGCTCGGGGTTATTATAGCCCAGTGGGAAGGCAGCTCCGTGACTGGAGAAGTCGAGAATTACATTGCCATCTGGATCTGTGCAGAAAGGCCCGATGGCTGGTGCAGACTTATCCCAGACAAAGGGATGATAGTAAATAGATTCTGGTGCATGGGCCATATTATAGTCGGTCCACTTTTGACTTAT
>JAUXAC010000054.1 GCA_030615035.1 Dehalococcoidia bacterium | reverse complement strand
TATAAGTGCCCTCACTGTGGCCAGATATCCAACCCCTTTGACCGCCCCCCTGAAGATGTGACAACTCTAGCCAAGACCTTCGGGGTTCGCTTCCTCGGGGCAGTACCCTTCGCTAACCACCCGGAAAGGCAGCGAGCCATTAAGGAAATTCTGGGTAATGCCCTGGGAAATAGACCAGTCACACTACAGAAAGAAAAGGAGGGCATGTCACGATGGCTTCTGGAGAAGGCTCTAAAATTGGCAAGCTAGTAGACTACCTGATGAGTAAGATGGCTGAGGTGGCGGATGATGAAGATTGGAAAGAGTCTGATGGCTGGGTGGGTAAGTGGACTATCCTTGGCCCGATAGGCATTACCAGAATCTACGAGATCCACCACGGTAAGTTCTGGCCGACCTCAGAGAGGCAGGAATACACCGGTGAAGTCGAGATGAGTGAGGATACCTTCCTTGACCTGGTAGATGGTGCCCTACGTGGCAAAGGCGAAGATGTCTTCGCCCGTAAATATGCCTCTAGAGCCATCCGCTACCGTGGTGACCAGTGGATAGTAGACTCAGAGCGGTTCAGAAAGGTTCTGAGGAGGATAAGCGGAGTGCCGATACGGAGGCGGTGATGAGCATACTGGAAACTATAAACTCGCCCGAGGACTTAAAGAAAATTCCCCAGCGTGAGCTTCCCACCCTGGCTGAGGAGGTAAGGGAGCTTATTATTAGCACGGTGAACCGCAATGGTGGACACATGGCCTCCAATCTTGGGGTCGTAGAGCTAACCATAGCTCTGCACCGTTTATTTGATTCCCCTAGAGACCACATCATCTTTGATGTCAGCCACCAGGCTTACGCCCATAAGATCCTGACAGGCCGGGCTAAGGATTTTGGTAATATCAGGACCAGCGGGGGCTACTCTGGGTACTTTGAGCCTTCCGAGTCTCCCCATGATGTCTTGGCGCTGGGCCATGCTGGCTGCGGGCCATCCCTTGCCCTGGGGCTGGCCCTGGGAGAGATAATGAAGGGTGGCAATGGATATATGGTCTGCGTCATAGGGGATGGCGGCCTCACCTCTGGCTTAGCCTACGAGGGACTGAGTAACATCATCCAGGAGAACCCTGATAATCTCATGATCATATTAAATGATAACGGTATGGCTATCAGCGAGAACGTGGGGTGGCTGGCCAAGTGGCGCGGTCAGTGGCTACCTAAAATCCGAGATGAGCTTGAGCTGGATAGGGACTTTCAGCAGTTCGAGCAGATAACTGAGACTCTCGCGCCCAAGGTGCCACTGGGGCCTCTGGTTCTGAGCTTGGGGAAGGGAATAAAGTCGGCTATTCAGAAGTCACTCATCCCCAATATAGGTCATGTCTGGGACGAGATGGGCTTTAACTACCTGGGACCGGTTGATGGTCACAACATCAATGAGCTTCTGGAGGTGATAGCCAAGGCCCGGCAGTGCTCCGACAAGGTGCCCTTTGTCCATGTCCTGACCAACAAAGGGCAAGGCTGGGCACCGGCCACTGAGGACCCCACTTACTATCATCAGCCCGGGCCACCAAAGGCTGGGCCGAGTAAAGTCAGCTACTCCTACATCTTTTCTCAAACCCTGGCTGAGCTAATGGAGTCTGATGAGCGCATTGTGGCAATCAGCGCCGCCATGCTCGAGGGCACTGGCCTGGTTGCCATTAAGGAGAAATTCCCCGATAGAGTTTTTGATGTAGGTATCTCTGAGCAGCATGCCATCTCGGTAGCTGCCGGCATGGCCAGGGGTGGCCTGAGGCCTGTAGCCTGTATCTATTCGACCTTCCTCCAGAGGGCGTTTGATCAGATAGTACATGATGTCTGTATGAATGATCTGCCTGTTGTATTTGCTCTAGACCGTGCGGGGCTTGTTGGCCAGGATGGTAAAACCCACCATGGGCTCTTTGACCTAGCCTATATGAGAATCCCACCTAATATGGTGGTATCGGTGCCCAAGGATGAGAACGAGATGAGGCATCTCCTTTACACGGCGCTACACCAGGACCATCCCTTCGCTCTTCGCTATCCCAGGAGTGAAGTGTATGGTGCCAGGCTTGATGCGGAACTGAGGCAAATTCCGGTCGGCACCGCAGAGGTGCTGAGGGAGGGTGCTGAGATTTGCCTCGCCGCCGTGGGAGAGCTAGTGCACACTGCCCTTGAGGCCGCTGAGGAGCTGGCTAAAGAGGGCACCCCAGTTCAGGTAGTTAATGTTCGATATATCAAGCCAGTAGATTCAGCTCTGATAGAGGAGCTTTGTGATAATTTCGATGACATCGTAGTGCTGGAGGAAGGCACTTCTATAGGGGGTGTTGCATCAGCATTGCTGGAGGCAATAGCTCACTCCAGAGGCTCGGGACCTAGGGTGCACCGGATGTCGCTAGGTGACTTCTTTCCAGACCACGGCGGAATAGCTGAATTACGAACTCTGTGCGGGTTGGACTCCACTGCGGTGGCCAATAAAGTACGAGAAATAATCGGAGGAGGTAAATGATGGTAATGGAAAGGAGGGAGACACCCGTCAACGGGTCCGGAGTAGAAGCTATAGAACCACAGCTCTTGGAAAAACTGCTTAGCCTCAATGAGGGCGAGGTAATCGTGCCGCTACGGATGAAGAGGGAGGACGTCACCAAGGTTAAAGCCGTAAAGCTGAGCGACCAGGAAGTCATTGCTGTGGGAAACCTCCAAGCTTATCTTTATGACCGGGGGTACATCCCAGATAATACCTTTGCCTCGCTCTTTGTCTACCTGTTCAATGTGGTTTACACTCAGCATAGGCAGGTAGCTCAGGAAGAAGCACGAAAGGAGACACAAGTACCATGAGTAATAGCAAGGGTAAAAGTATACAGAGCCAGATAGTCGAACTTCTCTACAGCAAGGGATCGATGATGGTCAAGCAGATGTGCCTAACCATCCCTTATCACTACAAGAGTGTCTATACTAAGGCCCTAGAGCTGAAGCAGCTGGGACTGGCGGATAAGGATGATAATGGGGTGTGGTCACTGAGAGAAGGAGTTACCCCACAAACCCTGGTAACCGGTGAGCTTGAAGAGACAACTGGGATCGGAGCGGCCCCCGGCGGTAAAGCCCCATCTCCAAAGGCACTACCAATAACACGGAGCCAGGGTGTGCCTCTGGATCAGCGCGGTATGTTCATCCAGCACATGCAACAGATGGGCGTAAGCCCGAAGGAGGCCATCCCAACCATAGCCGATATTTTCTTCTCCGGGGATATAGACTCTCTCCGATGGCTCAATCAGGTGCTCTCCAAGGATGCGGCCGGGTTTGTTACCCCCCACCAGCGGCGCTTGATGATGTCTTGGTGGGCTAACACTCGACGACTGGAATTTGACGAAGAAGAGTATGGCTTCATTGAACCTGGTGAAGGAAAGGGGAAAAAGGTCGCCGGCAAGCCAGGTGAGGTACCGAAGAAGCCCCTGGATACAGGTCAGGGCTGGAGAGTCGGTAAGGACAAGGTCGGAGACTGGGTACCATTACCTGGTGGGCCCATGAACTATCAGGAGGCGAGTGATGCTGCCGAGAGGCGTGCTCTGATAGCCTCTTATGGAGCCGCTGCCCCTGAAGGAGAGGGCGCGGAAGGCGCTGGAGAGGGAGAACTAGCCCTAGCTCGCAAAGGAGCCAGGCGTAGCGAGACACCGATGGACTACATGATGAAAAAGGTCATTGATAGCTTCGTTGATGGCAGCAAGGGTGGGGGTGAAGGTGAGAGTGAAACCGTTAAGAGGCTGCAGGTCAGAATCGATGACATGGAGAGAGATAGGGTAGATGAGAGGTTTAAGCGATTGGAGGGGATAGTGGCCCAAGTTTCAAGCCGTGACCCCTGGGACGAGTATGACAAAATCGAGCAGATGAAACAGAGACTGGGAGTTGGTAGTCCGGGAGTTACTGACCAGAGCCCGGCGGTTCAGCTTATCAAGGACAGCACCGATAAGCTGGATAGGAACGTCTCACGTCTCATGGGTATTATTGAGCGCACTGCCCTGCGAAGTGAGGAGTTCAAGCCAGAGGAAACCAGGAACCCAGATGAGAGGGAAACCAAGGCTGGTGAGCTCCTGAGTGTTGCCCAAGGCAAAGAGAGGGCTAGAGGTCTGCGTAAAACAACATTTGGCGTTTAGGAGGTACCGCTATGGTAATGGGAAAAAACCCAGATAAGGGACTGGCTGATATCATGCAGACGGGACTCGAGACCTTCAAAACTACCGTTGGGGGGATTACCTCAATACTGCGGACCGGCGATTCAGCTATTAAGGATTTAGATAGCGCTTTAACTGGAAGTGCTCCTTCGGCAGTAGTTACCCCTGAAGAATCTTTCCTTGAGGTTGTGGCTCTAGCCGAGGCAGCTATGCAGGAGGCTAAGGAGAAGGGCTCAGCCGTGGCTCCGGCAGTAGTTCAGAGGGCAAGGGAAATACTTAACCGGGTAACTCGGGCGGAGCCAGCTTGGCGGCCTAGCCCCTCAATTATCAGAACTAGCAATGATGTCCTCCGTGTCGCCCTGCGAGACCTGAGAGCATCACAAAACCTGCTTAAGCTAGCCCAAGGCGCAGGTGGTCTTGCTGATCTGGAGAACCTCACCAAGTGGGCTGATGAAGTCTCACAGCGTCTTAATAATATCCAAAAGGTAATAGCCCAGCCGAAGCGAACCATAGAGCAA
>JAUXAC010000078.1 GCA_030615035.1 Dehalococcoidia bacterium | reverse complement strand
CCGGCACCGCCGTCACCAGACACAGGCTTAAGGCCAGCACCAAAGCAATAAATATACTTATAAATTTCTTTTTCAAACTTAATCTCCTTTAATTTTATTCCTCCTCCACCCCAGTTTATTTCTTATAGCGTTCACCTCCTTACTAGACTCACTTTTTGTAGTGCCCAAGCTTATAGCCACGAAGTATAGCCTTGACCGGGCACAAGCCAATTGTCGTCGCAACAGCATCCACTCTGTTTTGACGGCTTTGTGCCCGGCCAAGCTTACATTTAGATCACAACAAGCATTGGACAATATCTAGCTTTGTTGAAATCATAGATCCTATCTGTTTGAGGCTCGACCACCTTCATCTTCTTCTGATCATGACTATAGAAACAGTTAACTGCGTGGTAGATATAACGGCCTTTGAACCAGAGTGTTCCGAAGGCTACGCCTTTCAATTGCTGGTTTACAACACCTGCGACTACTTGGGCAAAATCATCACAGTCAAAGTATGTTGAAATCCACATTTGCAGGTCTGTAAGGTCTTCGCTGAGAACCTTTGCTATTTCATGGTCAGGATATAAGAAGTAGAAGCTATCTGACAAGAAGACAGCCCCTCCGCCGCAAACTGGACCAAAGTCGCTTGCGATTGCCGACGCAAGAGCACTTAGAGAGAGTGTTGGGCCTGATATTGTGGCCGACCCTGCGGGAGCTGCTGGAGGCTCTTTCAAATCAAGGTCGACCTCTTCAACTCCTTCTTCCCTTGCGACCTCTTCGAGTTTCTCTTCCTCCCCGGGCCTGATCTTTCTCCGCAGTTTTTTGTCCATCACTATAACTCTAGTCTTCTCTTCCTTCTCCGCTGGCAATTCGCTCATCTTTACTATTTCGTATGGAGCTCGTTCTTTCTGAGCCATTTCCTACCTCCTTATTCAGGTATTTGATTAGTCTTTACCGCCTTGAATCTCTTTCTATGTCATCGTCTGATAACGCATCACCCCCTTTGCTCTTGTCTCCGGGTCCAGTACTCGCGCTTTTTATCCCTCCAGAATTTGACCAGCTCCCACTAGCATTGCCACCCGAGAGCCCCTTTTATATACCTGCGCTAGAGCTATCTTTCAAAACTCAGCGTCGGGGCGGTAAATCTTTTCCTGCCGGATTTGTCCAGACCGACCTACGAAGCCAAGGATCCCATTCGACGTTGTCGCTAACAGCATCGCCTTTGCCAATAACCACGTCATCTGGATCAGTCCTACCATCTGGGCCACTCGGGCCGCTGGCATGACCCCACCAGTTGTTGGTGGCATCGACTAGCTCTATCTCATCAGATTCACCATCCCAAGCATAACTCCTCACGCCATAATTTACGTTGCCAACTATGTTGTTGAAGTGGATTTGTGTGCCTGAGGGGAGATAATTATCCCAACCGAACCAGCCCACGGACACGATTCCGCTAGCATTATTCAACGCATCGTTATACCTGATGATAGTGCCTATCGCGTTCTGTTGGGCGACTATGCCGCTTTCATTGCCTTGCGCCAAGTTGTACTCAATGATGTTGTCTTCTGCAGGGCCCATTAGGCCGCCTGCCGGCCATCCCATAATCTGTATGCCTCCCTCACAGTCGTGCACGTAGTTATTGGAGACCAAGACGTTGCTCGAGCAGGACACTAGGATTCCCGACCCTGAGTAGTCTTCGGATTCGAGGAATGCTGAAAAGACCTCGTTTCCAATTATAGTTCCGGTGGTCCCGAAGCCCATTTGAATGCAGTTGTTGTTTCGTTGACCTATGGGTTCCGAGACGATGTTGTTCAGTATGTGGACTACAGAAGGGTTAGGGTATTCCTCCTGATCTATTGAGTAGGATCCCGCTAGGATTCCCACTCTAGCGTAGTTTTCGACCGTGAAGCCGTCAAAGGTCGCGATAGTGTCTGCCCCATAAATCAGAACCCCAAAATCAAGAGCAAGCCCTTGGGGGTTTATGATAGACTCAGGGTCACGTGTGCCAGAGCCTGGGATTCCCGCGTTGGCACCTTCGAGCGTCAAGGACTTGTTGATGTTTACGCGCTCGTTGTAAGTCCCCGCCGCCACGCTGATAGTGTGGCCATCAAGAGTGTCAGCGTCATCAATCGCAGCCTGGATAGTACTAAACGTCTCCTCGGTGTCTATGTTTGTGACTGGGCCGGTGGCCGCCACTGGCACCGCCGTCACTAGGCACAGGCTTAAAGCCAGCACCAAAGCAATACAGATACTTAATACCTTCTTTTTCATTAGAATCTTAATCCTCCTAAAATGGATTTTTATTCCTCCTCCACCCCAGTTTATTTCTTATAGCGTTCACCTCCTTTCGGCCAATTATGGTCCTGCCATTTCAGCCCAGAAGACCAGTGTTGCCGTGTAGGTGCTGTGTGCTGTCCCGCCAGGCACCGTGAGAACTAATGGCAGTGGTCCGGTATCAACACCAACCCCTACTGTAACTACTGGGGTTGCACCCCAAACGCCTACCGCTAAGCTGTCTATTGTCAAACCGGCAGTGTAGACATCTGGTGTTGAGATACCGCTCAACGTAGCGGTAATAACCTCATCCACATCCCCAGTGTTGGTTACGGTAACTGGCGTGGGGCTTGAGGGAGTACCGGGTACGACCGCCCCGAAGTCAACAGTTGTGGGTAATACCGTGATGCCAATCTGGACCGCGGAACCAAGATAAAGCCGACCGCTGCCATAGAGGTTGTCTTTGCCAGCCTCACCAAGTTCAAGGGCTCGCCCTTCAAGGAAAGCCTGTATTTGGGCAGGGGTATATGACGGATAGCGCTCCTTAACCAATGCTGCTGCACCAGCCACATGAGGAGCGGAAGCTGAAGTACCATAGAAAGCACTAGCGCCATATGTAGCCGTGCTTACCCCATCAGGGGCAACTAGATCAGGCTTTGTCCTGTTATCTTCTGTGGGACCCTGAGAGCTGAACGACTCCAGAGTTGTCGGGTTGTCCCACGGCACTGCACCCACCGCCATAGCATTAGGTGAGTCAGATGGCACGGCTAAGCTACTGGAAGCAACCTGATATTGCAAGTTGTGGTAATAGGAATAGAGGTGGAAGTTTGCCGTTTCGGTGGCCCAGGTTCCGTCTATTGATATGTGGTAATATCCTGTATATGTAGCAGTATACGCCAAAAGTTCCCACGGGTCATCATTACCATCTTGAATCCACCAAGACCAGGCAACGGCAACTGGGTCGGGTGAGCTGCTGTCGAATAAGTACAAATCATAGTCGTTACCAGAAGAACCCCAGGTGTCGTCCCACTTGAGACCAACTTTAATCGGTTGCCCTTCGATAAGATAAATGGCGTTACTCTCATCAGCGCCAGGGTTAAATTCGTGCCATCCATCAGGCTCGATATCGACAAAG
>JAUXAC010000088.1 GCA_030615035.1 Dehalococcoidia bacterium | reverse complement strand
AAGGATGTGACTATAGCTGCCGGGGCTGAAGAAACGCTATCCATAACAGGAATATCAAGTGATATCGAGAGAGTGGATATAACATCAGAAGACTGCCAAGAAGCAAGGGACATGTTATTGAAATATAATATAGAAGGCCTGTATTGATTAAGAATATTAATTGGTGTTCTGAGTGCGGGTATAACACTGTTATATCCGTATACTGCGACTATACGAGGTATTTCATTGAAATTATAAATTCTGAATCCAAATCTAACCATGGAAGAGAAAGTGATAAGGAACATTGCTTTAATCTGTTCGGTTGTTGGGCTGGTTCTTTTGTATTATGCTTGGGTGCAGATGGAGGCCCCCATAAGCATCAGCAGGATAACCATTGATAATGTAGGGACCGCAGTAACTGTGTGTGGGAACATAGAGTGGAAGAATGTTTCCAACAACCATGTGTTCATGAGGCTGGAGGATATCACAGGAAAGATAGGGCTCATCATATTCAATACCACTGCGCTCAGGCTCAATGAAAGCGGTATTGACATATATGGGTTTTCCCAGGGGGAGGAAATATGCTCAACCGGGGTTGTGAAAGAATACCCTGAGGATTCTGGCAAGCTGGGACTCACATACAGGAGGGGGAGCATAAGAAGGGTATGATTGAACTTCTCCTGTTCACGCTTGCGGGATGCCTCCTGGGGGTATTCACAGGGATTACACCCGGAATTCACGTTAATCTTATCTCGATTTTTCTGCTTGGTGCTGCAGCCACTTTCAATCCCTATATGATAGCTGTAATGATTATTGCTATGGCAATAACCCATACTTTTTTTAATTTTTTCCCAAGCATATTGCTTGGTGCACCAGATCCCAGCAGTGCTTTATCTGTGCTGCCAGGGCATAAGATGCTTTTGGACAGCAGGGGTGTTGAAGCAATATACCTGACCCTAATTGGTGGTGTGGGGGCAGTGTTCGTATGCATGATTCTCTTTCCATTCTTCCTTGTTATTCTGCCCATTCTCTACCAGAACATACAGGGTGCCATACACTGGATTCTGATAATAATAGCAGTGGTGATGATTGCAACAGAGTCGTCCTTTAGGGGGAGAACGGCTGCATTGGGTGTTTTCTTGCTATCAGGAATCCTGGGTGTTATTGTGTTGGATTCCTATATGATTCCACAGGACTTTACACTCTTTCCTATGTTCACAGGGCTCTTTGGGATAAGCACCATGATTATCAGCCTCAACAGGAAGACAGAAATCCCAGAGCAATATATGGAGACTCCCAAGATACCAGGGAGGCTTGCACTGTCAGGGATATTCAAGGGGCTGTTCTCGGGTGCGCTTGTGGGAACGCTTCCTGCCATCGGTGCTGCCCAGGCTACGGTTCTGGCACAGCAGATAACAAGGAGAGGGGATGAGAAGGAATTCCTAGTTTCCATAGGGGCAATCAATACAATTGTTGCAATATTTTCACTTATATCCCTTTACACAATAAGCAGGGCCAGGTCCGGGGCGGCAATCGCTGTGCAGAATGTGCTGGCTTTCTTTGGTTTTAATGAAATGCTGCTCCTGGTTGCGGTTGCCCTGATAGCAACCGGATTCTCGGCAATGGTTATGCTCAAGCTGACAAAGGGGGTGGTCCGTGTGATGCAGGGAATTGACTATACCAAGCTTACTGTATTCATAATATTGGTTTTGGTTGTTCTGGTGTTACTGTTCACAGGCCCCATGGGAATCTTCATATTGTTCATATCCAGTTCAATAGGCCTGTTGGCTCCGCTTTTTGGTGTGAAAAGGAGCAATTTGATGGGGTGTTTGATGGTGCCGCTGATAATTTATTATTATTTTATTTAGAAGCAGTTTCCATTATTTCCATTTTCATTATACTGTCACAACACTTTCCCATATAAGCACTCTGCGCTGGATCAGTGTATTGCACCAATCTTTCAATTGCCTCTTCAGTGAGCATGACCCCTATCTTTTTCGCTTCTAAAGAGTCTGGCCATTCTATTTTTTTATAAACCCCTTTCAGAAGTCCTGCCTTAATCATTCCCTTGGTATCATAATCAGGATGGAAATCCTTAACACCAACCCACTCCCCCTTCTTCTGGCTGAGTGAAACTATATGTGCCGCAACCAGCTCCCAGCTTCTGTTTCCCAGTGCCCCTTCAAGCGGGAAAAGGGATTTCAGGTCTCCTTCATGTTGGAAAGAGTATAATTCATTTCCCCATAGTTTAATATCATCCGGGTTGTATCTCATTTTATCCACCAATTATATTATTGCAATATTACAGCAGCAAACATATAAATCTTTTGTTTGGTTGTTTTTGTGTGAAGTGAACTTGGCTTGTATGAAGATGTGACACCCCTGTTTCCTGTGGAACTCTGAAACCGCTATAAAGAGGCCCCAACCCCCCTTCCAGATGAAATTCATGTGAATTTACAAGGGATTTAACAAAATCAGGCCCCTGGGTTTCATATGGAGGTTCACGTTGGCTGTTCCACCACAGCGAACTCAGCAGGCCCCTGGGGGCTTGAGAAATAGAGGTCCCCGCCGCATTCACACTTCCCTATCAGGCTCGGCCTCCTGTATGACTTGTTGCACTTCGTGCATATGAAGCCGTTCACAATGCCCATGGGAATTTCCTTGAGCCTCTTCTCCTTATGGTTTTTCAGCGCCTCCAGGATTCCTATCTGTTTTCCTTTACCGAGCAGCTCTCCCTTGGAAATCCCAAGCGCTATGAATATCCTTTCCAGCGGGGAAAGCAGCTGGTTCTCTATATAATATCTGGAATCCAGCTCCAGGCCCCTCTCCCTGACATACTCCGGGTCCTCTGCCCTTTTTGAGAGCATCTGCGTCCCCTTCACAATCACATACCCTACCCTGTCTCCTACGCCAGGGGCCTCGGCATTCCTCTGCTGCATCTTCTTCACGAGCTCCACATGGGGCTGTATGC
>JAUXAC010000011.1 GCA_030615035.1 Dehalococcoidia bacterium | reverse complement strand
GCATACCCACGCCTCATTGATGCTGAAGCAAGGCATACACCCCAAGATAGTACAGGAGAGACTGGGTCATGCAAGTATACAGATTACGCTTGATACCTATAGCCACGTTACTCCTGGTCTGCAGCAAGCCGCCGCTAACCGCTTTGATGATATAGTTCACGGCGTTTCAGAAAACGAGACGAAAGAAATCCTGCGTTAGCTATCCGTTAGCTAAAATGAAAAAGCCCCTACTCTTCATTAAGGAAGTAGGGGCTTTTTAGCCTCAAAAAATGGTAGGCCGTACAGGTCTCGAACCTGTGACACCCTGATTAAAAGTCAGGTGCTCTGCCAACTGAGCTAACGGCCCTTATTTAGCAAACAGCCAAATTGGCGCCCTCTTTGGGAGAGTTAGCGTGTTAATCTTTGGCTTGCCCCTGAGGTTTCGACTCTCTGGATTTTAGCAAATCAGCGCCGCCAACGCAAGCGCACTATACCACAGTCAATTCCTCGCGGTGACTAAGCCTCCCACACAACGTATAGTTCAGGATTATCCTTAACCTTTATGCCCAAGCCGGGACACCAAATTGTCCCAGACAGCATATAATAGACACAAGACTTACTTTTGTATATAATTCCTCTGCCAGCACCAGCCAAAATCTAAAATTGAAAGACTATTGAAGGTGAAGAAGTGATGAAAAGTCCGCTAGTCATTACGAGCATTACTGTTGCCGCTTTGCTCATCATAGCCGGTGTCGGTTACTTTATCCTTAGCAATCTCTCCCCACCAGAGCCGCCCACACCAAGCCCAGCAGCAGCCGAGCCGCCACCTCCGCCGAGTGAAAGCGCACCACCTGAGCCGCCAGCACCGGTTAAAGAGAGTGAACCACCAGCTAAGCCACCGGCCCCAAGCTTCGAAGAAAAGATAGAAAACTTTAAGCAAGCTATAGCTGACGTTTACGCCTCTGGTGAGAGTAAAGAGGTAACCCTGGTCTTCACCGAAGCTGAAATTAATCAGCAGGCGGGGAAACGAGTAACCCAGTTCGAAATGCCCGGGGATATTCCACTAGAGGTAAAGAGTGTCCATATAGACCTGCAGACAGATAACAATCTGGTAACTAAAGTGGGAGCTACTAGCTATGGCATTGAGGTTACCATCGATATAAAAACAAAAGTCGGCGTCAAAGAGGGCAAACCCGGGGTGGAAGTAACTGATATTAGCTCTGGTAATCCACTACTCGATGCCGTACTAAAAGACAAATTTATTGAGCTTATTACGCAAAATACTGACGATTTACTGGTTCAGCTAATTGAGGGCGAAACCGACAGTGCGGGAAAAGTTGACCTTGAGTTTACCAATATCAATATTCAACAGGAACAGATGACTTTTACCATAATAATAAAACCAATAGCGTAAGTCATCAAAACAAAGGGGCAAAAGAAACTTGCTTGATGAAGATTACATGAAACAGGCTTTACAGCTAGCCCGCAGGGGTCTGGGAAAGACCAGCCCGAATCCTGTGGTGGGCGCTGTCATCGTTAAAGAGAACCGAATAATTGGTAAGGGTTATCACCACCACTATGGGGGAAAGCATGCTGAAATCAATGCCATCCAAAGCGCCAGTGAGAACATAGACCGGGCGACTCTCTATGTTACTTTGGAGCCCTGCTGCTATCATGGTAAAACACCTCCCTGTGTGGACGCTATAACCCGGAACAACATTGGACGAGTCGTTGTGGGAACCCTGGACCCGAATCCGCTGGTTAACGGAAAGAGCGTAGCGATATTGAAGCGGCAGGGGATTGAGACCAGAGTCGGCGTGCTTGAAAAAGAGTGCCGTGACCTGAATGAAGCCCATTTCAAGTATATGACTACTGGACTGCCTCTGGTCACCTTAAAGTTCGCCCAGACACTGGATGGCAGGATTGCCACCGCAACCGGAAATTCTCGGCGGATAAGTTCGGAAAAGTTCCAGCGGCTGGCTCACAAATTGCGGGCTAGCAACGACGCCATCATGGTGGGGATAGACACGGTACTGGCTGATGACCCTCAGCTCACCGTACGCCTGGTCAAGGGGAGAAACCCGACCAGGATTATCCCGGATACCACGTTAAGAATCCCGCTGGACGCCAAGCTAGTCACAAGTCGGGAAATGGCTCCCACAATTATCGCCACCACTTCTCGCGCTGATGGGAAGAAGTTAGCCCGTTTGCGTGAGAAGGGAATTGAGGTTCTGGTAGTCAAGGAGGATGAGGATGGGGAGGTTGACCTCAAGCACCTGCTCAGCATACTGGGGGAGCGGGGTATTTCTTCGGTTCTGGTGGAGGGAGGTGCCGGGGTTATAACTTCGCTACTGCGCCGGAATTTAGTGGATAAGATGGTAATCGCCGTGGCGCCAAAGATAATGGGTAAGGGCATTGAAGCGGTAGGTGAGTTAAACATCCGTGAGGTGGGTAAAGCTTTAAAGTTATCATTTGGAAAGATATATCGAATGGGAGAAGACCTGGTTATTGAAGCCAGGGTCAATCCTCCTGCCGATATTAAACCAGAATAAACCGCCTCAATGGCAATGCCATTCTCCATAATGAGAGATTGTCTATTGACCTCACCCCCTTTAGTTATTTAATGGGTAACCCCATCCCCCTTTAGTTATTTAATAGGTAACCCCATCCCCCTTTATCCCCCTTCCCCTTGATAAGGGGAAGGGGGAGGGATTTAGAAGAGAGGCTTCACCTCTCTTGGACTCTCCCTTATATTTACTCTTTTCAGAGGGGAGTTTAAGGGGGACTTCGCCTCCCCTTGCTCTGGATTTAATAATGCGGGAGTGTTTAAGAGGGGCGCCAGCCCCTCTTTTTAAAATCTTCCCCCTCTCCTTGATAAGGAGAGGGGGACACAGGAGGTGAGGTCACCAAATGTCCTAATGGGAAGGGGGGCAGGGGGATAGGTTGCTAAACAATCTCGTAATAAGGGTCTTGGTTCCAATCTCTAGCTAATCCGACATATATTCCATCACTTCAGCCACTATAAACAGTGAACCGGTGGCACAGATAAGGTCTCCCGGCATTGCCTTGTTCAAGGCCAGCTCTACTGCTGAGGCAGCATTTTCTGCCACCTCAGGGATTATTCCCCGCTTTGAGAATTCGCTGGCAAGCCTGGCGGGTTCTACGGCGCGGGGGTGTTGAGAACGGGTAACAATAACTGCGTCGGAGAGAGCTGCCAGTTCAGCAACCATCCCGGCAATGTTCTTGTCAGAGGAAACTCCAAGAATAAGAACCACCCGGTCAAAATCAAAATATTGCTCAAGTGCCTCAGCTAGCCTTTTTGCTGAGTCAGCATTATGGGCACCATCAACGATAACCCAGGGCTCACGTCGCAGAATCTGAAGTCGTCCCGGCCAGTGCGCCTGCCTCAGTCCGGTAGCAATGCTCTCTGGTGAGACCTTTGCACCCAGCTCGGCTAGAACCTCCACCGTAGCTACCGCCGTGGCGGCATTCTCCAGCTGATGCTCACCAAGCAGGGGGATATTAAGGTCATATTCGCCTGTCATCCCTCTCAACTCAAACGACTGCCCCTCAGGGCTGAAGTCTTTCCGGTGCCAGGTGACATCGCTGCCTACCCTGACCAGCCTTGTCCCCTGTTCGCGGCATACCCCTTCTATCACTTCCATTGTTTCTGGGAATTGAGGGGAGCATACCACAACGCTTCCCTGTTTGATAATGCCGGTTTTCTCCGTGGCTATCTGAGCAAGGGTGTCCCCCAGAACGTCTGTGTGGTCAAAGCTTATGGAAGTTAAGACGCAAACCTCCGGCTTCACCACATTGGTAGCATCAAGGCGTCCCCCTAGTCCCGTCTCCAATACCTGATAATCTACCTTCCCCTCTTTGAAATGGGTGAAGGCCAGCGTTGTTAGTAATTCAAAGGTAGTAAGCTCGCCAAAGGCACCGAAGTTATTTACAGCTTCCGTCTCAGGTTTTATCAACTCTACCAGCCTGCCGAACGCACCTTCGGCAATAGGCCTCCCATCAACCTGTATCCTTTCCGTGAAACTACGAAGGTGGGGGGAGGTATAAAGCCCTGTTCTGTAGCCAGCCTGGGTCAGGATGGAGGCAATCATCGCTGCCGTGCTCCCCTTTCCCTTGGTGCCGGCGACATGAATTGACTTGGCCGCTTCTTGGGGGCCCCCCAATCTTTCCAGCAACATCTCAATGCGTCTTAAATCAAAAACGAGCGCTGAACGTGGAAGCCGCTCATAATCAGCGAAGCTTAAAATGTAATCCAAAGCCGTCTGGTAGTCCACTTGCTCACTGCCTTCCGGATGTTGTGTAGAGAATCTTTTTTCTGTCATATCTTAACCCCTGAGGCATATCAGGTAAAGTTTCTCACATCAGGGGGGGTTAGAAACTTATGCCCCCAGCCCCTTCTGCTTAGGATATATGGTGACCTTACCCACTTTGTCCCCCTCCCTTGATAAGGGATGGGAAATTATGTGTAAGAGAGGCTTTGCTTCTCTTTAACTCTCCTTGCCCTGAGGTAATAGGGGCGTTTAAGAGGGGCGTAGCCCCTCTTCTAATATTCTTCCCCCTCTCCCTCAAGGGAGAGGGGGATAAAGGGGGTGAGGGTGACAACAACCATCAAAACCTAACGGGGTGAGATAAATAAACAATTTCTTACGCCAGAAAAAAATCCCTAAAACTAAGCTAAAGCCCCCTTGACAAGCACTATATATTGTGGTAGTATACCCTTCGTTGCACTACATAATGTAGGATTTTGTTATGGACTGCCCTTATTGTGGTTATCATGATTCCAAGGTTATAGACTCTCGTAACATAAATGACGGTGTACGTCGTCGGCGCCAGTGCTTGAAGTGCAGCTCCCGCTTCACCACCTACGAACGATTGCAACCAGCTGGCCTGTTCGTGATTAAGAAAGACCAGAGGCGTGAGGAATTTAGCCGGGATAAATTGCTGACCGGCATCCGCAAGGCCTGTGAAAAACGACCGCTACCCAGTGGTACTGTGGGTAAGGTTGCTGATGATATAGAAGTTGAGCTTTACCACTCGGGCAAGGTAGAGATACCCAGCTCTGTCATCGGTGACATGGTAATGGAAAGGCTGAAGAATTTAGACCATATTGCCTATATCCGTTTTGCCAGTGTCTACCGAGAATTTACTGACATCACCACATTGAAACAGGTTGTGGATACCCTGGCCAGTGGTGAATCAGAAGTACCTCAGCCCACCAGCCAGCTACCCCTGCTCTCCACCGAGAAATTAGAGGAACTGGCTAAAAGAGGCCGGAAGAAAGGTAAAGCTAAATCAGGAGAAACCAGCAAAAAGTGAGGCCTGAAACAGGAGTTGCCAGTGGACACGGCTAATCAACCGGAAGGAAAACGAACAACCTCCCTCAAGCGCAATCGGATTGCCAGGGTTGTCTTTCAGGCTGCCGAGTCTATGGGCATGCCCGACCGGAAACTAATTGAGCGGCTCACCGCTCAGGTAATTAAACGCTTGGAACAGTCACCACCACCAGAAGCGGAATCCCCGCAACAGCGGCAACCCTTACCTGGAATGGAACATCTGGTGCTGAAGCCTCGTCAGGAAAAGATGCGCTTACCAGCCGATTCTGAAATCCGGACCATGGTGGAGGAAATCTTGGCTGCCGAAGAACTAAAGCACGCAAAGGAGGCTAAACCCAAAATGGAAACAACTGCCACTGTTAAGCAAAAGGTCAAACCCACTGCTGGCGTTAATCTTACCGAAAATGCTCTCCGTGTTCTGGAAAGGAGATATCTGAAGAAGGATAAACAGGGGCAGGTTATCGAGACGCCGGAGGAGATGTTCCGCCGTGTGGCACAGGCGATTGCCTCAGCCGAACTCACTTACAACCCCAAGGCAGATGTCAAGGCAGTAGAAGATGAATTCTACCGGTTAATGGCTAATCTGGAGTTCCTGCCTAACTCCCCTACCCTGATGAACGCGGGGAGGGAGTTGGGGCAACTGTCAGCTTGCTTTGTCCTTCCCGTTGAGGACTCAATGGAGTCCATCTTTAATGCGGTAAAGTATACGGCGCTCATCCACAAAAGCGGTGGCGGGACCGGGTTTGCCTTCTCCAGACTGAGGCCGGAAAAAGATAGGGTCG
This sequence comes from Dehalococcoidia bacterium, assembly GCA_030615035.1. The sequence goes on along the minus strand of JAUXAC010000011.1, from coordinate 34,586 downwards.
GTTCCACAGGAGGAGTCGCCAGTGGACCGGTTTCCTTTATGCGGGTCTTTGATACGGCTACTGATGTCATTAAACAGGGAGGCATGCGCCGTGGCGCCAATATGGCTATCCTTAACGTTGACCACCCCGACATCATGAAGTTCATAACCGCTAAGGAGGACCCGACTGTCCTGACTAATTTTAATCTCTCGGTAGCGGTAACTGCTGAATTTATGAAGGCAGTCGAGGCAGGCACCGACTATAATCTCGTAAATCCCTATACTAAAGAGATTGAGTCTACGCTTAATGCCAAAGAGGTATTTGACAAGATAGTGGATATGGCCTGGAAAACAGGTGACCCGGGCATCGTCTTCATTGACCGCGTAAATCGAGATAACACCACGCCAAGGCTGGGCAGTATTGAGAGCACCAATCCTTGCGGCGAGCAGCCACTGCTTCCCTACGAGTCATGTAACCTGGGCTCCATCAATCTAGCCAGGATGCTGCGAGATACAAACGGGACTGTGGAGATTGACTATCCCAGGCTCGCCGAGACCGTAAAGCTTGCCGTCAGGTTCTTGGATAATGTTATTGATGTCAATAAATTCCCATTGCCGCAGATAGCCGATATGACCAAAAAGACCAGGAAAATTGGGCTCGGGGTAATGGGATTTGCTGATATGCTGATTAAGCTGGGTATCCCCTATAACTCGGAGGAGGCGCTAAAGATTGCCACCAGCGTTATGCAATTCATAGATGAAGAGGCGCTTAAAGCCTCGGTAGAATTGGGCAAAGAGCGCAGCGTCTTTCCTGCCTTTAAGGGGAGTAGCTATGATGTTCCTGGTGGCTCCAGAGTAAGAAATGCCTCGCGCACTACCATTGCTCCCACCGGCACATTGAGTATGATAGCTGGCGCCTCCAGCGGTATTGAGCCTCTTTTTGCCCTTAGTTACACCAGAAATATTCTGGATGGTGCCCGGTTAATAGAGGTGAATCCCTATTTCGAGGAAGTTGCCAGAAACGGCGGCTTCTACTCCGAGAAGCTCATGCAGAAGCTGGCTGACGGCACTCATCTCGGCAATATTAAGGACGCGCCCGACGAAGTCAGGCGATTATTTGTTACTGCCCATGAGATAAGTCCGGAATGGCATGTCGGGATGCAGGCTGCCTTCCAGAAGTCCACCAACAACGCTGTATCCAAGACGGTTAACTTCCCCCAGAAGGCTACCCGGGAAGATGTAGCTAAGGTGTATATGCTCGCTTATGAGGAAGGACTAAAGGGAATAACTATTTACCGTGATAGAAGTCGTGACGCCCAGGTGTTGACCACCGGTAAGAAAGAGAAAGCCGAAGATATCAGTCGTACTCCCAGGAAAAGGACAAAAGTAACCACCGGAGTAACCGAAAGAGTAACTACCGGTTGCGGTTATATCTATGTAACCGTGAATTCTGATGAGAGTGGCATATGTGAGGTATTTTCCAGTCTGGGTAAAGCCGGAGGCTGTGCTTCTGCCCAGCTTGAAGCCAGCTGCCGACTTATCTCCCTGGCATTAAGGTCTGGAGTGGATGTGGCTTCAGTGGTCAGGCAGCTTCGTGGTATCCGTTGTCCCTCCATTGCCTGGGAAGAGGGCAAGTCCATCCTCTCCTGCGCCGATGCCATTGCCAGCGTTCTGGAAAAACTTACCGGTGGTGGCGATGACGGCAATAAGCCCAGGCTGGAGGACTACGGCTTAGCCAAAAACCTTGCCGGGCAGTGCCCGGAATGCGGCAATCTGCTCATCTATCAGGAAGGCTGCTTCATCTGCCGCGCCTGCGGCTATACCAAGTGCTGATTTTTTATTGACCTCACCCCCTTGGTCCCCCTCTCCTTAAAAGGAGAGGGGCGAAGCCTCTCATTAACTGCACTCTGGGGAAGCTCGAAGGGGCTGACGCCCCTTCGAAAACCATAATTCCCCCTTCCCTTAACCAATAACAAGGGAAGGGGGTCAGGGGGATAGGTTACCTGATAAAAACCAAAATGGGGATGGGGTTGACGGATAATCTCCTTTGACACCCCTATAGACCAATGCTATGATTATTTCAAGGAAGTAATGTGAGCGGGGTGATACTATATGTCAAATATTGAATTATACCTGGTGCTTTTTGTCATTTGTCTGCTGCTAGCCGCCTTCTTCTCCGCCTCAGAAACGTCCTTCATTGCCTTGCAGAGAATAAGATTAGAGCACCTGGTTAAGAATAATGTCAAAGGCGCCAGGCGAGTCGCCAGAATGATTGAGCGACCGGAGAAGCTTCTCTCCACCATCCTCCTGGGCAGCAACTTTGCCAACGTAGCCGCCGCTGCCCTGGGCACGATGGTGGCAGTCTCCCTCTGGGGAGAGAAAGGCGTCCTCATTGCCACTATAGCCGTAACCATTCTTCTCCTGATATTTGCTGAGACTACCCCCAAGACCATAGCTACTCGGCATGCGGAGAGGCTATCGCTAATACTTGCCCGACCAATAGAGTGGCTATCCTGGCTGCTTGCCCCCTTTGTCATCGCCCTGAGCTGGATAGCCTCAGGATTCACCAGGTTGGTAGGCGGGAAACCTGTTCCCAGATCGCTGGCCAGCCCGGAGGAGATTCGCACTATGATATCGGTGGGACACAAAGAGGGGACGGTGGAGGAGGCTGAGGCCGAAATGCTGCACAAGGTATTTGAGTTTGGCGACCGCCCGGTGCGTGAGGTCATGGTGCCGCGCCCGGAAGTTATAAGTATAGAACAGGGTTCCAAGATAGCCGATTTCCTCGCCCTCTACGCTGAATCTCCTCTCTCCCGCTTCCCGGTATATCAGGAAAATATGGACAATGTAGTCGGCATTCTCTCTGAAAAGGATGTGCTTATGGCTCAGGCTAAAGGTAGTATCACTGACCAGAGCACTATTGATGACCTGGTCCGCCCGGCTTACTTTGCTCCTGAGACCAAGCGTATTAACGAGCTCTTTGCCGAGATGCGTGATAAAAACTACCGGATGTGTGTGGTGGTAGATGAGTATGGTGGCACCGCCGGTATAGTTAGCCTCACCCGACTAGTTGAGGAGATTGTTGGCCCGGTAGGGGATGAGCTAGCTGAGATAGAAAAGGAGTACGAGGTAATCAATGAATACACCTTCCAGATTGACGGCAGTATGCGTATTGAGGAAGCTAACGAAGAGATGGAACTGGAGTTGCCCGAAGGCGACTATGAAACTGTGGCTGGCTTTGTCCTCCACCTTTTAGGGCATATACCTAAACCAAATGAACAGTTGAGGTATAAGGGCTTGAAGCTGGTGATAACCGAAATGCGCGGGTTAAAACTTGAAAAAATTCTGCTTACCAAGGAAAAGACGGGCAGCGTCAGTACAGAAGGTTCAGCCGAAAAATAGGGGGATTATGCAGCGTCTGCGCATCAGGTTCAGCCGAGGACAGGAGGTGAAATTCATCTCTCATCTGGATATAATGCGCTTATGGCAGAGGGCGCTTAACCGGGCTGGAATATCATTGGCCTACTCAGAAGGGTTTAGTCCCCATCCCCGAATATCACTGGCGGCACCCCTCGCTGTGGGAGTAACCAGCGAAGCCGAGTTAATGGATATCACCCTGACCAGGTTCGTATCCCCCCACTTTTTCACCTCTGCCGTAGGTCAGCAGTTACCGCCCGGAATTGAAATATTGCAGGCGTATCCGGTAGCTCCGACTCTGCCGTCTTTGCAATCTCAGGTCCGCTATGTCGAATATAAAGTTGAAGTGGAAACCGAAAAAGAGCAAAAGGACGTAGAGTCAGCGCTTGCTTCCTTACTTTCAGTAGAGCATCTACCGTGGCAACACCAGAGAGATACCGGACCACGAAAATACGACCTGAGGGCTTTAATTGATGACCTGTGGCTCATTGATTGGCGTAGCGGTTATTGCACGATAGGGATGAGGTTACACTGTGATAGTAATGGCTCGGGGAGACCGGAACAGGTTGCCGCTGCCTTGGGCTTTACGCATTATCCACGGTCTCTACACCGCACCAAACTTGTTTTAAGGACAAGCTGACCAATATCTTTTCACAGGGAGTTTTAGAGGGGCGAAGCCCCTCTTTATGAAATCTTCCCCTTCCCCTCATCAAGGGGAAGGGGATAAAGGGGATAGGGTCACCTAATGAAAACCTATAGGTGGGATGGGTTGCTAGGCAATCTTACAAAAAGAGGCGAAGCCTCCAAACAGTCTTTTGGGAATTTTAGAGGGACGAGATCTTCAAACAAGCTCTGGGAGTTTTAGAGGGGCGAAGCTCCTCTTACATAACCATTCCCCCATAGAGTAAGGGGAAGCCCGAAGGGGCGTTAGCCCCTTCGGAAATCATACTTTCCCCCTTCCCCTTACCAAGGGGAAGGGGGTCAGGGGGATGGGGTTAGTAAACAATACCTAGCTAATAGCTTTGGCGAACGCTTATTAATTGTAAAGAGGGGAAATTGGGGACCAGCAAGAGACCGGCAACACTGGAGCAGAGAGTACTACGCTTTATCCAAGAGCAACACCTGGTATCAGGGCAGCAGAAGCTGGTGGTGGCTGTATCCGGTGGCCCGGATTCAGTCTGCCTGTTCCATATTCTGGTTAAGCTGCGAGAGGAACTGGGCATAACGCTGCATGTGGCTCACCTTGACCACCAGCTGCGAGGTGCTGAGTCTGAGGCTGATGCCCGGTATGTTGCTGACCTGGCTAACCAATTAAACACCCCGGCTACTATAGAACAGTATGATGTCAAAGCCTATCAAGCCCGGCAGCGTCTTTCCTTGGAGGAAGCTGCACGTGAGGTGCGTTACACTTTCCTGGCTCAGGTCGCTGATTCTATCGGAGCCGACCGAGCTGCGGCAGGGCATACTGTTGACGACCATATAGAAACCATACTGATGCACCTGATACGGGGAACTGGAACCAGAGGCCTGCGGGGACTACAACCATCGAGCCAGTGGCAATCTCTGGGGAATAGCCTCACTATAATAAGACCACTACTACAGATAAGCCGACAGGAGACGGAGGGCTATTGTCGGCAGCATCAGCTTATGTTCCGGATCGATGCCTCTAACCTATCGCTATCACCACTGAGAAACAGAATCCGTCAGCAGCTCCTGCCGCTGCTCCAGAGCTATAACCCACAGGTAACTGAGACCTTGCTCCGAACTGCTCGGATTGCGGCTGATGACCTTGCCTTTCTGGATAAAGAAGTCGCCCGACTATGGGGTGAAGTTGCTCAAGAACAGGAAAACACGATTATTTTAGATAAGAAAAGGTTTGGTCAATTACCCCCCGCCCTGAAACGACAACTGCTTCGAGCTTCTATAGAAAAGTTGATAGGTAATCTTAAGGATATTGAGGCGCGCCACATTGAAGAAATAATGGCGACTTTAAACAAGCCGGCTGGAAAAAGAATCAGCCTGCCTGAAGGCTTAACCTTTTCCATAGAATATAATAAATACCTGCTGGGCTCAGACCCCGCCGCTTTATCCCCCTTCCCCATTCTGGAGGCTGAGTTTGCCCTGAAGATACCGGGAGAGACACAGCTACCGGGATGGTGTATTGAAGCAACAATTATAGACCAAAAAGGGGAATCCGAGAAGGGCGAGGACCCTACCCCGAGCGGGGGAAGCGTGAAGGGGCTCCGCCCCTTCACCAACTATTCTTCCCCCTCTCCTTTGAAGGCGATTAAGCTAACGGGGTGTCTAAGAGGGGCTTCGCCCCTCTTCCAAAAACCTTCCCCCTCTCCTTTGAAGGAGAGGGGGATATAGGGGGTGAGGTTGATAGACAATCTCTTTACTGCCTACTTTGACCTGGATAAAGCTGGCAATAAACTGACCGTGCGCACTCGTAAGCCCGGCGACAGGTTCCAGCCATTGGGTATGAGCCAGCCCAAGAAATTAAATGAGTTTATGATTGACAGCAAGATCCCCCACGCCTGGCGGGAAAGAATCCCTATCGTCTGCTCTCCCGAGCATATCCTGTGGGTGGTCGGCTGGCGCATAGACGAGCGGATAAAGGTTACCCGAGACACAAAACAGGTTCTGCGTTTAGAGTTTAAGCGGAGCTAGGCTAGCCTTACACCAAGCCGTTTGTCTAGGTAGATTTAAGGGGCTCCGCCTCTTCCAAAAACCTTCCCCCCTCTCCTTTGAAGGAGAGGGGGATAAAGGGGGTGAGGTAGAAAATAACCCCCATCACCTTGTCTTTATCCCCTGAACCTTTATGCTAACAACAGAATTCTCTATATCTTTTATATCCTCTGTTGTTATGTCTAACTCGTTGATAATTGCCTGTGCGGTAGGGTCGTTGGCCATTAACTCAATAGGGAAAACTGTCTCATCCACTATTTTGACCTCGCCAAAACCGGCCTCTCTTATCGTTTCTATATACTCGTCTCTCATCATTGCACCCGAAATACAACCGACATATGCCTCGATGGAGTTTATTATGAAATCGGGGAGTTCTTTCAACAGGACAATATCTGATACCATCAGCCTGCCGCCAGATTTAAGTACCCGGAACGCCTCGGCAAAAACCCTTTTCTTATTGGGTGAGAGATTAATGACGCAATTGGAAATGACCGCATCAATGGAATTATCGGCAGCAGGTATATTTTCAATCTCCCCCAGCCTGAATTCTATGTTTTCGTAGTTGCCCTTTCGGGCATTTTCTCTGGCTTTATCAATCATTTCTGGCGTCATATCGACACCAATGACTTTCCCCCTCCCCCCAACCTTGCTTGCCGCCAGGAAACAATCAAAACCAGCGCCAGAGCCAAGGTCAAGAACAGTCTCTCCCTCTACTAAAGATGCCAGAGCCACCGGATTGCCACAGCCAAGCCCCAGATTGGCACCTTCGGGAACAGAGGTGAGTTCCTCATCTGAATAACCTATCGTCTTACTTATACTTTGTGCCAGGTCGGTACTTCCGCAACAGGTATCGGCTGGAACACAGCAAGAACTCTCTTTTTTGGCTATTTCGGCATAGCCTTCTCTTACCACTTTCTTTATTTCCGCTTCTTTCATTTCATGACTCCTTTAATTACTGTAGCATTTCTTTCATCATTGGTTCAAGCATGCCCTTTACGGTTTCGCCGAAGTCGTCAGCTTTGATTAGGAAGATACAGCATACTTGCTCATCTGATTCATAGTTTATTACCACAAATTTATCACCTGCTTTTATCTTGCGTTTCTCTCTCACATCTTTGGGAAGAACTATCTGTCCCCGCCCATCAATAGTTATGAGCGCTTCAACCTGACAACACCTGCCACTTTTCAGCATTGGTTCCGTTTCACAGCATGCCACACTTTTTGACTCACTTTTTTCGGTCATAGCTCCACCTCCTTCTAATGTATTAATTCAGGATTATCATCCTTATCTGATAATTCAGTATAAACTGAAAAGACTGTTTTGTCAAGTCTTTTTGCAAGGAATTTCAATGCACCAGGTAAAGATAATCCCACCTAAAGGGAAGCTTGAAGGGGCGAAGCCCCTCTTCCTAATATATTCCCCCTCTCCTTTGACTTAGCGGGCGTCTAAGAGGGGCGAAGCCCCTCTTTCAAAAACCTTCCCCCTCTCCTTTGAAGGAGAGGGGGATAAAGGGGGTGAGGTAGAAAATAATCTCATTACATTATGTTACATCACCCGCTTGAGCCTGGGATTGGGCGTTATGCCCGGGATTCTGCCCCGTTTGGCGATTGGCTTGCCGTCCACCTCATGCAGGTCGGCGGTAAAATCAATCGGCTTAGCCCCGCTGATATACCTGCCGACACCAAAACCATCAACCGGCGCTCCACTCTCCAGAAAGTAGGTGATGCGCTCCGGGTCAATGCCACCGCTGACAAAAATCTTTACGTGCTTGAAGCCGGCTAAGTCCAGCCTGGCTCTCACCTCTTTGACTAAATCAGCGGTAACCCCACCCCGCTCGCTGGGGGTATCCAGTCGCACACTATTCAGCTTCTCTCCCAGTGCCTCAGCTACCCGCAGGCTTTCCTCAGCCTCATCCTTAAAGGTATCAACCAGAGAGATGCGGGGTACCTCAGGCGGCGTATGCTTATCAAAGGCTACCGTCGCCTTAACCGTGTCACCCATAACTATAATCATGGCATGGGGAATAGTCCCTGATGGCTCAATACCAGCCAATTTAGCCCCGATGATGCTGGAACAGCCAGCGCAACCACCAACAACAGCTGCATAATCCGCTACTCCGACTACTGAGGGGTGGACACCCCGAACACCGAAGCTGATGAGAGGTATCCCCTTGGCTGCTTCCACGCACTCCCTGGCCGCCGTTGCCCAACCGCTACAGTGGGCTAGAATACCATCTATAGCTGTTTCATATAGCCCGTAGCTCTGATAGGGGGCAGTGATGCGCAATACCACTTCCTTGGCTGCCATTGTCTTACCCTCAGCCAGAGCCCATACCTCACGGTTATCTTCAGGCAAGACTTTAGCCAGCAGCGCCTTGACCTCTTCTATGCCGCAGAGTATCCCCGCCCGACCGGGGAATACCTGCATGGTGGCTACCGGGTTAAGCCCCTCACGACGCAATATATCTATTGTACGGGCAAAGTAAATATCAGTCGTCTCCCCGAACAGGACAGCCTTACTCGGTTCAAATTTAGGTAGTTTCATTTGGCACCCCCAATGCTGGTCAGTTTTGCGCCCAGTACCTTCTCCATGTGCTCTAGGGCAAATTGGTGCGCCTTTTCATCAAAGGAGGCAACGCCGTCAATCGGCACTTCTACTTGATAATCGCGATTCCTGGCATCAGCCACAGTATGCAACACGCAAATATCGGTGCATACCCCGCAAACAATTATCTTTTCGGGTTTGAGCTCTCTCAGCTTTGCCTCAAGTGGCGTACCGAAAAAGGCACTGTAGCGTTTTTTAGGTATTATTTCACCTGAATATTTAGCTAATTCAGGAATGACCTCTGCCTCAACGGTGCCCGCAATGCAGTGGGGAGGAAACATCTTAAACTCAGGGTCATCGGGATCATGGTGGTCGCAGATAAAGAAGACCTTGGCGCCCAGAGCGAGCTCCCGCTCCAGAAGACTTTGAATGTTAGAAATTATGCGGCGCGCTTTAACTCCACAGTATAAGGGATAACCTTCCTCCAGAAAGCCTCTGAGCATATCTATCACTAAAACTGCATTAGCCATAACACGCCTTCGTATTGAGCTTAATGTCTGAAATGCCTCACTCCGGTAAAGACCATTGCTATATTGTGCTTATCCGCCGCCTTAATTGAGTCTTCATCCCTTATTGAGCCACCGGGCTGGATAATGGCGGTTACCCCGGCAGCAGCGGCTGCCTCCACCACGTCAGGAAATGGGAACATGGCATCCGAAGCCAGGACACTGCCTTTAGTCTTCCCTCCAGCCTTCTCCTTGGCTACCTGGGCACTGACAATCCGACTGGGTTGTCCGGCTCCCATTCCTAAAAGTGTCTTGTCCTTCACCAGCACAATGGCGTTTGACTTTACATGCTTAACTGCGCGCCAGGCAAAAAGCAGGTCTTCTACTTCCGCCTTGGTTGGCTCGCGCTTGGTTGCCATTTCAAGCTTAACGCTATCTTCGGGGAGAGAATCCGAGTCCTGGATAAGAAATCCACCCTTTACCCGGCGGAAATCAAGGTAGCCAGCCGGAACAGTACCATAGTCCGCCGGTAATTCAGCCACCAGAATCCGAAGGTTCTTTTTACGCTTTAATATTCTTAGTGCCTCGACTTCATACTCGGGAGCGATAACTATCTCGTAGAAGACTGACTTCATTTCTTCCGCCATAGCCGGAGTAACCGCCCGGTTTGAAGCGACAATGCCGCCGAAGGCAGCCACCGGGTCGCCACTGAGTGCCCGCCGATAAGCCTCGGCAATATCACTATGACTCGCCAGACCGCAGGGATTGGTATGCTTGATAACAGCTACTGCTGGTGCGGAAAAGTCGGTGACCGCACCCCAGGCGGCGTCGGCATCCAGAATATTGTTAAACGATAGTTCCTTTCCCCATAGCTGCTCTGCCCGGGTAATACCGGTCTCCTGCCCGGTGCCAACCACCTGCTCGGCATAGAAGGCAGCCATCTGGTGGGGGTTCTCACCGTAGCGAAGTTCGTAGCGCTTCTTTAGGGCTACGGTCATCTCCTCGGGAAAACCTTCCATATCCTGCCTCAGGTACTGTGAAATAGCAGTATCATAAGCAGCTACGTGCTGGAATGCCTTCTGCGCCAGCCGTTTACGCTCATCCAGCGCCAGATCTCCCTGCTTCAACTTCTCCACTACTAATTTATAGTCAACCGGGTCTACCACCACGATAACGCTGGGGAAGTTCTTGGCAGCCGCCCGAATCATGGTTGGTCCGCCAATATCAATATTCTCTAATGCCTCATCAAGGGTAACTCCCTGCTTGGTTACTGTCTGGACAAACGGGTAAAGATTAACCGCCACCAGGTCAATAGGCTCAATTTTATTTTCGGCTAGCTCTGCCATATGGGCGGGCAGGTTGCGTTTAGCCAGAAGACCGCCGTGAACCATCGGGTGCAGGGTCTTTACCCGACCATCAAGAATCTCTGGAAACCCTGTAATCTCAGAGACACTTTTAACTGGCACCTTAGCTTCTGCCAGTGCCTTTTTGGTGCCGCCGGTGCTGAATATCTCAAATCCCAACTGGCTCAAGTCTTTGGCAAAATCAGTTACCCCGGCTTTGTCAGAGACGCTGATAATGGCTCGCATAAATAATCCCTCCAATATATTCTTATTTCGCTTTGGTCAGCTTCTTTTGAACCGCCTCACTGGTTAGCTCACGAATGGCATCAGCGGCAATCCACCGGGCACTCTTTGAGTTGACTTGCTGAATCTCCTCGGCAGTCTTGAGCGCCATCTGATTCAGATTATAGTTTCTCTTCCCGATTTGCCTTAATGCCCAGTTTACCGCCTTCTTGACAAAGTTTCTACCATCAGTAGACTCTCTTTTTATTATCGGCAGGAATTTTAGAAAATCCTCATCGGCTGCCTTTTTATCATGAACCGCCAGTGCCGCCATCAGCGTAAATCCTGCCCGCTTGACAAATTCCTCTTCCCTTTTACTCCACTCAGCGGCTTTTCCGTGAGCAAATTTAGTTTTATCAAAGAGGTTGCTGCAACATTGGTCGCAAACATCCCAGGAGTCAAAGTCCTTGACCCAGCTTTCCATTTGCGCCTCGGTTACCGTTTCCGGCTGGTCAATAAAACTGGCGAGTATCCGCGCTTCATGGATGCCGGATGCCCAGAGTTGTTGCGCCATAGTATGGTCTTCGCCTGTTTCCCTGGCTATCTTTCTCAGGTTCGGAATAGACACCCCGTAGGTGTTTTCCGGGTTGATGCCAAACCGTGCCATACCCTTCACTGCCTCGGGGTCAGCCAGAGACTTTATTTTTTGGATAATATCGTTATACTGCGTCTCTTCCTTCCTGGGGAAAGGGATTTGTTTTTCCCCGCCACCTTTGCTTAAACAATCGTAGACTTAACATAACTCTAAAAACAATTCAAAGCTAACCACCTACGAATTGTTTCCCACTAAAAAATTAGTACTTTAGGCGTGTGAAAACGATAAACAATTCCCGTTTCCTAGCTTGACCTCCCCCTCCTTTTAAGTAGAGGGGCAAAGCCCCTCTCAAACGCCCCGCTAGCTATTCTATAACCACTCTCGCCCTCCCCGCCTGCCCTACCACCTCACCAATAAGCTTCGCATCCGGCAGGGCTTTAACCAGCTTGTTAGCATTATCAGGTGAGCAAATGAGCACCATGCCAATACCCATATTAAATACACGGTACATCTCATCACGAGCAACTTTGCCCCGTTGCTGGATGAGCTGGAAGATAGGGGGGATAGTCCAAGCCTGACTGTGGAATTTTGCCGCCAAACCTTGAGGCAGTACCCGGGGCACATTATCAATCAAGCCGCCGCCGGTAATATGTGCCATGCCCTTAACCAGCGGCAGTAAAGGCTTCAACTGATTATAATAGCACCGGTGCGGTTCCAGAAGCTCCTCGCCTAGAGTCCGCCTCAACTCGGGGTAATATTTTTCTAATTGGTCAACACCAAAAATCTTGCGTACCAGAGAATAGCCATTGGTGTGCAGCCCACTGGAGGGTAAGCCGATAATGGTATCACCAGCCACAGTTGTCTTCCCCATGATAATCTTTTCTTTCTCCACCACGCCGATGATAAAACCCACCAAGTCGTAATCTTCCCCGGCATATAGACCGGGCATCTCGGCGGTCTCGCCACCGATAAGGGCACAGCCAACCTCACGGCAGGCTTGAGCTAACCCTTGAGCAATAGCCTCTACCTGCTCTGGCACCAGCTTACCCATAGCAATGTAGTCCAGAAAGAAGAGCGGCTCAGCACCGCAGGTAAGGATATCATTAACACAGTGATTAACCAGATCAATGCCAATGGTATTATGCTTGTCTAAGGCACTGGCAATTTTCAGCTTGGTACCTACCCCATCCACGCTAGACACCAGAACTGGCTGCTTATATCCCTGGAATTCAAAAAGCCCGCCAAAGAACCCGAAGCCACTCAAGACCTCAGGGCGGTGGGTAGACCAAGCCTGCTTGCCAATTAGCTCCTTGGCTTTAACCGCAATATCAATATTAACACCAGCGGCGGCATAAGTGTGCTTAATCTGCCTTACCCCCGTGCCAAGATATCCTTCTTTAGATTACCAGAAACCGAGCTTTAACTCAAATATAAAGGAGATTGTTTAGCAACCCACCCCCTTTATCCCCCTCCCTCACCAAGGGAGGGGGAATTATATATAAGAGAGGCTTCGCCTCTCTTGGACTCTCCTTATGATATTTACTCCGTCAAGTATAAGGGTGTTCAAGAGGGGCGTTAGCCCCTCTTCTTTAAATGAATCCCCCTCTCCTTTCAAGGAGAGGGGGACACAGGGGGTGAGGTCACCATAACACTATTCCTATTTTTATCAATACTTTTTCTAGTCAGCTAAACCCAGTCCTTTGGATATAGCTTGAAAGCTGAGGTGCTGCTCTGTAATTTCAGCAAGCTTCAGTAATTTCTTCTCCTGGCTGAATCTGGTCTTGTCCAGAGCATCTTCAATGCTTTTTAGTATGGTGCTAGTATCACTCTTGGTTAAAATAATAGGAACGCCCTTATCTTCCGCCCGATAACGGACAGAATAAACTGGAGCGGTATTGCCACTGATGACAAGGCACTTTGTCGGGGTCTCCAGAGCTGCCAGCTGCATATCCGGACGGTCATCCCTAACCACTACCGCCTTACCTCTTTTACGACCGAAGTACTCTAGACCAGAGTCAACATACATTGCCCCCACCATAAAGTTTTCCACCAACTCTGCCGATTTCTCAGCGTTGTTTAATATTTCTCCCTGAATATAGTCGGCCAGCTCGCCTATGGTTAAAGTAAATAAAGCCCTATCCTCAGGAAGTATCCCTAAAATATTTATCGCCGCTGCATCAAACTGAGGCGGTATCTCATCGTGCACACGCTTTAGTTGACTGCTCGGTACCTTATTCAATACGACACCCAATAAGTTCTCCCCAAATCCCTTATAGGTGTTAATAAACTTCGCCGTAGATGATTGATTGGAATAGCCTTCCACAATAATCACCCTAGCCTTCAGTGCCTCTACTATTTCGTAAGAAGTCTTACTTAGATTGTCATCCGGACTGTGTCCACACATGCCCTCTATAATAACTACATCTTTACCCTGAGAAACCTTGGCATAGGTTTGTTTAACCTTATTGGTCAGAACCCCCTCGCCGCTAATAAGCGGACAAAGAGAGTCTACAAGCTCCGATAAAGCCAGAACCTGCTTCATAAATACAGCATCGCTGTCACTACCCTCCGATTTTTTATCAGCGAGAATCGGTTTAAGGAAACCTACTTTCTTGCCCTCATCCAGCAAATGCTTGCCTACACCAGCGCAAATAGTGGTCTTGCCTGCGGCTTCTTCTGAAGAGGCTACATATAAAGCAACCAAGCTTCACCTCCGGTTACATTATCGTAAAACTGACCAATCTATTATAATCCCTTACATTTCAATCGTAAAGTAAATCCGGCATCGCGATTGTCATTTGTTTTGGGGGAAAACGATACTATAAAAAAATTCAGGGAAACAATTCGTAGGGGGGTTAGCTTTGAATTGTTTTTAGAGTTATGTTAAGCCTACGCTCGTTTAAGCAAAGGTGGCGGGGAAAAACAAATCCCTTTTACTCCAGGATATTTGGTGACCTCACCCTCTTTAGCCTTTTATTATTATTAAACCCCATCCCCCTTTATCCCCCTTCCCCTTAAGAAGGGGAAGGGGGAATGGTTGTGTAAGAGAGGCTTCGCCTCTCTTGGACGCTCCATATAATTATAAGGGGAGGGGGAAAGTGTTGAAAAGAGGGGCTGGCGCCCCTCTTAGACACCCCGCCTGGTTCATCCAGATAAGAGGAAGGGGGATAGGGAGATAATAAAAAACAGGCTATAATTGACAATGGTTGAGTGATATAATTAAGTCAAGATACAGGCAGGGTTAAATTATGCATGAGGCAATGCTCTATGAAAAGCTACCCAACTCCAGGCTAAGGTGTAATATCTGCCAGTGGCGCTGCAAAATAGCCGCGGATAAGTCCGGCGTTTGCCACATGTATCAGCACAGGGACGGCGCCCTGTATAACATGAATTATGCCAAGGCGTCATCAGTAGCTGCCGACCCGATTGAAAAGAAGCCCTTGTTCCACTTCTTTCCCGGTAGTTTAGCCTTTTCTATAGGTGGGTGGGGCTGTAATTTCCACTGCCAGCACTGCCAGAACTGGGAAATTTCCTGCCCGGAAAACGGTGAGCCGTGGCGTGGCTCCCAGGACGTTCCGCCCCAGTTAGCTGTTGAACTGACCAAACGTTATAACTGCCAGGGCATTGCCTGGACATACAATGAGCCGACCATCTGGTTTGAGTATACCCTGGACTCAGCCAAGCTGGCCAAGGAGAATGATTTATATACAGTCTATGTAACCAACGGTTATATGACCCCGGAAGCACTGGATACTATCGGACCCTATCTGGATGCCTGGCGCGTTGATATCAAGGGCTTCTCTGACGCCTTTTATCGTGACCTATCCAAGATACCCCGCTGGCGGGGAATACTTGAGGTTGCCAAGCGGGCTAAAGCCAAGTGGAACATGCATGTTGAGGTGGTTACCAACATCATACCCACCATGAATGATGATGACCAGCAACTTGAAGGCCTGGCCAAGTGGATACGGGATGAGCTGGGAGAGCTCACCCCCTGGCATGTAACCAGATTCTATCCCCATCACAATATGATGCACCTGCCCGCCACCCCCATCTCCACCCTGGAGCGCGCTTATGATATCGGGCGAAAAGCCGGTCTCAAGTTCATCTATGCGGGCAATGTTCCCGGACACCAGAGTGAGAGTACCACCTGCTATTCCTGTGGCAAGCCTGTTGTGCAGAGGTTTGGCTACCAGACTAAAGTGGTAGGTCTGGCAGATTCAAAATGCAAATACTGTGGAGCGGAACTTAATTTCAGGATGAAGGAGGGGACAAGATGATAAGGCAACCAGTCGTGGCGGGGCAATTCTATCCCGGGTCAGCCTCGCAGCTTGAGGCAATGATTGAGACGCTCGTTGATGAGAAGGCAGAGAAACAGGATGTAATCGGTCTCGTCTCACCCCATGCCGGATATATCTACTCCGGACCGGTAGCCGGTGCGGTTATCTCCAGAATCAAATTTAAAGATACCTTCATTATCATCGGTCCCAACCACAGCGGAATGGGAAAACCGCTCAGCATCATGACCCAGGGCAAATGGAAAACACCCCTGGGCGAGGTAGAGATTGACTCAGAACTCGGCAAGCAGATTTTAACCACTTCCAGTCACCTGCAAGAAGACGACATCGCCCACCAGTACGAACATTCCATTGAGGTCCAGATACCATTTCTGCAATATTTCAAGTCGGACTTCCGGATAGTGCCTATCATTCTCGGTTACGCCAGCGGTGATACCTACAAGGAAATCGGCAGAGAGATAGCTAAAGCGGTCAGGAAACTGAATAGAGAGGTCGTCATCATCGCCAGCAGTGACATGACCCACTATGAACCACAGGAGTCGGCACAGAAGAAGGATACCCAAGCTATAGATGCCATACTGGACTTGGATGAGGATGAACTGTTAAGGCGGGTCGATGAATTAAATATATCGATGTGCGGCTATGCGCCAACAGCCAGTCTTATCTCCGCCGCCAAAGAACTGGGAGCGAAGTCGGCAGAACTGGTCAAATACCAGACCAGCGGCGATACCACCGGCGATTACTCCGCGGTAGTTGGCTATGCGGGCATAATCATATCGGCGGTTGAGATGCACCCGCTGGTGAAACTAGCCAAGAATACGGTTGAGACGTATGTTGAGGAAGGCAAGGTTCCCCCACCCCCAGATGAACTTACCCCGGAGATGAAGGAGAAAGCCGGGGTCTTTGTTTCTCTGCACAAGTCCGGTGAACTGAGGGGCTGTATCGGCACCTTTGAGCCGGCGGCGAAGAATGTAGCCGAGGAGATTATCAGCAATGCTATCAGCTCGTCTACCAGAGACCCCCGCTTCCCACCCGTCGGCCCTGACGAGCTCGGGCAGCTTGAATACAGTGTGGATGTCCTTACCGAACCCAAGCCAGTAAAGGATAAAAGCCGGCTAGACCCCAAGAAGTACGGGGTTATCGTGCAGTGCGGGTTCAGGCGGGGCTTACTCCTTCCCGACCTCGAGGGGGTGGATACGGTGGACTATCAGATTGACATCTGCCGCCAGAAGGCGGGCATAGACCCCGATGAGCCGGTGAACCTTTACCGGTTTGAGGTGAAGAGGTATAAGTGACTAGCCAGAGCGGATTGGGCTAACTCTAGGTTTACCTATGAGTGCTAACGAATATAAACAACTTATCAAGGAGGTAATGCAATGCCAGTGAATACTCCTCATCCAGTCGAGTTTCGAGCCATAAAACAACTTATCAATCGCCTCAATGCGAACAGAGAAACGGAAAGAGATATTCTTATTTCTACGGAAGACTTTGACGTACCACCTTGGCAACGTCAAATAGTCTGGACTCCGGAGGATATGGGGCTTCTAGCTTATAGCATTATACGAAACTATCCCATTGGCATGATGGTACTCTGGAAAAAGCCAGATGGAATACGCATACCAATCGATGGAAGACAAAGGCTCAGAGCTATCAGAGAGTTCGCTGAAGGTAGGATAGCTATTCCATCTTTAAGAAGCATCTCGGAAGAGTTTAAGAATACAAAATACAAACTAGTTGAGGGGGATGAAGAAAGAGGTTTTAGACGACTCGACATGAGTTATCGAGAGATATTTGATGACTATGAACCTTCTATAGTTCAGTACGATGATATCGAGGAAGCTTCAGCTATGGACATTTTCGTCAAGCTACAGGGTGGGAAGAGTCTGACAAAGACCGAAGTTAGAGCAGCTTTGGGCGGCAAACTATGTGACTTCGTGACTGAACTAACTAGTGAAGTTAGGATGGTAATAGACGAATCCGATGAGGAAGAATTACCTTCACGGCACCCTTTCTTCCAGAAAGTGAATCTCCGCAATGTTCGTAAAGCGCACAGGAATATTTGTGATATCCTCTTACATGAATTCCTCTACACTGGTCAGGATAAGCATTGGAGTAGTCTCGAAGCCATGTATTTTGAGAAGGCGACAACTCTGACAGAGGATGAACAATCGAGGTTCAGGACCATTTTAGGACGTTTTCAGCGTGCAGTAGAGATTGTAGAAAGTGGTCAGCGAGTAATGCTTCCTCAACTTCGGACTGCCTTCCTCATTTTGAGCTTTTTCAAAGCATGGCGGGAAATCACCGAGGAATATCCACTACCCCAAGATTTCTCGTTTGCTGAAATAGTCCGCACATTTGAAACTCAAAGACAAGAGAACCCGGAGGAGACACCTTGGATTAACTTTAGTGCTGCCCTCAGTAATGCCGGCTATGCCCAGCATCGAATACGGACACGACACGAAATACTTATGCCCTACATCATGAGCAAGTATCCGACAATAACTCCAAGGGACAGGAGGCGAGGTTTTACAGAACCCCAGAAAATAGCTATTTGGGATAGGGCAGACAGACAATGTGAGTGGATATTTGAAGACGACCAGAGATGTCAAGAGCGTTTCGCTGATTTCCGAGAGGCTGAAGCCGACCATATTGTTAAATGGAATGATGGTGGTCCAACCTCACTCGAAAATGGCAGATTACTATGCAGACAACACAACCGGGCTCCAAGAAGATGAGAGATGTGCATCATGGATATGTTTGAACATAATTTTGAGGTGAAGAGGTATAAGTAAAGAGGGGAGTTTTAGAGGGGCGAAGCCCCTCTCAGATAACACCTCCCCCTCTCCTTTGAAGGAGAGGGGGACAAAGGGGGTGAGGTAGACAAGAAGCCTTGTGAAAGGTTAAGGATTTATGTTAACCTAAAGAAGGTGCATTATGAATATGGACATGTTTGAAAAGCAGTTTGAGGAAAAACTGAAGCAAGAGGCACCACTTGCCACCAGAATGAGACCTACCAGCCTCCACACCTTTGTCGGGCAGGAACAAATTATCGGTCCAGGACGGGTGCTGAGGAAGGCTATTGAATCCGACCGGATACCATCAGTGATATTGTGGGGTCCGCCCGGCTGCGGTAAAACCACGCTGGCTTACATTATTGCCAACATCACCGGTGCACACTTCAGCCCGGTAAGTGCGGCCAGTGCCAGCGTTAATGACCTGCGGCGGATAATAGAAGAGGCCAAAGGACGCCGCGCCATGAACCTGCAGAAAACCATTCTGTTCATAGACGAGATTCACCGCTTCAATAAAACCCAGCAGGACTCAGTCCTGCCCTTCATTGAGGATGGCACTGTCACCCTCATTGGCGCCACCACCGAAAACCCATCCTTTGAGGTTACCTCCCCCCTTCTCTCCCGCTGCCGTGTTCTCCAGCTGAAGCCCCTTACCGAAACTGAACTGCAATCCATAATCCTGAGAGCGCTAAAGGACAGCTTGCAGGGTCTCGGTGAGTTAAACGTAGAGATAGCTCCCGAAGCCCTGGGCCATCTTATCACTATGTCCAATAACGATGCCCGAGTTTCTCTCAATACTCTGGAGATAGCCGCCCAGAGTACTTCGCCTGATGCTGATGGAAAGCGCAATATATCACTACCGACTATTGAAGATGCCCTCCAGCACCGGGCTTTGCTCTATGATAAGGGTGGCGAGCAGCACTACGACATCATTTCCGCCCTGCACAAGTCGATGCGGGACTCGGACCCGGATGCTGCCCTGTACTGGCTGGCAAGGATGCTGGAAGCCGGAGAAGACCCCCTGTATATTGCCCGCCGTTTGGTTCGCTTTGCTTCCGAGGATGTAGGTATGGCTGACCCCCAGGCACTAGTAATAGCCATGGCAGCACAGCAAGCCGTCCACTTCATCGGCATGCCCGAGGGCAATCTGGCTCTAGCTGAGGCAGCCGTCTACATGGCTACCGCCCCTAAAAGTAACTCCCTGTATGAGGCATACTCCAAAGTTCAGGAAGATATTAAACAGGGTCCCAGTGAGTCGGTGCCTCTGCACCTGCGCAACCCGGTAACCGGGCTAATGAAAGCGTTAGGCTACGGCGAGGGTTATAAATATGCTCACGACTACCCAGGGCACTTCGTTGAGCAACAACATCTACCTGATTCTCAGCAAGACAAGCGTTACTATATCCCCAGTGACCAGGGATATGAGAAGCAAGTTATAGACCGGCTTAAAGACTGGAGGCAGAAGAGGGAAAAACCAGACGAAACGGAAAAACCAGACGAAACGGAATAATTCAGGTCTCTAAAGAGATTGCTTGGTGACCTCACCCCCTGTATCCCCCTCTCCTTGGTAAGGAGAGGGGGAAGATTTTAGAAAGAGGGGCTGACGCCCCTCTTAAACACCCTGCGTTTCTAATCCAGAATAAAGTGAATCAAGGAGAGGGGGATAAAGGGGGATGGGGTTACTAAATAAATTAAGGGGGGGTAATAAATAATTTCAGCATAGTGCCTTGACAATCGACTGCATCTTATCTAAACTCATAGTGAGAGTAAGTTGAATTTGTGGTCAGACTGGTATAGAAGTATTTTGTCTTCTATGTGTCGGTATGTAGAAAGAATTCCTGGTCTTTTTATGCTTTCCGCTTTTCATTGTAATTTCTTTTCTCATCTCCTAATTTCTAATCCGTGGTTATTTCAACATGTCTTTTGCCAGCAGAGGAGGAGCAGTTATGGTTAGGTTTCCCTTTATCCCCCAGGAGAAGAAATTTTTTGACCTTTTTGAGGAGAGTGCCCGAAATATGGTGAAAGCATCCCAGACATTAAAAGAGATGCTTGACGTCTGGGAAGTCGTGGAGGGGAGAGTAGCTGAAATAACGGAGCTGGAGCACCAGGGAGACACGATTACCCACCAGATTATGGCACAATTACACCGCACCTTTGTCACTCCTTTTGATAGGGAGGATATTGCCCTGCTAGCTCATACCATGGATGATGTGACCGACTTTATCCATGCTGCGGCTGACGCTATGCTCATCTACAAGATAGACCAGCCCAGCCAGAGGGCTAAGGAGCTAGCCAATATCATAGTCCAGCAGGTGGCCGAGGTGGAAAAGGCAGTAGCCGGGCTACGTCACCGGGCTAAGTTAAAGCAGATTCTTGAGCTATGTGTGGAGATTAACCGGCTGGAGAATATGGCCGACAGGATATTCCGCTCGGCGATGGCTGAGCTTTTTGATGATACGGTAGATATTACTCAGGTCATTAAATGGCGCGAGATTTATGAACATATGGAGAGCGCAACCGATAGGTGTGAGGATGTGGCTAATGTCCTGGAAGGGGTAGCGCTCAAGCATGCC
Source organism: Dehalococcoidia bacterium (assembly GCA_030615035.1). The sequence continues at coordinate 13,629 of JAUXAC010000011.1, read as the reverse complement.
TGATTCCTCTCTCGGGCTCCTTATCCTCATTATTATTCTGGCGGTTGGCTTTGGGGTAGTTAACGGTTTCAATGATGCGGCTAATGCCATTGCTCCGGCAATTGGCACACGGGCTCTTTCTCCCCGAAATGCCCTCATAATAGCTGCCTTCGCAAATTTCGCCGGTGCGGCTACCGGCATCGCCGTTGCCCACACCATCGGCAAGGGGATTCTAGTTCAGGAAGTAATCTCATATCCAGTGGTAATTGCCGCCGTAGCCGCAATTATTATCTGGGGCACTCTGGCTACTTACATGGGTATGCCAATAAGCCTGCATCACGGGTTTATTGCCGGGCTAGCTGGAGCCGGGATAGCGGTGGCCGGCAGTAAGGCGGTGGTATGGAGTGTCATGCAGTGGATTCTGGCCGCGGTGATTATAGCTCCTTTGCTCGGTTTTGCCGGTGGCTTTGTGGGGATGGTCGGTCTTTACTGGCTGCTTCGGCACAGTGCCCCAGACAATATGCGAAGAGTTTTCAGCAAATTGCAATATTTGAGTACCGCTTTTATGGCTTATAGTCATGGTAAGAATGATGGTCAGATGCCCATAGGTGTCATCACTATGGCGCTGGTGATTTATTATGAGCAGATTGGGCAGATTGAACAGGCTGCCGCCTTGTGGGATCGTCTCTCTCTGCTGGACCCCAACACGTGGTGGATAATAGTCATATCAGCCCTGGCAATTAGCGCGGGTACGGCAATGGGAGGCTGGCGAGTCATTAAAACAGTGGGAATAAGAGTGACTACACTCAGACCGGTTCATGGCTTTACCGCTCAAGCCGCAGCCGCTACAGTTATCGAGATTGCCTCACACGGAGCATTTATATGGCCCTGGGGTATGCCGGTAAGCACCACCCATTGCATAAGTGCCTCGGTTATGGGGGTGGGTGCTACCAGGCGGCTTTCGGCGGTGCGATGGGGAATAGCCGGTAACATTATTACTGCCTGGATATTGACCTTTCCTATCTGTGGCGTGCTGGGTTATTTATTTACCTGGCTGATTAAACTAATATTCTAGATTTAGAAAGAAACTTTTCTCGGGGTTACTCGACACTTCTCGGCAGTGATAATAGCCTCAATGTCGGCTACCGCCCGTTCAATTTCATTCTGCCGACTAAATACCACATAATCAAATAGGGATAGTTGTTTTATTTCCTCCTCGGCAGTTTTGGTACGTAGGGCCAAGTCAAAGGATGATTCAGTATGGCGCTGCTTGAGCCTCAGCCTAAGTTCTTCTGTTGATGGCGGCGTGAGGAAGATGAATACCGCTTGAGGTAGTATTTTTTTAATGGTGGTGGCTCCTTGAATGTCAACCTTTACTATTGTATCCTGTCCCTTATCCAGTGCCTGCTTAACTGGCTTCTTAGGCACGCCATACCAATTGCCATAGACATTTGCCCACTCCAGTAACTCATTATTTTCAATCATCTTCTGGAACTTTTTCGTTGAGATAAAGTGGTAGTCTATATTATCTCTCTCGGTGGCTCGCTGAGGCCGTGTGGTTACTGTTATAATGTATTTAAGAGGATAGTTTAATTCCCTTATTCTGGTTAAGACTGCATCTTTGCCGGCTCCTGAGGGACCGGAGAGAACTATGAGTAATGGTCTTTTTGGTGGGTTGATTGGGGACTGACTTTCACGGCTCATCTTTTTCGTCGCTTTGCTCCGGTTTTAGCACCGGGCTCTCTCGACTTACCTGCAGTCTGCCGGTGATAGTTTCCGGGGCAAGAGCCGCTAGAACAATATGTCCACTATCAATGAAGATAACCGCCTTGGTTCTTCTGCCATTGGTCATATCAATTAGTAGCCCTTTGTTTTTCCCTTCCTGGATAGTGCGTTTAGTAGGTGCTGAGTTCGGTGAGGCCATAGCAATGACCCTACTCATAGCTAATATGTTACCAAATCCGATGTGAACCAGTTCTATGCCCATTATTATCACCTCAGAAGATTATTTTTATGAAGCCATCCTCAGGCCTAATCACCGCTCGCACCAATCAATAGAAGCACGTCAAAGGACCGACATTTCCTGAAATTCCTCCCATAAGCTATCACTTGTCTCATAAGGTTGTCAAGGGAGTAAGGGAGTCTTTTCTTAATAATGGGTAGTGTGCTAAAATATATTTTGGTTGTAATTTTTAGTCTGTTTGTGCTATTATAGGTTTTGCTTTGACATTACTTTGTCAGGCGGAACCGATGTGAGCCTCCTGGTGGTTAGAGCGGGGCGGAACCACCCGTTACCATCCCGAACACGGAAGTGAAACACCCCAGCGCAGACGATACTGAGGGGGTAACCCCTTGTGGAAAATATGCCACTGCCAGGAGGCTTTTTGACCTTTACCCTTAGTTGCTTTATACTGTAGGTATTGATAATAATTATGGGATAAGTAGCCTGCAGAGAGAAAAATGACCAGCAGATTTGAGAAATTCTCAGAAAGAGCTCGCCGGGTTCTCACCATAGCCCAGGAAGAGGCGCGGCAACTGAACCACAGCTATATTGGTACGGAGCATATTTTGCTTGGTTTGACGCGTGAAGAGGAGGGAGTAGCGGCTAAGGTGCTTACCAATCTGGGTGTAGGCTTGAGTAAGGTACGGTCGGCAGTGGAATTTATCATTGGACATGGTGAGAGACCTGGTACCGGTGAAACTGGACTTACTCCCAGGGCTAAGAAGGTCATTGAACTGGCTATAGATGAGGCACGTAACCTCGGTCACAGCTATATTGGCACCGAGCACCTTCTATTGGGATTGTTGCATGAGGGAGAAGGAGTAGCTGCCGGTGTACTGGAGAGCCTGGGGATTACTCTGGAACGGGCACGTGCTGAAACCACTAATATCCTCAGTCAAGGTGTGCCCAGGTCCAGACTTACCCGCACCACAAGTCGTACTCCGGCTCTGGACCAGTTAGGCACTGACATAACGGTGAAAGCCCGGGAAGGTAAACTTGACCCGGTTATCGGGCGAGCTAAAGAAATTGAGCGGGTAATTCAAATCCTCAGTCGCCGGACAAAGAATAATCCAGCGCTTATTGGTGAACCGGGCGTGGGCAAGACAGCAATCGTTGAAGGCCTGGCTCACCGAATTGTCGCCGGTGATGTCCCTGAGACATTGGAGAATAAGCGGTTAGTAGCGCTGGATATGGGAGCACTGGTCGCCGGGACAAAGTACCGTGGCGAGTTTGAGGAACGAGTAAAGAAGATTATTGACGAGATAAAAACGGCGGGAAACTGCGTGCTCTTTATTGATGAGTTCCACACTATGGTTGGTGCTGGAGCGGCTGAGGGAGCGGTTGATGCCGCTAACCTCCTCAAACCATCACTATCGCGAGGGGAACTGCAGTGTATTGGCGCTACCACCCTTGACGATTACCGTAAACATGTGGAGCGGGACGCAGCTCTGGAGCGCCGCTTCCAGCCAGTTCTGGTAGAGGAGCCTTCCGTAGAGGAAACGCTGGAGATTCTGCGCGGGATTAAAGAGCGCTATGAGGAGCATCACAAGCTGACAATAAGCGATGAGGCATTAGATTCAGCAGCCAAGTTAGCTGCCAGGTATATCCCTGACCGTTTTCTGCCCGATAAGGCTATTGACCTGGTCGATGAGGCGGCGTCAAGGGTAAGGATTGGATACCGAACTATGCCTGTCGCTCTGAAGGAAGCCAAGCAGCTTGCGGGTAATGTGCGTAAGGAAAAGGATGCTGCCCTGGCTGCGCAGGAGTATGACCGTGCCGCTGAACTGCGCGAGCGGGAGCTTCAAAAAGAGGAGGAGATAAAGAAGATGGAGGAGGAGTGGCGGGCGGAGCAGGAGCAGCAGGAGGTGGTGGTAAAGGCAGAGGACATCGCCGAAGTGGTGAGTATGTGGACAAGTATTCCAGTGGTGCAGTTAGCCGAAGATGAAACCGGTCGTCTGCTTAATATGGAAGAGGTGATGCACCACCGTATTATTGGTCAGGATGAGGCGATTAATACTATTGCTAAAGCGATAAGACGAGCCCGAGCCGGGCTGAAGGACCCAAGACACCCGATTGGTAATTTTATCTTTCTCGGCCCAACCGGTGTTGGCAAGACAGAGCTGGTCAGAGCCCTGGCTGAGTTTATGTTTGGTGGTGAGGATACTCTAATCAGGCTTGATATGTCTGAATTTATGGAGAAATTTGCTGTATCCCGACTGGTTGGAGCGCCGCCAGGGTATGTTGGCTACGAGGAAGGCGGGCAGTTAACTGAAGCGGTGAGGCGCAAGTCGTATTGTTGCATACTCCTTGATGAGATTGAAAAGGCTCATCCTGATGTGTTTAATCTGTTGCTACAGATATTTGATGATGGTCACCTGACCGATGCCAAGGGACGCCGGGTTGACTTCCGCAATAGCATTATTGTTATGACCAGCAACGTGGGTGCTGAGCTTATCCGGAAAGGCACTTCCATTGGTTTTGCGTCCCGCAGTAATGAGGCCAAAAGCCGGGAGCAGGCCTATGAGACGATGAAAGAGAACTTGCTTGGTGAATTAAAGAAGACCTTCCGACCTGAGTTTCTTAACCGTGTTGATGGTGTGGTTGTATTTCATTCCCTGACCAGGGAGCAGATACGACAGATAGTCGACCTGATGCTGACTTCGGTAACCCAGCAGTTGACGGAGAAGGGCATAAAACTGGAAGTAACCGACGCCGCCAAAGATTTCCTGGGTGAGAAGGGTTACGACGAAGTCTTTGGGGCTCGACCGCTGCGTCGGGTGATTCAGGATATGGTTGAAGATAAACTTTCAGAGGCTGTGCTCCGAGACGAATTTAAGTTTTTTGAGGTTAAGGCTGAGATGACAAAAGTCACTTCAGATGTCATTAATGCTATCAAGGGAATGAGTGGTGTCCAAAAGGTAGAGAGAGCTGGAGATTTGTTGACCGTTTCCTGCTCTAAGGATTTGAAATCTGAGATAGAAAAGACAATCAAGGACAGTGGTGGTTTTCTGGTTAATATAGAAGTGCATAAGTCCAGTCCCAAGGCTTTAGTTGATGTGGAAGGGAATGAGATTGTGCTGAAAACAGCGAAGAAACCTGTACCAGACCCGGAACCCGTGGGTGCCTTGATGGGAGATGATAAATAGTTTATAATGACAGACAGCCTGGTTTTTTGTAATATAAGGGTGGTAAAAAATATAAAGGGTGAACCAATCACCCTTTTTAATGCGCTAAAAAACAGATAATACGTGGAAAGGAGCTCAGGAATTGGCACAAGAGACTATAGAAGTTCCCATAACTGGTAAGATTATCAGTGTGAATGTCAAGGTAGGGGACCAGATTAGCGAGGGGGATATACTCTGCCTACTAGAGTCAATGAAGATGGAGAACCCTATACTGGCTCCGATAGGTGGCACTGTTGCGAAATTAGAGGTTGCCGTCGATCAGACAGTTAAGGCCGGCGATATTATCGCTGTTATTGAATACTAATATCTTCCGTGCCAAACTAGCGAGTAAAGGAGCAAGATGCTCAATGCTGTATGGATAGTTCTCTCTGGAATGGCGATTATCTTCGCTGTATTGGGAGTACTGTTTTTGGTCATGAGATACGTGGATAAATTGGTCCGTCCCAAAGAGAAAAAAGGGGAATAACGATAGACGATGGACGCAATCACAGGCGAACTTCTTGGCTTTCTCAATTTTACTTGGCAAGCGGTAATAATGCTGGTTATTGCCGGCGTTCTTATGTGGCTGGGAATTGCTAAAAAGGTGGAGCCGGTTCTACTTGTGCCCATTGGCGTCGGATGTTTGCTAGCCAACATACCCCTGGGGGGAGCGGCAGAAGAAGGTGGATTTCTAGCTGTTCTAAGAGAAGCCGGTATTCATACTGAAATATTCCCCTTGCTTATCTTTATTGGTATTGGGGCTATGATCGATTTTGAGCCCTTCTTGCAAAGGCCCTATACCATCTTTCTTGGTGCCGCCGCCCAATTTGGTATTTTCGGGACTTTCTTTTTAGCTTACATGTTAGGTGATGGCTGGCTCCACGTCTTAGACTTTACCCTGCGAGATGCTGCTTCTATTGGCATAATTGGCTCCGCCGATGGTCCTACTTCAATTTATGTCTCCAGTGTCCTACAGACCAAATACATTGCCGCCATTGTCGTGGCTGCCTATTCTTACATGGCAATGGTACCCCTTATCCAGCCACCGATAATAAGGGCAATGTGTAGCAAAAAGGAAATGACTCTGAAAATGCCTGTAGTTGTCGGAGCAATTTCTCAGAGGACAAAGATACTCTTCCCTATAATTACCGTACTCGTGGTAGGTTTGATTTGCCCCAAAGCTACTCCACTTATTGGTTGTCTCATGTTTGGCAATTTGTTACGAGAGAGTGGCGTGGTTAGGAACCTTTCTGAAACAGCTCAAAATGAAATGGTTAACATTGTAACTATCCTCCTGGGCCTTACCGTGGGGGGAATGATGGCGGGAACGCAGTTTCTCAAACCCGAGACCATTCTAGTCTTTGCTCTAGGAATAGTGGCTTTCAGTCTGGATACCGTAGCCGGTGTTTTCCTGGGCAAGGTAATGAGTGTTCTCTCAGGACGAAAGATTAACCCCATGATCGGCGCTTGCGGGATATCAGCTTTCCCTATGTCATCCCGGGTAGTGCAAAAACTGGGACTAGAGGCTGATCCTTACAATCATTTGCTTATGCATGCTGTTGGAGCCAATGTCGCTGGTCAGATTGCTTCAGTGGTAGCCGGTGGAGCGATGTTGATGCTCGTGCCCCTGTTTTCTTGAATAGAAATCTGCAGGGGACAGGTTACTAATCACTCCTTTCAAATTACCCTTGCCTTATTGCTTAAAATCAGTTAAAGTCAATCTGTGGGCAAATCAGAAAAGAGAACTATCTTCGTCTGCCAGCAGTGTGGCAGGGAGAGCCTGAAATGGCTGGGCCGCTGTCCTGACTGCCAGCAGTGGAACAGCTTTGTCGAAACAGTAGTAACTGCTCCGGTTGTATCATCTCGGTCTCTTTCCCCGGTCAGCCCACCTGAGGAGCTATCTCAGGTGACCCTTCAGGCGGCGGACCGCTTCCCCCTACCGCTGGTAGAGTTTAACCGGGTGCTCGGTGGCGGACTGGTATCTGGTTCCTTGGTGCTTATCAGTGGCGACCCCGGTATTGGTAAATCCACCCTTTTGCTGCAAGCTTCCGCCGCAGTAGCGCAGGATAAGGGTGGTAAGGTGGTCTATATCTCCGGCGAAGAGACGCTGCACCAGATTAAGCTCAGGTCAGAGCGTCTGGGGGTAAAGGGTGAGGGACTCTACCTTCTGGCGGAAACTGACCTAGAGGTTATCCTGAACCAGATTGAGCAGTTATCACCGAGTCTGGTGGTCATTGACTCCATTCAAACAGTTTATACCCCTGAGCTGGGTGCCACTCCGGGTAGCATAACCCAGGTGCGGGAGTGCACTCTGAAACTTATGCGCTGGGCAAAGCTCAGCGGAGTACCCGCTTTCATTGCCGGGCATGTAACCAAGGACGGCACTATTGCCGGCCCCCGGGTTCTGGAGCATATCGTTGATGTGGTGCTCTACCTTGAGGGTGAGCCGTTTAGTGCCTATCGGTTACTGCGCTGCGTGAAAAATCGCTTCGGCTCCACCAATGAAGTCGGCGTCTTTGAAATGAAGGAGCGGGGGCTGGTTGAGGTGGATAATCCCTCGCGGGCATTTTTGTCACAACGGTGGGGTGAGGCTATGGGCTCGGCGGTAGTGCCTACCCTTGAGGGCAGCCGACCTCTGCTGGTAGAGATTCAAGCCCTGACCACTCCCACCAGCTTTGGCTTGCCACGGCGCACCGCCAACGGCATTGACTTTAACCGGCTGCTTCTGATTGCAGCCGTGCTTACCAAGCGAGTCGGTTTAAGACTCGGTAATCAGGACATAATAGTCAATGTTACCGGCGGGCTTAAGATTGGTGAGCCGGCGACTGATTTGGGCATTGCCTTATCCATTGCCTCCAGCTTCCGTGATGCGGGGGTTGACCCTAATTTGGTTGTAGTTGGGGAGGTGGGGTTGAGCGGTGAATTGAGAGCCGTTTCTCAGCTGGACAGAAGGGTAGCCGAGGCAGCCAGGCTGGGCTTCAAGCGGTGTCTGGTGCCTAAAGTCGGTGGCGGGGTCAGGCAGAAGGATATTGAGCTTATCCCGGTCAGCACCTTACGGGAAGCGATAAGCAAGGGACTGGTGAGGGGGAAGTCCAGAGCTAACGAATGATTTTGCGCAGTTACTCATTAGCGCAATTGCGCAGTTACTCTCTTGAATAGTTCCTCATCGGTCTTCACCCCGCGGACATCCAGCCTGGTGGTACGGAAAGCCCGAACCATCGCCTCAATGAGCTTCGTCTTACTGAGCTTCTTTCCCCCGCTGAACTTCGCCGTTGACGCCAGGTTTTCCAGGTAAGCATCTTCTTCCCGGTTTAGAAAAACAGATAGCTTAATCATGGCACTCCTGGCTGGTTCGGTCGGTTCCCTCTTGGGAGTTGGCGTCGCCGGTTTCTCCGTACCGGTGAGCCGCTCCAATGCCGTCCCATAAGCAAGCTCTTCAGTTATACTAGCCCTTTTCATTTTTCATCACCTCTTCCGTGAATAATCTGTAGGCACTGGCTCCGTCAGATTTGGGAGTATAGGTCAGGATTGATTTCCCTGCTGCCGGAGCCTCCTTGAAGCGAACACTACTGGGGATAATGGCATCAAATATTCTTATCCGGTCACCAAAGGCTCTGCGGGTAACTTCCATAACCTCTTTACTGTGCAAGGTGCGGGAGTTGGTCATGGTAAACAATATTCCTGAAATCTCCAGAGCCGGGTTAATCTTATCCTTGACCCGGATAATCGTACCCAGCAAGCGCACCAGCCCTTTCATCGCCAGAAAGTCGGCCTGCAAAGGTATGATTGTCTTGTCGGCGGCGGATAAGGCATTGATAGTTAAAAGCCCGAGGCTGGGCAGACAATCCACCAGTATATAATCATAAGAATGGCGCACCGGCCGGAGCATCTCTCTTAATATCAGTTCCCGGGTAGATGCCCCTACCAGATCAAGCTGTGCCTGTGATAGCTCAATATTGGACGGGACAAGTTCAATATTGGGGTTGCTGGTGGGGAGAATAACGTCCTGGATTGAGGGGCTTTTCTTATTCCTCATCGTGCTCGCCAGGACATCATAGCCGGTGCGTTTGAGGTTGTCAGGGTTAATCCCCAGTGAGATGGTAAGGCAAGCCTGCGGGTCCCAATCGATAAGCAGTACCCGTTTATCGTGTTCACTTAAACCTTCGGCTAGAGTCGCGGTGGTGGTTGTCTTACCTACTCCACCCTTCTGGTTGGCGATGCAGATGACCGGCATAACTCATCCCTCTTGCTTATAACTATAGCGCAATTGCGCAATTGCGTCAATACTCTATTGCGTAATTAAGGAAGCATTATAAGAAGGGAGTCTCTGGTGGTGTAGATTAACACACTATGGTCCACTATGATTTAACTGAACCAGTATTTCCCTTGAAACGCTGCTCCGTAAAGCATGCAACCCGATGCTCCAATCATGAACAGTCCCCAAAAAGTAGGCCCGAAAGCATGTAGAGCTGCCTTTTTAACACTGCTCACGGGTGGCAGTCTAAGGCCCCATGCAGTGCAGTAAATGCCTGCAATTAACAAGATATGCCCCACGATTAAAAGCATTGTTTTTGACCTCCTTCAACTGATTGATTATTGGAATGATTTTAAGAAGGGACTTTGAGTTTAATGCTCTCCTGAGAGGTTGTCAATGGCTGAGTGAAGGGTCACGAGTATTGCAAGGCGGGATTTTGTTATTATGTTTAGCTTTGTATTCCCTAAAAAGTGCTCTCTCTCCGGTCGCATAGGCTCTCATAACCATGTAGCGGAAATATACAGCATTTCTGCGAATGCAGTCATTTGCGTATTCGCGGGTGTGGTCCTTTATTCTTCGGTAGAGATTGCCACCCTTGGCGTGACCTATGTATATGACAGTCCTGTATTTGTTGGCGAATTCATATGCACCCGCCTTTCGGGGGATACGCCTTATAGCGTCAGGGTCGCTAAGTCGGTGCCAAGCATTTATTATAGGCATAATACATTGTTGAACATATTCTAGAGCTTAAGTTTAGCCCTCTCCTGAGAGTTTGTCAAAGCTAGATAAAAAGGAACCTTTGTATCCTCTAAGTAACAGAACGCTAGATTGTGTAATGAAGTAACATTCCAAGCTGTTGTTACCTTAACTGAACAGAAATGACTTTTGTTCAGCTAGGCAACTGAACGTCAGAATGTGTACCGAGTGTTTTGACAAGTACACTCGTTAGAATTAGGATTTATAAGAAGACATAGCGCGGTGGTTTGATATTCTGTGGTTAAGTTGAAAATGGCCAATATTCTCATGGTCATTGCACCATATTGGTATCAAGGCACTTGGGTATTTGATGATGAATCTGTGGGATTGAATAAGGAACCTTTCGTGGCAGGTGTTCCTGAAATGATCGATGACCTTGTCAAGGACATACCTAACGCTCGCAGTGGATTCAGGTTACTTTTCTCGTCGGCCCCCTTTCCCGGTTATCAAATAGAGCTTACACGGGTGAAAGAAGAATATGATGGGTATTGGTATAGGGTAGAGGATCAATCGGCAGAAGGCTGGTTGTGTCCTGCCTTATTCAAGTACTTTGAAACTGCACCAGAGACAATCTATGTTAAGGCAGAACAGCTATGACTCCATCCAGAATCTGACGATGTCTTACTGTCCACATCGGTCTTAGTTCGGGGGCAGCACGTGATTTCTCATCCACATTGAGTTAATAAATTCGACAGAAGATAGATGTAACGAGAAGCGAAATTGTAAAGAATTCCCTCTGAACGCAAGGTGAAGCCTTCTTTTTCACTGCTCCCTAAACAAGGACTGTCCCTCTTAGGACAATTACAGCACTAGGCAAATCACGGTTCTCGAAATACCGGCAACGTGGTGCACCTTTGCCACAATTAGGTCTCCAATCTCATTCAGAGTCTCTCCCTGTATTATAGCAATAGCGTCATAGGGGCCAGTTACAGCATTAACCGATACCACCCCCTGCAGCCTGCCGATAGCCTCAACAACCTGTTTTGTTTTCCCGACCTGTGTCTCGATTAGCACATAAGCCTTTACTGTCATTGCTTAATTCGTCCTACCATAGTTCACTTTAGTATCCTCTCCAAATCCCCTCGCCGGGGAACTTATCGTTTCAGTCCTATGCTAAGGTTAACCCACCATTTTCTACAAGCATATTGGTGCTCTTCGCAGTAGAGACGCTTGCCGCAGCCAGGAACAGGACACTTGCTAACTTGCAACAGATGCCAGCCAGCGTGTTTTTCATAGAACTTTCCCACGGCTTCCCTTTCCTGCTCTTCTCGTTTCCAACGCTCTTCACTCATTGCCCTCTCCAAATCCGCTGGCTGGGCTTGATGCTATTCGCCTTTAGGTTGTATAAGCCTCACCCTGACTGCCTGGGAACGACCAATGCGGTCTCGCCCAACTTCAAATTCTACTTCTTTTCCTTCTCTAAGAGAATCATAGTCCACTCCTTCAAGCTCCTTGCGGTGGAAGAAGAGGTCTTTGCCTTCCGCCGTTCGGATGAAGCCAAATCCTCGGTCTGAAATTAGTTTGATTGTACCCTTTGGCATACGATACCTCCTGCAAATCCGCCCTCTGCGTTCACTCGCCGTGAAAGGCTTCAAGAAATGTCTTAGGCACTCTAGGGCGAATAACCTAGACAAAGTTGGCTCGAAAATCAGGGAAAATATCCCCCTAGCCCGTGCCTAATTTAGAAGTATCAAGGGTATCGAAGGCGAGGTCAGACTTTCACACTTATGACGTATAGACATGAATAGACTCTTGTGAATTCTCTTCGCGCTTGTCAGGCTAGTTCGGGTTCAGGTTGCACCTTTTGCTGAGGCACTCTTCAGAATGTATTTTCAGGTAGCGCCGTCTAAGAGCCAGAGGGGTCGGCCACATTTAGAACACAGGATTTGTGTCCCACTACCGGCTTCTTGCTCGCGGCACTTGACCAACTTCTGACAACTATCGCAATAGACTTTCTTTATGCACAGTTTCATGGTTTCGCCACTCCAAAGTAATGCTTCATCCTTTAATTACCGTGATAGGTTTTGTTCCAGCAACGATTCTGGAGATGCAGGTATTGTGGGTAACTCCTACCACTTGTGGCACCTCTTTGTAGGCCCCTGAGGCTTCCTCAGCAACTACTCCAAGATACTGGGACCCTCACTCCTATCGTTATACTCCTACTACCTTACCAAGCGTATCTACACCTAATGAAATTGTTGATATAACCCACTAATTAATTTTTCCTGTTCTTTTAAATCAAAAACATTCCGGCGAATCCGAGCCTTCTCCCTGCGAATAAATATTCGAATCGATTTTGACAACTTCTTCGTGTTCATTTATATATGCTACTATACTCCTTTCTGCACTTTTCGTCATTTTTGTTGACCTGCCCCCAGTCATTGGTTCACCGTTTAAGCTAGTATTACCAGTATAATTGCCTCTTGAGCAGGTCACTGCTTTATTAATGTAAGGATTTACTTCTTTGCCTTCACTTCCTCTTGCTTCTTCACTTTACTCTGCCTAGGTTTCTTGACATTTTTTCTGCCCTTCTCTCCCATTATTTCCTCCGTCTTGAGATGATGTTTTTAACAATATATAAAAGCGATATCTTGCTGTTTTACGGTAAATGACCACTAGCATTACCAAATTACGTTATATATACTTACCGAAAATACTACAATTTTCACGCCCAATGAGTTCATCGCTATTAAAGCTATTTCCGCAACTTTTCAAAGACCTTTCTTATTGAGTCTTGGACAAATTCATCCTTTTCCTCCCCTAGAGCCTGAGTAAGAGATTCCATTACCCTCTCACCTCCTATCTTTCCAAGTGCTGCAATTGCTTCCTGTCGAACGAACCTATTTTTATCTTTCAAAACTAGAATAAGAGCATCTACCGCCTTTTCATCTCCTATTATTCCAAGCATTTCTATTGCATGTCGCCTAACACTGCTATCCTTGTGTTTAAGGTCTTTAATAAGCTCTCCAGTGTCTTTCATTTCTCGCCTGCCTTTCCATTTGACCTGCCCGAATAATTATAACACTTATCAAGTTACAATTTGCTTCCCGCTAAACAAAAAGCCAGATTGTTCAATCCCTCTAAAAAGGTCCGCCGCATATCACGCCTGAAGTCTAGGTGTGAAACTATGAAGTAAAAAAGGAATGATAAAAAGATAAATCCATAGTGCAAAATATATAGGCCGGGTATATCCCGGCCTATATATTTCTTGCAGACTAAACCGAACTTATCTGCTCAGTCTGACTTTGCTGTAGCAATCTCTACAGTACACTGGTCTTCCTTGATTGGGCTCGAACGGTACTTCAGTTTCCTTGCCACAATCGGCGCATACTGCAGGGAACATTTGGCGTGGGGCTCTGTAGCCGTAGCCGCCGTTTCCGTACTGCCGTGCTTTCCTTGCCTGACGGCATTCGGGGCAGCGTTTGGGCTCATTAGTATAACCCTTGGATTGGAAAAACTCCTGATCCTCAACG
>JAUXAC010000007.1 GCA_030615035.1 Dehalococcoidia bacterium | reverse complement strand
TCTTATACGTCTTCAGGAACAGGGCGCCAAAATAATCGACATCAAGCTCTCGTTAGGGGGCGCCTTCTTATCAGGTATCGCAGCATCCTACCTTATCACGTACGAAAGCACCGCACCCATAGATTAACCTTCGGTGCAAGTCGAACCAGCCCTACTGGATGGGTTTGTGCTCTGTACGATTACATCTTTTATCACCCAACAACCTAGCAGATTGTTTAACTTAGGCAACAATTGCTCATTTTGTTACCTCATTGCACTTTCTAGCGAATTGTTACTCTAGACGTTCTCCAACACCACCTCCCTCTCAATTGTCGTAGCTACATCCCGCACGCCCAGGGGTTTATCTCTACTCTGGGAGTATTGACAATTCATATGGGAACTAATACAATAAGAACCACGCTAATTATATTCATATGTGAACTACTTAACCTGAGCCGCAAGTAAATTGCAGCATTGGTTTGGAGGTGAGCGGTGAATGTAGGGCACTGGAACCGCTAAGTGATACGGCGGTGGCTGGTGTCCTTTTTGATTTAGGTAAAGGAGTTGTTTAGCTGGTAAGAAGGGGGGTGGCGAAAATGAGAAAATTGAATGTTTTACTGACGATAATACTATTTGTCTTGTTGCCAGTAGTAATGATAGTTAGTTGCCAGCAGCAATCTGAACCGTCTGCACCTTCACCTGCACCAACACCAACTCCTGCGCCAACGCCAACTCCAGCCCCACTTGAGCCTGAAGAAGAGTATGTTCCCGACCAGATAATCGTTAAGTTTAAGGCGGGGACTCCAATTGAAGAGGAGGAGCAGTTGAACCAAAGCCTGGGAACCACAGTGATTTATACTAGCCCGTCTGCTGGATTTAAGGTGTTGCAGATTCCCGAGGGCAAGACTGTAGCTGAGATAGTTGAAGCTTACTCCAAGAAACCCATTGTGGAATATGCCGAGCCCAACTATATTGAGCGCATACAACCCGAATCAAAATAAGCGGTAGGGAGACTAATGTATCACAAAGGAAGAATAGCAAAGACTGGATTGATTATCTTCGTATTGTTTATGCTTCTGGCAGGAGGATTGGTCTCGCTTCCTCCTCACCAAATAGCGGCTGATGATTCACCCCTCGAAGAAGGGCCTCCACTACCTCCTGGTCTTGAGGAAGATCATGTCCCCGACCAGATAATCGTTAAGTTCAAGCGGGGAATTGATACTGCTAGCGAGAAGCAGTTGAATGATACCCTGGGAGCCGAGGTGGTTCACAGCAGCCCCCATGCCGGATTTAAGGTCTTACGGATTCCCAAGGGGAAAACCGTGGCTGAGATGGTTGAAGTTTACTCAAAGCAACCCAATGTGGAATATGCCGAGCCTAATTATATTGACCGCATAACCTGGAGCCCCGATGATACCTTTTATTCCCTACAGTGGCACTTTGACCAGATTAACCTGGAGGCTGCCTGGGACTTGGATACCACTTCTCCGAATTATGGTGGAGACCCCAGCATAATAGTGGCGGTGATAGATACCGGTGTGGCTTATGAAACATACAGTAGTTATACGCAGGCGCCGGACCTGGCTAGCACTAATTTCACCAGCGGCTGGGACTTCGTCAACAGCGATGCCCACCCCAACGATGACCACTACCATGGCACCCATGTCTGCGGCACCGTCGCCCAGAGCAGCAATAACACCATAGGGGTGGCAGGGATAGCCTTTAACACTACCATCATGCCGATAAAGGTGTGGAATCAAAACGGTAGCGGCACCGCTGCCCAGATGGCTGACGGCTTCTACTACGCTGCCGATAATGGCGCCCATATTATCAACTATAGCGGAGGTGGACCTCATTCCACCACTAAGGAAAATGCCGTTATCTATGCCCGTAACGCTGGTGTCATCATTATTGCCGCTATGGGCAATACTGGTGACACAACCAACACCGTCGTATATCCGGCAGCCTATAATGACTATGTCATTGCCGTGGGTGCTACCAGATATGACGAGACGCGCTCCTATTATTCCTCCTACGGCTCTCATTGCGATATAGCTGCCCCCGGTGGCGACACGACTGTAGACCTGGATGATGATGGCTACGCTGATGGTGTCCTTCAGCAGACCTTTACTAGTACTGGAAGTGTGTCAAGTTTTGCTTACCGGTTTTTCCAAGGGACATCCATGGCTACCCCCCACGTCTCCGGTGTGGCTGCCCTGATTCTGGCTGAGCACCCTACCTGGACAGCGGCTCAAGTGAGGCATGCCCTCCTGTCTACCGTCACCGACAAGGGAACCGCCGGCAGGGACGATGAGTATGGATGGGGACTGTTGGATGCCTATGATTCGGTTAATTCAACGTTGGTCACTCCCGTCTCCTATAGTGACGCCGCGCATAGCACCGCCTGCGACAATTTCACTGGCTACGATACCGAGAACACTACCTATATGTATTGCACCGGCTTACTGCCCAGCCAAAATTATTCGGTAGCCTACTATGATGGCGGTGATACTAAGAGAGCTACTGACGACGTAACCTCCAGTGCATCGGGAAACCTGTCAAGTCAGCATACCTTTGTTCCGGGGACAGATGCGGATGAAACCTGGCATGTGATTGTCTGTGCTCAGGCACATACCCCGCCTTCAACCTATAGCTCCAATTGGACATACACTATTGGCGAGGACACCTTTACTCTTGTCTTCCCACCAACCATGGAAGCAATAGCCGAAGCCGAAGGGCAATACTATAATACCGCGCCCGTCTTCTCCAACTTTGGCTTCGATGATGATGAGGCCTTGGATGATGGCTGGTACCAGATGGAGTCCTATAGCGGGAGCTGGATAGTCCTGTTTACCGATAATGCTACTCCCTCCTGGGATAACGATAACTGGCCTATCCCCAGTTTTGGCGGTCTCTCCGAAGATAGCCACACTATCTACTTCAAGGCCTCAGATAATGCCAGCAATGTCGTGGGTGACTCCGGGGAGTGGAGCTGGCAGTTCTTTAAGGATACTATACAACCTACTGACCCCACCAGCGTTAACAGCACCAGTCACACCACCAGTGAATGGTCCAGCGATAACACGGTGGACATTGGCTGGATTGATGCGACCGACAGCACGAGCCTTCTTGATGGCTACTCTATCCTGTGGAACACTGACAATGCCACAGCTACCCCTGACACGAATAAGGACATAGAGGAAGGGGTTCAGTCGGCTAACAGCTCAGCCCTGGCTGACGGCAATAGCCACTACTTCCACATCAGGAGTAAAGATAACGCCGGTAACTGGCAGTCTACCGTCCATGTTGGCCCCTTCTTTATTGATGCCACCCCACCGACCATGGAGGCAATAGCCGAAGCTCAAAGTCAATACTACTGTACTGCGCCTATCTTCTCCAACTTTGGCTTCGATGATAGCATGGCCTTGGGCGATGGCTGGTACCAGACGGACTCCTATAGTAGCGACAACTGGACAGCCCTGTTTACCGATGTCTCTGTTACTGATGTCAGCGACCTAGTTGTTGCCAGCGATAACACAACCATCTATGCCACTGATAGGGCAAGAGATAAGCTTTACAGGTCAACCAATGCCGGCGTGACCTGGAGCACCGTAACCGTCATAGAGGATAGTTCCTACCTTGACGCTGAACTTGTGGCGGTCGCCCCGGATGACGAGAACTATATCGCTGTCGCTGGCAACTCAACGTATGTTTATATCAGTGACGATGCCGGCGCCAACTGGGACACTCTGGGCTCAGTCAACGGGCTTGATTCCATCAGAGATATCTCCCTGTCAGCAGCAGCAGGCGGGGAGCAGAACCACTTCGTTGCCGTCGCCGGTGAGGACGGCGGTGTCGCCGAAGTATGGTATTACGAGTTTGGCGCGGTCGGAGCAGCTTGGACGGAAGCCAGCGCAGACACTGGTTTCGATGCGGGAGATGTGGCTGCTGCCGTGGCGTTTTCCCCCAATTTTGCATCAGACAACGTTATGGTTGCCATTACTGAGGAAGACGACGGCGCCGGTGGCACTGACAATGTTAGCTTCCAAATCTACCGTCTCGTCGGCCCAGGGTTTTGGAACTCCTCCGCTGCTTTTGACGACTATCCAGTGACCATTGCCAGTGACGACGGGATTACCGGTCTTGACTCAGCTTCAATCTCACTGGCGCCGGACTATCTCGGCAGTGATAACACTACGCGTATTTCCTTTGTCGGCTTAACTGTCGCTGGCGATAATGATGCGGTAGCTACCAGCGGTATCTACCGTCTGAAAGACACCACCTTGAAGGCGCTAAAGACGGGGGAACAAATCCACAGCGTTGCTTATAACGGCACCAATCTTGTCGCCGGGGAATACGATACCACTATTGTTTGGCGCAGTGCCGACCCAATGGCAACAACCCCAACCGTCAACGCTACTACTTCCGTAATGAACAGGCCAGGCGGTGACGATAAGGTTGTCGTTGAGTGGATGGGTAGTAATGTGGTCGCTGGAACCTCAGGGATTGGAAGTGCCTTCGCTGTGTCCACAAACAACGGCCAGACCTTCAGTAGCATTAGCCTCGACGGTACCTCTTGGGATGGCGATAACTGGACAATCCCCGGATTTGGCGCTCTCTCCGAAGGTAGCCACACTATCTATTTTAAGGCATCAGATAATGCCAGCAATGTCGAGGGTGAATCAGGGGAGTGGAGCTGGCAGTTCCTTGCTACTGACTTACCGATCCTCTCCGGTGGAGCAGTATCTCCTACCAGTGGATATACTTCCGCCACCTTCACCTACTCCGTGATCTATACCGATGCCGAGAACGATGCTCCCAGCCCGATAACAGTATCTATTGATGGTGGCACTTCGGAAAACATGACTGCTAGGTCAGGCCAGGATGGTGACTTCACTAATGGGGAAGCCTACGAATACAGTATCAGTGGTGCCAATCTTGGTGTTGGCACTCATACCTTTCAGTTTTTTGCTAGTGACGGGACAGATAATGCCATTGGCGATACTGGCTCACACGATGGGCCTACGGTATCATCGCCACCCTCTCCTCCAGCAGGCGGAGGTGGTGGAGGTGGAGGCGGAGGAGGCGGTGGTGGCGCAACTGACGATGCTCGCTTTACTAGTCTCAGTGGTGCTATCAAAGAGAGTGGCGAGCTATTTGACGACATCGTGGCTCTTAGCTTAGATAATGACCTCAGGTTGGATATCCCGACAGGGACGTTCGCCAAAAATCGTAATAACATTTTCTTGAACTCCATTCGCATCACAACATTAGCAGAACCGCCAGAGGTTTCTGAAAACATGAAGATGATAGGCCTGGCTTATGAGCTAACCCCAGCCGGTGCCACCTTTGATCCGCCGATAGATATGACCATCAAATATGATGCATCTCTGATACC
This sequence comes from Dehalococcoidia bacterium, assembly GCA_030615035.1. The sequence continues at coordinate 47,323 of JAUXAC010000007.1, read as the reverse complement.
CGAGGGGGTTGCCGAAAAGAACCTTGTTGTAGCTTGGTGGGATGAGACCGCCAGCAATTGGGTAGACATGGAAAGCACCGTTGACATGAAGAACGATACCATTAAGACAAAGGTTGCGCACTTTACTGTCTTTACTATTCTGGTGCATACTCGTCCCGCCAGTTTTGACGTTGCCGGCTTATCGGTAACACCGGGTGAAGTTAATATAGGAGAGAGCGTAACCATCAGCGTTACTATGACTAACAACGGTGACCTCACCGGAAGCTATGAAGTAAGCCTAGAATTAGATGATGTTGTAGTGCAAACAAAGGATGTTACACTTGACGGCGGTGATAGTGAAACGGTCAGCTTTAGCGTGACCCCAGATACTGCTGGGGAGCACACAGTAAATATCAATGGTTTGCTGGGGAAATGCGAGGTTAAAGTGCCTGAGCCACCTGCAACTATATTTGCGCCGGCAGTGGCGCCAGCACCGGCAAGTTTTGCCACCTCTGATTTGTCAGTTACTCCAATTGAAATTAAGCTCGCTGAGCAAGTTACAATTTCAGCCGTGGTTACCAATATTGGAGGCAGCGAGGGAAGTTATACTGTTGTTCTCAAGATAAATGATGTGGAGGAAGTCAGAAAGGAAGTGACTCTCGGGGCTGGTAAGAGTGAGTCGGTAACCTTCACCATAGCGAAGGACACAGAGGGAAGCTACACTGTTAACATTGATGGCAACCTTGGACAGTTTACTGTTATTGTTCCACCACCGCCGACGCCAACACCGACAGAAGCACTACCAGTCCAGCTACCAACTAACTGGTGGCTCATCGGCGGCATTATTGCCGGCTGTGTTGTTGTTGCTGCTGGGCTACTGGTGTACTTCTTTGTGTGGCGAAAACGTGGCGCAGCACGGCCATCCTAAGTATAATTGTCCAGGATATGCGATTGAGGTAACAATCGCTTGTTTTGTTACTTCATTGAAAAAATAGCTTCTGGATATATCGAAAGATAAGATTAATTATACACTACCTGATATAATTAATAACGGTGAAATACCCTAAAGTAAGTCATTGGCTAATTACCAACAATCTGGTGGAGTGCGTATGTCATTCTGGGTACTAGAGAATACAGTTCATAATTACGTGCGGATACACCTAGCAGAATGTCCTTCCTGCAACTATGGAAAGGGCCCGCGACCCAATCACCGAGGGCTTTGGCACGGAGAATTTCCATCCCATCAAGAAGCACTCAACTGGGCGCAGCGTAGTAATAGACCGGTAAGAAGCTGCAAGCGGTGTAATCCGCAATTGTAGGTGATACAAATGGTGAAGATAGCTAATTTGGAATCTTTGAATGAATCCGGCCTCCTGAAATTATACGCGGAATTAATGGAAGAGCTTCGTGACAGGCAGCTAATACGAACCAGTAATAACCCGGTTGCTGACTATGCTGAAAAGGTTGCGGTTGAGAAATTGAAGCTTCACCGTGCAGGTAAAGAAGAAAAGGGGTTCGACGCTCAAGATATATCCGGTAAGAAGTATCAAATCAAAGGAAGGCGTATAACTAGGCATAACAAGTCACGTCAATTGGGCGTTATTCGTTACCTAGACGAAGAGTTGTTTGACTTTCTAATTGCAGTAATCTTCGATGAAAACTTCAGCATATTAGAAATATGGAAAATACCACTACAATACGTCAAAGAAAATGCTAAGTGGTCCGAGCTTCAGCATGGTCATATTCTCCAGGCTAAGCCTGATGTTTTAGCTAGTAGCAAAGGTGTAGAGCAGGTCATTGACAACATTTCAATACAAGACTAAACTGAAAGCCCAACCAAGAAAGTAACACAGGCAAAAGAAGAGGGCAGATTCGTGTGCTAGTGGCCAGAGTAATGTGAGGCAATTACCTGATATAAGGGAGGAGAAATGAATAAATGGCTTGTTGTACACAATTTGGAAGCCTTCAGCGAAAACTCAAGGATGCTTGGTTTTGTCGGGAAGAACAGTTTGGATGGTTCCCCTACTCTAGACAGCCAAGGAAATCCCTTACCTGCTGATGCAAAGGTACTTGAAATAAAACCTGGTGATGTGGTGGTCTATTATTGTCGCGGCGACTCAGTTATCAAGGGACTCTATGAAATTGTCCAGGCTTATTATGGGAAAGAGACCAAGTGGCCAGAATCCCCGTTTCAATTTGAAATCAAACCAGTCATAGAACTTGATGAGCCTTATGACTTCAAACCACTGGTTGGGTCCCTCAGTTTGTTTAAGGACTTTCCTGACCCACGGCGGTGGGGGTTAAAGTTACGTGGTATATATAACGCTATAAAACCGCTTACTGAAGGGGACTACAATACGATTAAGGATGCGTTGACTGCTGCTGCAGAACAGAAAAGTACAGTGGAAGAGGATGAGACTGGACCAGCAGGGTTTAGGAAGCATTTACGTATACAGCACCAAATTGTAGAGTGGGGCATAAGAAACGGATTTAGGGTTCATGTGGCAACAAATGATAAGGGGAAGATAAAAGAAAACCTGACAGAGATTCTAGATGACATACCTAAATTCCATACCGATGATATTCTAGGAATAGCCAAAAGAATAGACGTGCTGTTCTTCGACAGCAAACGTAACATACTGACTCACGCATTTGAAGTTGAACATACTCCTATCATTTACTCGGGATTGCTACGCCTTAATGATATAGCGGAAAGTTATCCTATTGGCAAAGTCCAATTCATCGTAGTTTCCGATGAATCAAACAGCGAAAGATTCGATAATGAACTAGTAAGACCTTCCTTTTCTCTATTACGAGAAAACAACTGTAGATTCGTGACTTATAAACAAGTCGAAGAAGAGTGGAAGCAACTTCAAAATAGGAAGCCACCGCTATTCTAACCTCCAGCCTAGTGGGGCTTTATTTACATTGCTGCTGAACTAACTGACGGATTGTTGGATCAACAAAACCCATTCACCCATTTTGAACCGTTATTATAACAACCCCACCCCATATTCCCTCAACCTTAACGCCGGAATAAGTTGCTTCTCAAAAAGGAGTTCGGGAACTGTCCCGAATGGCGTATTAGGTGAGTTCTCGCAGAAGGGTGGTGGGTGGTGCACTTTTCGCTAGAGACTTCAATTGAACGCGTCGGTGTAGCGAGTGAGTATCATTGCACGATTGTCAGTTTTGTGCATACTACCAGACTAGCTTACTCTTTGGTCTATCATTGTCCCTGATAAGTTTTTATTTGGTGCTTCGATACCACTTGCTGCATGGCTTGGGGCTCTCCCTGCTTGCCGGGTGTGTGCTACACTTAGTTAAGGATGGGCACTTGAAAATCTAAGAGGATGTTAAAAATGACTGAAAAGGTTCTTTGGTACTTTGCCTATGGGTCAAACCTAAATATGGGTCAAATGATGGTGCGTGTTGGCGAATGGAAAAAGTCTGCGAAAGCAACACTAAACGGCTATCGGCTTCTATTCAATGTGCAGTCGGGAAGGTGGGGAGGAATGGTAGCAAATGTCAAGAAGTCTGGAAACAACCAAGACGTAGTATATGGTGCCATTTATCTCATCTCGTACAGTAAACTGAATGTACTTACTAACTATGAGGGAGTTAAGCCTGAAACAGTCATGGTCGAATCTGGAGGTCAGCAAATTCCCGCTCAGATCTACATTTTCCCAAAGAAAAGAGCAGCTGGGAGGCCCCCAGCTGCTTACTTATTTACTATGGTAGAAGGGTTAAGGCAACATGGCTATGACGAGGATGTTATAGAGAAAGTGAGGCATATTGCCGAAAATCCCTAGCCACATAACCACTGAGGGGAGATCCACAATGGATATTCAACAGATTCTTTCGAAGTTAGCAGGCAAAACAGAAGCGTATGAAAAAAAGGAGTATCTTCCATCGGTTAGACGAGTATCGGGTCAGTCCTTTCATACGCGTTCAGAGTTGTCAAAGCATTTGTTGAAAGATCCACAGTTGGCCCTAGGCATCCTTTTATCCAATGGTTTCGCAAGGGGTGGTGCCGAACAGGCAAATTACGGTGAGATCGCATCCAAAGCTTTGGAACAAGAGGTGACCGGGCGATTTAACCGATTCATCAAGCAGACTGATGCACCTGTTAGAATATGGGAGAAATTCGTTTCGATTTGCACAGAGGAATGGAAAGGGACAAATGAGAAACTTAACAAGGGAGTCATTCACGGTCTGGTAACCCTTGCTAGTCAGCATGGCAATGTCATGTCTCACCTGAAGGAAGAGATTTCTGATGATTTAGAACAGGCTTTCATTCATTTAAACACGATTCACGGAATTGGTCCTAAGGTGGCCTCACTTCTGTTGCGAGATACTGCGTGGCTGTATGATTTGGAAAATAAGATACCCCCAGAATACAGAATATACTTGCAGCCTGTCGATAGATGGATACGGAGGATCGCCCGATGTATGTGGACGGATCTGGATAATGAAGCGGTTCCTGACTGGGTCATTGCAAAGAGGATAACAGACGCCTGTAATCGGTACGGCATTTCTCCAATTCATTTTAACCAAGGTGCTTGGTATTTTGGGGCCAGAGAAGTCAGAGACGAAAAGAGGCTCTGCGACAAAATAAACCAATTGTAACTCAGTCCTGTCAACGCAGGTTTTCCACGGACATAATGCTTATACTTGTGAATACTACAGGCCCGACAGCAAAGCACCCGGACTAACTGCCTCGTCCATCCACATCAGACGTTCCTGATCAGTACGTAAAGTTTCATAAGGTTCCAGCAGTTCTATTCGCCATGGCTCCATCGACTCGGCAAGCGAATAGTAACTTTCAATATCCAAGAGAGCCGTGTCTCGATAGCCCCACAGCAGATTTGCCTTGGCTCGCAGCAAATATGCGTCTACATCCGTTGGTTCTAGCTCAATATACATTCGATAATTGTCTATTGCCTGGGGGTAGTCTTCCAGTTCAGTATAGGCTTGCCCCCGGAGAAGATAGACTTCATGAAACTCCGGGACTATGTCAGCAAGCTTGGTAAGTTGTTCCACACTGCCTTGGTACTCGTTAATTTCGGCCAGAAAACCCGCCCTTGACAGATGACTTCGGGCTTCTTCTGCTGTCTCTTGGTCATAGACCCAGAACTGCTTCACTTTAGTATTTGTACTATCATGCACGTCCGTTGCGTTGACACTTATTGCATCTAGCCCAGCCGAATCCGGGGCCCAATAATCTACCTCCCACTTCCACGTTGTTAACCCCTCTTCTGGAATATACCCCCTCGTTGCATCCCAGATATACGCGATATCATCATCGTCCGGGTCCGTAGCCTTAACCATTACTCTTGCGATGTCACCTACTCCAATGAATTTACGATAAACGAAATCCAAATCGTGTATTTGGGGCGGCTGATTGGGTGGTGCTACCACAGTAAAACCACCACTCAACCCATTAACATCCACAATGTAGCTACCAGTCTCCTTTTTGGAAACACTAAAACTAACACTTCGGTTGTCACCAGCAGCCAAAGTTACACTATTCACTGCCTCTTTCATGCCGTTTATCCTTAGGACTACGTCGTAGTTCCCTTTACGACCGCCCTTGTTAGCTACCAACATACTAATGATTACCGTCTCTTCAGGCTCAACTTCTAGCGGCTCAACAGAGAGGTTTTCGACCGAGAAGACGGGTGCCGGTTCAGCTCCGAACGGAGGCCAATCAAAAGCAAAAGCTAACCCAAAGTATATAGTAGCAATAATACCTAATATGGTTAAGATATGGTTAGTAGAGACCGCACCCCGAGAGTTGTTAACACACCCCATGAGAGATCGTAGATTCATCGTTGCTGCCACTTTTGTTTAATTTTTCGGCATCATTACCACAAAGCCCCCCCGCTACAAACTATAACTACTTTCGTTCACACTTTCAAGTAGCTAACCCGAATAAGTTGATGTGTAATGAAGCGCCATTAGTCTCAGTATGATAAGGATTGGTATTTTTAATTACATACTTGCCTACTAGACAAGTATGTTATAACATAGACAAATAATAAACCGGCAGGCGAGGAGAAAGGTGATACCCTGATTAAGCTGAAATTTCAGGGTGGTTTTGCTGGATTTAGCTACAAAAAGTCATATGCCAACAGGTTAAAAGATATCCTGACTTTTAATCAGGGTGTCACAGGTTCGAGACCTGTACGGCCTACCAAGACTGGGAGGCCCTCCCTGCCGGGGAGATTTTAAGAGAATCAGGGTGTCAAGACACTAGGTCAACCGACACCCTGATTTTATGTCTTCTGTAGAAAAATATCAAATTTTATATATATATTATTTTTATAGTAATAATAAAGAGCAGCGGTTTCGTAATTCTGAGCCCGAAGTGTCGTTTCATCGTGTCCCATATCGTCTGGTACAGTCCTCCGACCCCCGAAACCACGATTGGTGTGGTTGGTTGTAACCCGCTGTGGCGGGACGTCAACGTCAACGCCGACGTCAAGCCAGCTACGGCTTGAGCTTCCGTTTCACTTGCTTTCTTGATATAATATATTATCTGAGTTGCTCGCCATTAACTGAGGGGGTAAGAAAAAATGCCTAGCAACGTTTATACGTGTAATGGTTGTAGAAAGACCCTAGCTTTTGATGACTATCCCCCCGTCGGCAACCTTTCCATCGGCTTTACCTGCCCGAAGTGTAGCAAGTTTGCTAAGAAAATTGCAGCGGAAATGGATGCTAGACTACTGCAATGTGGGAAAGACGGTGAGATGGCAATAGATCGCTATACCCATAAATTAACTCCAACTCAACTATCTGTCAAATACGGTTGCACCGTAGGACAGGCTGTATGCAGGGTAGAACTCTGCCTGGGCTATATTACCGGCGAAAAGCGTAAGGATATTTCCTATGATGAGTGGGTCAGGAGACAAACTTAGCACCAAAGGCTTTTCCGCCGTCCTGTTAGTTGTTTAGGACATAGGCATGTCTGATTTCTTGTACGTACGAGTGGCCGAGTGGGGAAGAGGCGGTGAATATTTTACCTCGAAAAAGTTCTCCTAACTATGTATCCGAAAACTATCTCCCTCGCCGGATAAGACTTACTATGAAGTGAGCCTCGAGATATAAAAACATTACAAAACCGACATATCCAAAGATGCTGACTACTGTTACGTCTAGACCGCCAATTGCCGCCAATCCAATTGCCCAACTTGTTATGAAACTAATTGGTAGTAGAAAAACGAACACAACTGATATATTATCTGCAAATCTTACTGCCCAATTCACCCAAGTCGGGTGAGAAAGCGCCACCAAGAATATGATGGAAAAAGATAGACAAACAAACCCCATAAGTAATGGTAGCCAGTAGGTTAAATTGAAGAATGGCAGAGGTATAAATCCCAATTGATACCAACTAAAAAATGGCTTTGTAGGGTCATAGTTCATTGCAGCCGCTTGCATAGTTAAAAGTGCGAGGAAGAAATATGTAATTGCTTCTGACCTTATATAATCTGGTTTTACCCTGATTTCTATTCTTGCCATTCTCTCCTCCCCGTTTTGCTACTTTCTTTTTTTTGCTTTTTCATTGCACTACAATTTATCATAAATTATAATTGAAATAACAATTATTATGAGACGTTATACAAAAAGCCAGCATAAATTTTTCGACTATTTAGTAACATTTCTTGGTTCAATTTGTTGCCTTGGGATTGGACTTGTAGGTCATCGTTCGGGTAAGTTTAATCTTTTTTACAATAAAGACCGAATATTCAATATACAAGGTATTGCTACAACAACAAATCTTGAATTTCACTTCCATCCTTATGGATTATTAAATTCCTTAGCCGCAAATATTTGGCCGTCATCAATTGAGTTCGAGGAATCACCATTAAGCGGTGAAACGGAAGGAATGAAAACTCCAATTCAATTATCTACGACTTTTATGTTACACTCACAGCTCATTAAATCAGCTTTTATTCATTATTTTGAATCGTTCCGCCCCATAATTGAAGCAAAATACGGGAAAAGTACGCAACTATGGCCTAGCGTATGGAATTTTGGCAGAGTAGTTCGAAACGCTTTCGTACACAACGGAGTAATATATTTTAACAAGCGTACATCACCATCAGTTTCCTGGAAAACATTAACTTACAGTCCATCTGATAATGGTCGTCAAATATTATACATAGACTTGGCAGTTGTCGAAATTATTTTACTGATGGAAGAAATGGATTCTCATCTCTAGGTCTCTAATTCACGTTGCCTGAAACAATTATATTTTGTTTGTGAAGTTTATGGCTTTTCCGACGTCCTGTTAGTAGGGTAGGACATAGGGATGTTTGCCCTTTCATGCGTACGTTTACGCATAAAAGAAAAAGTTATCTATGTCTGTAAAAAGTGGAATATCAACCTCGTACTATCATAATTATTAGGGCTCGGCGGTACGAAGTCGAGCACGAGTTAAACGAAGCTTGGTCGGGACTGTCTCTTGAACGTCCACGCTTCAATCAGGCTTAGTGACCAATACCCAGCAAAATTAATGTCAATTTATATATAGAATCATAAGAATTCTTGATAAATTTAATCATATCAAAAGTGTCACCGTTTAAACTAACCTTCCCATCTTTGACTATCCCATACTCATCATCAATAGCTGGAAAGTCAACAATGGTATCCTGAGAAATTTTTTCTTTATCTCTAAAATCAATAAAAATGATAATATCTTTTCTTAATGGTTCCAATTCTGCTTTTATTTCTAGAAATTTTTTATCTCTAGCCCCTAGCTCCTTAAGAGTAGTCAATAATAAATCAAATTTCTTTTTAGTTAAACCACCAATGTCCTGGTTTAATCCTAAGGCTCCTCTACAGTGTAAACCTATAAAATCAAGTAAAATTCTGCCGTGAAATAAAAAATCTTTCCAGTATTTTCGAACTTCAATAGTATCCATCTGGAAAGAGACTCCTTTACCACTGGGCGTTTCAAATGTTTTCAGCAACTGTTCATATGATTGATAGAATATCCCATAAGAATTTATAAAATCTTCGTGATGCCTTTCAGCCAGTGTTGATTTAGTCAGTAATTCTTTTGCGTACTCTCTGTATTTATCTATAGCTTGACCTCCAATAATAACTGAAAATCTGACATTAGGAATAGGATGCCAAATTTTTCCATCACTACTTGTTGCAGCCCCCTTAAAAAACAAAGGCTCTCCATTGGCCCCCTTTTTCTTATAACAACATTCTTCATATAACTTTCCAGAACCGCACGGGCACAAAGGTAAACCGTATTTGGCCATTTTTACGTTATCCTTTATTTTCTATACTTTATTTATCTACATTCGCGCATATTTTATAATCTTTTAGTGAAAAATGATAGTAGCGAATATTCGCCATAATATTATCCAGGTATGGCTAATGCAAGGTAATTAATGAAGGTATGCGGGAAGGAAACACATTACTGGCGCTCAGAAATGAAACCACTATTGTTGGTTTCTGTATATGTTACCAATGGAACAACCATCGGGATGTACACGTGGACGTAAGAGTAACATCCTGAGGTACACCAAACTGTTTTTGCCTACGTATATTAGGTTTGCATATAAGTGAATATGTGACACCCTAACTTAGGTTCAGGGTGTCATTGGTTCTAGACCACCTGAATGGAGATTATGTAGCTGAGGTAACAAAATAGCGAATTGTTACACCTGTCTCTCAACACGCGAATCCCCTCCCGAGAGTTGCCCTTAGCCATACTTCTCTTTAGCTATCAGACCTTTTACGCCGGGCATAAATACCCAGTATAAAGCCATACCCAAAACCGCAGAGGCATAGCCTACACAGTAGCTCAAGCTGAGAAGATTAGTAGCATCTGCTATATACATGTTGTGAAATGCTCCTTCTAAGATACCTTGACACAGTTGCCAGAACCCGAATGTAGCCATATAGAATCCCAGTAACCACCGATATAATGACTGCTTAAACCAGTCTCTTTTGAAAAATAGGATTGCTAGTAGCAATACCCCGGTAACTAATCCCCCAGCGTAGCTTACTACCTTGCACCCCAAAGTATATTCTGTGGAACCTGAAACGAATACAGGGGCAAGGTAGCGAGGGTCAAACCAGGTAAAGGATGCTATCGGTACTCTCATTATGGTGGCAGCAATATAGTGAGCACCTTCGTGGATGATAATCGTGAGTAGGACTAGAGCGATAAGTGAGAAGAACGACTTTACAGCCAGTAACATCACAATGTCATTTCTGCTCATTAGCTAATACCTGGGCCTATTCTATATGCTATAAGGAATGTTATCAATAATTCGCTGGTAGACAAAACCCTCCTCAAGAGTTCCCCCTTTAGACAGAGCCATCTTAGTTCTAACTTATAAATTGACTTTTTATTGCCGCCAAAAAACACTTGACAATTTTCTAGCAAGGTGCTATGCTAATCACTAGCAGATAGGAGATAAATATGCCAGAGAATCGGGGCTCAATTTGGCTACAACAGGGGGCTTACAATGCCCTAAAGCAGGGGAAAGAGCAGTATGAAGCTCGGGTTAGCGGCAAGGTTGATTGGGGAGCTTTCCTGCTGCTTTTGTTGGGCTTATATATTGCCAGTCAAACTGGGAAGGGAAACGAAAAGAGTAAGAAATGAGTAGATAGTTGCCGTAAAACCAAAAGCCCTGATGAGCAGGGCTAATGGCAAAGGCAGCCACCAAAGGATAGGGCTTTGATGACTAAAGATAATGTAACACAACCGAATAAAATCAGTCAGGAAGAGAGGCAGGACTTAGGCATTCGCTTGAGTGCTGCCTTTTTGTTTACTGAAGCAAAGGGGGTAAAAGATGGAAAAGTCAGTCGAATTAAAAACACTAGATGAGGTAATAAAGGATATGCCAGACCTAGCCGAGGTGATGCAACAATGCATAGGTCAGCCTCAACCAAATTCTGATTTTACTGCCAAGTTTGCTTCAGAGTTGGTTGATGGTGTCCTTGCTAAGCAAGGCGACCTCATTAAGGGCATCCTGGCTAAGCAAGGGCTTGGTAAACGACAGCCACAATACCAAGAAGATGGCTTACCTAGCCTAAATTCGGTAAGCACCTGTGAGCTTGTTGAGCGTTTTCTTGACGCCAAGCGAGCAGCAAATCTAAGAGAGGAAAGTATCAGAAGCTACCGTGATACCCTTATGCAGTTTGCCCGTGCTTACTCAATCTTGCCGGCGAAGCCCGAGCAGATAGAGGAATATTTAAGCAAGCACCGAGGAGAGAATACCACTGCCAAGAATATTTACATTGTCCTTAGCCTGCTCTATAAATTCGCTAGTTCCCGATTAGGTTTACCCAACCCTATGACCCGGATAGACAAGCCACGGGCTAAGCCCAAAGCGCCCCAACCCCTCAGTGTTATTCAAGCAAAGGCATTGCTTAATGCTATTGAAGATGATAGAGAACGAGGGCTTATCTACTGCCTTTTTGGCTTAGGATTACGCCTAAAAGAAACACGCTACTTGAGAGTAGCTGATATTGGAGAGGATATTATTCGGGTAGTGCATGGTAAGGAGAGAGATGAGCCAATGCCACTAATTCCCGAGATTAGAGATATATTACTGAAACTAAGCGAGGGCAAGCGTCCCGAAGATTATATCTTTAGGGGGCGCAATGGACAACCACTATCTGACAGCACTATACAGTTAATCATTAAGGGCTTATTTGCTAAGGCTAAAATTCAAGGGGTCAGGTCATCACCTCATACCTTACGCCACTCAAGAGGAGCTATAACCGCTGTTGCTGGGCTTGATACTGTTTCAAGCTCTCGGCTACTAAGGCACGCTGATATAAAACAAACGGAGCACTACAGCCAGCTCAACCTTGAGCAGCTTAGGGTTAAAGAGGAGAGATTTAACCCGCTAAGGATATTAGATAGGCAATTGGGCAAAAAGCCAGATTATGCTCAGGGCTAGCCAGATGTAGAGATAGTGCCTCCGTCCGAAGAGCCATATACCAATGCTGAGCAGGATGCCAGCTATGATGCTTAGGTGAAGCCCGGATATAGCCAGAAGATGAGCGGTACCGGTGCGGGTGAAATCAGTCTTGAGTGATAATGGAATGTTGCCCCGCATACCCAGAATAATACCCTGAGCCAGTGATGCCTGTGGTTCAGGCAGTACTGCGGACATGGTTTGGGCTGTGTCATTTCTTATTGAATAGACCCATTCCAGCGGCTTGAAGCCCTTCCCCCTATCCTCTATTTCTATTTTAGGGTAGAGCATGGTAGTATAGATTCCCTGGCTGGCTAGGTAACCTTTATAATCAAAGTCATTAAACTGGGATGGCGTCTCCAGTTTCCCGGTTACCAGAAGGACATCGCCATACTTATAGGCAGGGTATCTGGGCACAAATAGCAGAGCCGTTCCTTCAACCTTTTGCCACCCTTTATCCAACTTTATTTCGGTGGCTGACAGGTGGAGATGGGTAGTTTTATCTCTAATCTCCGGGTCTCTCGCCACCACCCCTTTGACTTCTGTAACGTTGTCGTTATAGAACCGCAGGCTGCTTTCATTGACCGTGTGCAGACTTGAATAGGAGTAGGCGGTAGCGGCGAAGAGGGTAATGAGACTGAAACTGGTCAGGATTATTATCTTACGGTGTTGACGGATGAAGAAAAGCAGGGGGAGGGGGATAAGTCCGATGAGAATGAGGGCTAAAGGCAGGTTATGTTCTGCCCCCAGGAAGATACCAGCCACCCAGGCACAACTAAGACATATAAGTGGCACGAGCCTCCGTCCTTTAATCGGCTACAGTAATCAGGTGTCTGATTCTCTCGTAGGTAACAGTACCTATGCCTTCTACCTTGGTCAGCTCATTAATATTATCAAACCGTCCGCTTTGCTGGCGATAGTCTATAATGGCTTGAGCTCTGGCTTCGCCAATTCCAGGCAGTGCTTGCAGTAGCCACGCTTCAGCCCGGTTGAGGTTGATTTTTTGTGGTGACTCTTCTTCTCCCACTTCAGGAATGTGGAGTTTGAGTCGACTGGTTTCAGCATTGACGGAAGTCCCGCCCGCCGCCCGAATAACATCGTCTATGCTGTCTCCGGCTTTTAGTGGATAGAAGCCAGGGTTATTAACTGCGCCCCCGATGTAGATCTCGCCTTGTAATTCCTGGCTAGGGGATATAGAAATTTCTATGGGTTGGCTTCGGCTGTATCTTGACCAGGTCACTAGGCTACCAACCACAATAATAGCTATCAGAAGAATAATAATCAGCGTCCAGAATTGGTTAAGCTTGGTCATGGAAAGCCTCCTGTCATTAGCTCTACTTAACATAGCAGTAATGGGCAATTGTTATATCCTTGCCCACTATTTTTGCCTAATCCGTGGTCGGCTTCCCTTGACAACTGACCTGGACTTTAAGCGCCGGTCAGGGCAGTTCGCAGTGCCTCTTCTGATTCGGGGGCGGTAAGAGCTATTATCTGGTCTCCTTGGCGAAGGACAGTACTGGGGGTAGGCATGCGGGGCTTCCGGTCTTTGGGGATAACCAGAGCCAGTTTGCTTCCTTTTGGCAGTGAAATTTCCTTTACTAATTTGCCTATGGTCGTTGCTTCAGGAGGAATTCTTACTTCTACAATTCCCAGACCTTTATCGCTAAGGGTTAATAAATGCGTCAGCGGGTGCGTGGGCACCTCTTTCTCTATGACTTCAAGGATGATATTGGTGGCGCTTACGGTAACATCTATCCCCAGTTTCTTGAAGATAGCTTCATTTTGCGGGTTTCTGATGCGGGCTATAGTCCGCGGCACATTAAATTTGTGCTTGGCTACTTGGCAGGAGACCAAATTATCTTCATCATCCCCGGTTACCGCAACCAGCATATCAGCCCGACCGGTGCCGAGTTCGATGAGGGTAGCCGCCTCACAGCCATCGCCACGGACGCAAACATCACCTAACTCTTCGTTTATGGTCTCGGAGATGGTGGCATTTTTTTCTATTATAAGCACTTCATGACCTTCATCCAGTAGCGCTCTAGCCAGATAGTAGCCTACCCTGCCACCACCGACAATTATGATATACATTTTCCTCCTTAGCTTTCTATCTTTTCCTTTACCAGTTGGGCAAATATTGTAGTTGGACTAAAGGTTTCTATTCCTAAAGTATTGTATAGCTCCTGGCGCAAGGGGTCATATATGCGGCAGATTGCCTTGGGTACATTGAAAATATGCTTGGCAATTTGAGTCGCCATAACATTTCGGTTGTCCCCCTGAGTTAATGCCACAAAGACATCGGCTTCCTCAATACCTGCCCTTTTCAGCGCTTTTTCATCAATGCCATTGCCAATTAATGCCGTACCGCCAAAAGTAGGCGCTAACCTTCGGAAGCTATAAGCATCGGTATCCAGAAGGGTAACCTCGTGTCCATCAGCATCTAGTAATCCGGCTAGCTGAGCACCGACTCGTCCACAGCCCATAATTACCACTTTCATAGGCAACTCCAATTATTAATTTTATTGCTGATACAGTATAACCGGGCAGGGAGCATTCTTCAGCACATAAGGCACCACATGACCCAGACTAAATTGCCCAAAGCGTTTCTTGTACTTGATACCCATTATGATTAGGTCAGCCCCTTGCTCCACGACTTCATCTATAATCGCTGGACCGGCATCGCGGGCTTGGAGTACGTCAGTATCTACCTCATAGTCTTGTTCTTCGGCGACCATCTCTATATGGTCCAGTATATACTCAGCCTTTTCAATTTCGGACTCAATTTCAGCATCAAGCGGCAGGGTACGCTTTATTTTGATAGAATAAATCGCCAAAATTTTACTCTTGTCCCTTTTAGCCAGCCGGCAGGCTAGCCTCATTGCCTCTTCGTCGGCTTCGGTGCCAATTACCGGCACAAGAATCTTGTGAAACTCCATTACTTCCTAAGTCTATTTTTTATTTAGACTATTATAATCCTCTTATTGAAAATCTACAATACCCTTTTGGCAGCTATTATATTATTAAATTAATTCCTTTTGCTTTTTGTTGTGCAGGTTACTGGCCTGACGACCTTTGTTTGAGATCCCTTATCTGGGCATCTACAATCCGCACAGTAGTGTCTCTAAGCACCTCTAACTCGTCAATAGATAAGTTTTCTAATTGCTCCAGATTATATTGGAGGGCACCCACGATCTCCCGGGAAGGCCGCCGCCTGGGGAGCATGAAGTAGGCATAAAGGGAAGCGATTATGACACCAAAAAAGGCAACCGTACTGAAAATTGACCAGATTGAACCAATTATCATCCCAGGAGCAGTAATCGGTCCCGGGCTATTGGCACCTTGCGTTTGCATAGCGGTGAAGGTCCACCACAGCGCATAACCATAGGAATTTATCTGTTCATTTGCTCCTCGCTCGGCGAGATAAACACCCCAAGATGAGAGTAGCCAAAGCCCGACAAGAGCAAGGCTCAACGGTATTAAAGGCGTTTCGGTAACTATCTGCTTAAGGAATCTAAAAACTCCTGGGATGTCCGGAGTGATGCGGAGCCTTCGGCGCGGCCTCCGCCTACGGACGCGAAGCACCTTGTCTCCACGCAGTAATGGTGTTAGTTGCTCAGGTGTTTCTTTGTCTTCCATCTCCAATGACCCCCTTTTCCTGATTTAACTTTATTGATTGCAATGTAGTATTTTATGCGCATTTTTGTTGGCTGTCAACTGTTGAGGGTCTTGACAAATGGCATATTACTGGCTATAATATATGACATCTGGCATCAAAAGTACATCAGGACTATGATAATAAAGACAAGGGTTTTTGAGCTGTACAATGGTAACTACCGGAATTTATCTGAGTTAGCTCAGGCTATGGAATTGTCGGTAAGCCAGGTTTACCGGGTACGTGAGGGCAAGCGCAGTATCAATCAAAAATTCATTATCGGGGCAAAAAAAGCCTTTCCCAATTATAGACTTGAAGAACTTTTCTATTTGGACTCTAATCCGGGATTTGGCAACCCGACAGGGACAGTTGTCACCGATCGCTATAATCATATTGTTAAACAATATAATGGCTTAGATTTATCAGGGGTGTAGAGACAGGTCGTATCGGAAGGGGAGGACAGCGGCCTCAGAGAGTTTTATCCAGATTTAAAGCTGGGTTTCTTCTGGCTCAATCTTGTATAGCTTATCCGTACTTTCTAGGTGGTCAAGGTAAAGGACTCCGTTTATGTGGTCTATCTCGTGCTCCAGGGCTTGAGCCAGAAGTCCCTCTGCCTTAATTCGTATTTCCTTCCCGTTTTGGTCACGCCCTTTAACGGTAACTGATTCGGCACGCTTGACCTGCCCGAAATAACCGGGAACACTGAGACAGCCCTCGTTTATCAGGCGTTCACCCCTCTTCCTCACTATCTTAGGATTGACTATGGCTATATCTTCTGCCTCAGGTAGGCCAATAACAATTACTCGCAGGGAAACACCTACCTGTGGCGCGGCTAATCCCACCCGCTCGGGAACAGAGTGCATGGTCTCAATCATATCGCTTATCAGCTTCCTAATTGAGCCATCAATAACCCTGACCCGTTTTGCCTTCTGTTTCAGTGTGGGGTCGGGGAAATTGCGAATGGAAAGAACTGCCATATTAATCCACCAAATTTATTGCCTGCACAAAATTATAGCTGAAATGAAGCTAAATTGTAAAGTCTCAACTTGGGGGAAATTGTTTAGCAACCTATCCCCTCGAAGGGTCTTCGACCTGACCCCCTTCCCTTAATTAAGATATTTGGTGACCTCACCCCTCGAAGAGTCTTCGACCTGTGTGCCCCTCTCCTTATCAAGGAGAGGGGGAAATTTTGAAAAGAGGGGCGTCAGCCCCTCTTAAACACCTCTACGTTACTAGGCCAGAGCAAAGAGAGTCAAAGAGAGGCGAAGCCTCTCTTACATAACCATTTCCCCCTTCCCCTCATCAAGGGGAAGGGGGATAAAGGGGGATGGGGTTACCCAAATAAAAATCTAAAGGGGGTGAGGTAGGTAAACTTTAAAGCAAACTCACCGGGTCAATGTCTATTGTCCAGCCTTGAGGGAAGGGGATTGGTGATAGGAAAGCAGGGAGCTCAGCGCCGCGAAGTATAAGCTGCCAGCGAAACCTACCCCGTAGCCGGTGAATGAATGCCGGGGCTGGACCAATTATACCGAGATTATCTATTCCCTTGGTGTCTCTTTCTGCGATAAGCCGATCTCTCATTCTTTCGGCTTCTCCCTGACAACGAGCATCGTTGGCGTGGCTATAAACGAGCAGTGCTAGCCGGCTAAAGGGAGGATTATGAAGCTGGCGTCGGTAGGCAATTTCCTGGTCATAGAAAGAGGCATAATCATGTTTGGCGGCGGCTCGGATGGCATAGTGCTCAGGGGAGAAGGTTTGGATGATAACTTGTCCCCCTAGAGTGCCGCGCCCCGCCCTCCCCGCCACCTGGCTCAGGAGCTGAAAAGTCCTCTCACCGGCGCGGAAGTCGGGCAGGTTTAAACTGGTATCAGCACTGACCACTCCCACCAGCGTAACCGAGGGTAAGTCCAATCCCTTGGCAACCATTTGCGTTCCAATGAGAATATCAGCCTTGCCGGCACGGAATTTACCTAGTATTTCCCCATGCGAGTCCTTACCTCTGGTAACATCACTATCCCAGCGCAGTAGCCGGGCTTGGGGGAAAGAGTAAGTTGATTCTTGCTCCAGCTTCTGGGTGCCAATGCCTAAAAATTTCATCTGACGGCTCAAACACCGGGGACAGGTCTGAGGCACCGGAGTTTTGTAATTACACTGATGGCAGACTAAGACATCCTCAGCAAAGTGGTGGGTAAGGGTAACCTCACAGCGCTTACAGCGAAGCACAAAGCCACAACGTCGGCATTGAATGAAGGTAGCCCCTCCCCTCCGGTTAAGGAAAAGAATAACCTGCTCCCCGCCAGACACAGCCTTGGTCACAGCCTGGGATAAGGAACGACTGAAAATGCTCCTGTATCCAGCCTTAAGCTCATCTCTTATATCCACTACCTCAACCTGGGGTAGGGGGGAGCTCTCAACGGGGACAACTCGCTCCGGCAGCTGAAGCAAATGATAGTCTCCTCCTTGTGCGTGATAAAAGGTCTCTACATCAGGGGTAGCACTGCCCAGGATGACTACCGCCCCGGTCAGCTCCGCCAGCTTTATTGCCGCATCACGGGCGTGGTAGCGGGGTAACGTATCCTGTTTATATGTCCATTCGTGTTCCTCATCAATAACAATAAGTCCTAACTCAGGTTGAGGGGCGAAGAGAGCACTTCTGGGACCGATGGCAACATCAAATTCACCACTTCTGATTCGGTGCCACTCATCGAATTGCTCCCCAGGCGAGAGCTTACTGTGCAGGACGGCTACCTTACGGGGAAAACGCGAGGCAAATCGCTCTATAGTTTGGGGGGTGAGGGCAATTTCAGGGACTAGGACAATGCCTCGCTTGCCCAGCTTTACTGTCTTTGTCAGCGCCTGCAGGTAGACCTCTGTCTTGCCACTCCCGGTAACCCCGTGTAGCAGAAAAACATCCGGATGCCCTTTTGTTTTGTGTGTCAGGCTTTCTTTGATAGATTTTAAGGCTAGTTCCTGAGCCGCAGTAAGTTTTGGTGGGGAAGTTGGAGTGATATCCCGGTAGGAAATCGGCTCGCGTTTTACTTCAATCTGCTCAATACAGGCTAAATCTCTGCTTATCAGAGATTTAACTACTGACGCTGAGCAATTAGTAGCCTTTTTAACCTCAGAAAGAGGCAATGGCTGGGATAACTGTGACAAAAACTCAAGGAGGTTAGCTTGTTTGATTGTTCTTTTGTCTTCACGCAGCCTAGCCGCCATCTCTCGGGCTTGGCTGGGGGTAACATTGAGACGCAGGTAAGGCACTCTTTTTGGACTGACCTTAACCGGCTCCATTTCATAGCTCCTGACTAAGAGCCCCCGTCCAACTAGTTGGGAGACGATAGTCTGGGCTTTCTTCTTACCCAGCCTCTTTTGCAGTTCCTTCAGACCAATTCTGCCTTGTTTTCGGACTGATTCAAAGACCTGCCTCGGCTCTGGGGAAAGAGAGGATATATCACGGGCGTCAGGGTTTGGGGTTGTCGAGACAAAGGTGAGTGCTTTACGCTCAAATCCTGGCGGTAACATTAAAGCCACTGCATCAAAGAGGGGAGAGAGGTAGTGTTCGCTTATCCAGCGAGCCAGCAATATATTGGCTGGGGATAATAGCGGGCAGGGCTCAATAACATCAGTTATTTCTTTGGTTTCTTCTACAGCGGGGTAAGGACTTAATTCTGAAACGATACCTTGGAGTATTTTATCACCAAAGGGGACCCATACTGCCTGCCCCACATCAATGCTCAAACCGGGGGGTATAGCATAACTGAATGTCCGGCGCTGGGCTACTGGCGAATTAACACTAACCTCAGCATATCTCATCCTATACTCCAGCGGCTGTCTCTACTCTGATTTTGCCCAGCATTGAGAGAAGTGACGTTTTGGTCGCGTTAAGTTACGGCAGTACATCTATTCTGGCTTGTCTTCCGGTTCTTCCTGAGCCTGTATTGCTTCTTTCTGTTCTTGTACCGCTTCCGGTTCTTCCTGAGCTGGTACTACTTCTTCCTGCGCTTGTGTTGCTTCTGGCTCATCTTGAACTAGCTCATTTTGAGCTTCTACCGGTTCCGGTTCGGGTTCAGCTTGTACCGCCTTCCTTTTCCGGGCTACTCGTCTTTCCTTGATGCGAGCTGCCTTACCACTGCGCTCACGCAGGTAGTAGAGCTTAGCCCGGCGTACTTTTCCGTGTCGTATTACTTGTACTTTTTCCACAAGTGGTGAATATAGCGGGAAGGTACGCTCCACGCCTACACCATAGGCAACACGTCTTACCGTAAAGTTTGCGTTAACTCCGCCGCGCTGCACCTTAATTACTACTCCCTGAAATAGCTGGGTGCGCTCCCTCCCACTTTCCACAACCTTACTGCTGACCTTTACCGTGTCACCGGGGGCAAGGTCAGGAATATTGGGATTTCTTTTAACTTCAATCAGTGGTGCCATACTCATTCTATTAGACTCCATTATATTTATTAACTAAACAATCTTTCAACCTATCTACTAATTGTCTTTCTTCTGAACATAGATTAGCCTTATCTAATAGCTCGGGACGGCGCTCTAGCGTGCGCCGGATAATTTGCTCACGGCGCCACTTAGCAATCTGGGTATGGTTTCCGGAGAGTAAAACTTCAGGTACTGACCAGCCCCTGTATTCCGGTGGGCGGGTGTATTGAGGGTATTCCAGCAGCCCGGTGGCGTGCGACTCATCCATTGGTGAAGCCTCTGAACCAAGAACCCCCGGCAGTAGCCTGACCACAGCATCTATTACTACCATAGCTGGCAGCTCACCACCGGTAAGCACATAATCGCCAATGCTGATCTCATTGGTAACCAGGTGTTCTCGGACCCGCTCGTCAACCCCCTCATAGTGACCGCAAATCAGGATTAGATGACTATATTTTGATAGCTCTTGAGCGATTTGCTGGGAAAAGAGACGTCCCTGCGGAGTGAGTAAAATAATTGGTAACGTACCAGCTTCTTCTTTAGAGCTAATATCTGATTTTATTGACTCTACCGCCTCAAAAATAGGTTCGGGTTTAAGTACCATGCCGGGGCCGCCTCCATAAGGATAGTCATCAACAGTGTGATGTTTATCATGGGTATAGTCTCGAATATTAGGCAGGTTAATATTGACTAGCTTATGGTCAATAGCCCGTTTGAAAATACCGGTGCTGAACGGGACCTGGAACATCTCGGGAAACAGGCTCAAAATATCAATGCGCATCGGCGTAGTTCCCCCCACTTTCTAGGAGTGCTCGGTTACCTCCCCTTTAATAATTTCAACGGCATGGGGAATGGCAGGCAGTATAACCTCAAGGCACTCCCCAACCGCCTTAGGACTACCGGGCAGGTTGATAATAAGGCACTGTCCCCTGACTCCAGCCGTAGCTCGACTCAACATGGCCATTGGCGTTGTGTTCAGGGTCTTTACTCTCATCGCTTCCGCGAAACCCGGCACAACCTTATCCACTATAGAAAGAGTTGCTTCCGGGGTAACATCGCGCTGGCTCAATCCGGTGCCACCGGTGGTTATAATGATATCTAACTGACCTTTATCAGCCCACTCAGCAAGTTTCTGGCTAATAACATCCACCTCATCAGGAATAATCTCATACTTAACGACATGACTATCTAAAGGAGAGAGGCTATCCCTGATTACCTCGCTGCTCTTGTCATGGCGCTGTCCGTGCCACCCCTTATCACTGATGGTAAGTACACCCACATTAAGCATTATAATTGCCTTTCTTGGAACAAATTCTATTTTACCACATATGAGGCATATAGCAAAATTAAGTTTTTTTTACAAAAAAAGTGCCAAAGGGGGTTGACAAATGGGGGTAAGCGTGTTATAGAATGGTGGAAAGTGGTAAATAATGGGAAAATAGGGGAAGACTAACCAGAGGGAAAATGTTTTTCGGCGAATTTAACTACAAGATTGACGACAAAGGCAGAGTGCCTATTCCCCCCCGGTTCAGAAGGGAATTAAAAGATGGAGTGGTATTAACGGCCGGGGCGGAGAAGTGCATCAATGCTTACCCGTTATCCGAATGGAAGAAGCTAGCGACCGCACTTACCGGTGGTTCACTAACGCGCAGTAAGCTGAGAAGGCTAAATCGAGCTATTTTTGCTACTGCTTTTAGCATCGATATTGATGGACAGGGGAGAGTTGCCCTGCCCGTGCCTCTGCGAGGGTATGCCGAGATTGTTGATGATGTAGTTATCGCCGGAGCTAATACATATCTTGAGATATGGAACGATATCCTCTGGGAGGAAGAGAAAGCTACTAGTCAGGAGCAAGCCTGGCAGATTATAGAAAGCTTAGAGGGACGCTGATGGATTCAAATAAGTCAACCACCAGCCATGTCCCGGTTCTGCTCCAAGAGGCAATTAAGGCACTGGCTGTCCAGCCCGGGGGACGCTATATTGATTGTACCCTGGGGGGAGGTGGGCATGCCCTCGCTATTTTAGAGCATAGCTCACCCGGTGGACAATTATTGGGTATTGATGCTGACCCAGAGGCCATAAAAGCAGCCGGGGCAAGGCTCGAAGACTACACCAGCTCAATTCTTCTGGTTAATGAAAACTTCGCCAATTTGCAGGCGATCTGTATTAAATATGACTTCTTTCCGGTGCATGGCATCTTATTTGACCTAGGTCTCTCCTCTCTTCAGCTTAATGGGAATGGGCGCGGTTTCAGCTTTCAGCATGATGCACCTTTAGACATGCGGCTTAGCCCCAGCCAGGAAGTTACTGCTGCCGATATCATTAACACTTCATCCGAAGCTGAACTAGCTCACCTTATCAGAACATATGGTGAGCAAGGCTATAGCCACCAAATAGTGCGGCGCATTATGAATGAGCGTCCCATAAGGTCTACTCTTCACTTGACTCGGACGATAGAGCGGGCTATTGGCAGAAGAAGGGGTCGAATCCATCCAGCTACCAAAACCTTTCAGGCACTACGAATCGCCGTTAATCACGAACTCGAGCATCTGGAAACCGCTCTAAGGCAGGCGATTGAGCTGCTCGGGTGCGGGGGCAGACTGGTAGTTATTAGCTATCACTCTCTTGAAGACCGCATAGTGAAACAGTTCACGCAACGGGAAGCAAGGGACTGTATTTGTCCCCCAAGTACGCCAGTCTGTGTTTGTGGTCATAAAGCTCGCTTGAGATTAATCAATAAGAGGGTCATTACTCCTTCACCATCAGAGATTCAACTTAATCCGCGTAGTCGCAGTGCCAGATTGAGAGCGGCTGAGCACATTATTACCCAGGATGATTGCTATGGCACCGTTGAGGTGGAGGATTTTTTAGCCAGGACTGAGGCTAGAGCCTGGAGAAGACCAGCTTTGCTGAAGAAGCTCGAAACGGTCTTCTTAGCGGCTTAGATTGCTCAGAAATTTTGGGATTACCAAAAAGGGAGGGTTCTGAAAATGTAAAAAAATTAGAGTCTGAAAGGGTCAGAATCTAGTTAAAAGGAGGACTAGATGAAAAAACGAACCATAGCTTCTGTTGATGTTGGTACCACTAAAGTATGCACAACTATAGCCGATGTAAATGATGGGGGTACTATGCGAGTTGTAGGCGTTGGTGTCGCCCCATCTGTGGGATTGCACAAAGGCTTGGTGGTCAACATTAATGAAGCCAGAGAATCGATTCGTGAGTCAGTTAAAAAAGCGGAACAGTCCAGCAACTATAAAGTGGAATCAGCCTATGTTGGTGTGACCGGCAGACATGTTGCTTCAATGAATAACCGGGGAGTAGTAGCCATTACCCGTAATGACCGGGTGGTACGCCCCGAAGACTTGAAGCGTGTTCTCGCCTCTGCCCAAAGTGTCAAAGTCCCCAGCGACAGAAGGCTCCTTCACGTTATTCCTCGGTCTTATGCTGTGGATGGTCAAGCAGGAGTCATAAACCCGGTAGGAATGCATGGCTTCAGGCTTGATGTGGAGACACACGTCATTACCGCCGCCGTAACTTCTATCCAGAATCTGGTAAAGTGTATTCGCAGCATCGGCATTGATATTGAAGACCTCGTCCTCGAGCCGCTGGCAAGCAGTGAGGCAGTATTGACTGAGGATGAGAAGCAAGTAGGTATCATATTAGCTGACATTGGCGGTGGGACTACCGATATTGCTGTTTTCAAAAGTGGAAGCATCTGGCATACCTCTATTCTGCCTGTAGCTGGCTATCAGCTCACCAGAGACGTTTCCATAGGTCTGGGGCTGCCATTTGATGTTGCCGAGGAGATGAAGAAAAGGTACGGCAGCGTTATGCCAGTTTATGAAAGTAAGGCAGAAACCACTACCGCCATATCACAAGATGGACATGGTGTCTCCTATCAGGACCTGTGTGACATTATCCGGGCTCGAGTCGAGGAAATCATAAAGCTTATCCTGCTAGAACTGCCAAACTCTGAATACGAAAATTTGGTCCCGGCAGGTCTGGTGCTCACTGGCGGTACCTCTAATCTTTCTGGTATAGCCGCTCTAGGACGTGAGATACTACGACTCCCGGTAAGGGTAGGTGCTCCTACCAATATTTCTGGCATCACTGATACCCTTTGCGACCCTGCCTATGCCACCAGTGTTGGCCTGCTACTGTGGGCGGCAAAGAATGAAGGCAGGCAGAACTGGCAGTCCTGGGGATTGGGCACAGCCTTACGACGTTTAGCTTTCCGGATCAGGAGTCTGTTCCGCTAGGAAATCTAAGAAATTACCTATAACTGGTACAAAAAGGAGGAGGAGATGGCAAAAACAAGTTTTGTTGCTAATCCAGCCAAAATTAAGGTTATTGGTTTGGGTGGTGGTGGCAGTAATGCTATAACCCGTATGGTCAGGGAGGAGATTCAGGGGGTAGAATTCATCGCTATGAATACTGATGCCCAAGCCCTGTCCATTACCGAAGCTCCAACCCGCTTACAACTTGGAGAGAAACTCACCAAGGGACTGGGCGTAGGTGGCGACCATGCTCTGGGTCAGAGGGCAGCCGAGGAAAGCGGTGATGAACTTAGGGAACTTGTTGCCGGGGCTGATATGGTATTTATCACCGGTGGCATGGGCGGTGGTACCGGCACCGGGGCGGCGCCTGTTATTGCTGATATAGCTAAGCAAAGTGGCGCCCTTACTATCGCCGTGGTTACCAAACCATTCTCCTTTGAAGGTAACCACCGCTGCCAGGTAGCCAATGAAGGCATTACCCGCCTGTTGGGCAAGGTTGACACCCTTATTATTATCCCTAATGACCGGCTACTGGACCTCTGTGACCAGAAGACAGGAGTGGATAACGCCTTTAAGCTAGCCGATGATGTGTTGAGACACGGCGTTCAGGCTATTGCTGAAGTTATTACCACCCCTGGGCTGATTAACCTTGATTTTGCCGACGTTAAGTCGGTAATGAAGGATGCTGGTCCGGCTTGGATGTCCATGGGTAGAGGGTCAGGTCAAAACCGAGCTATAGATGCAGCTAATCAAGCTCTGGCTAGCCCTCTATTGGATGTTTCCATTAACGGGTCAAAAGCTGTCCTATTCAATGTTGTTGGTGGCAGTAGCCTCACCCTGTTTGAGGTTAATGAAGCCGCTGATGTAATTGGACAAGCCGTAGACCCCGAGGCTAACATCATTTTTGGGGTGGCTCAGGACCCCGATATGGATAATGAGGTAAGGATTACCCTGATTGCCACCGGATTCATTTCCAAGCTAGGACTGACCGGAGCTGGCCAAGAGGATGAGCTCACACAACTCCTTAAAGGCTTGAAGACTGAAGAGGAACTGGATGTCCCCTCGTTCCTGCGTCGCCCCCTGTTCAGCCATCGGCGCCAGACAACAACCCCACCTGGTAAACCTCTTCAACCATCCTTGCTGACTCCGACAGAGTCTGCCGAGAGCTCATAAAGTTCTCCAGGTTCTCCTTTTTGGAGAGTGGTTTACTAACAGAAGCATCCGGAGGTTGGGACAATAGACCATGAGGATGGTATGGCATTTAGTAAAGGTAATTAATAAGACCGTTCACTGCGGGGCATACCACCGTGGCCTCTAGCTTAGTCATAAATGGGCAAAACGGGAAGAATGGGAACAGGAATGGCAACGGGGTGAGGTTCGGATTTTGTCCGTGCTGTGGCCGGAAGGGGCTTTACAAGGTTCCCCGCAGGTATGAGCGGTGCCGGTGCTGCGGTTTGCATCGGATACTTTTGCCAGGACAGGACTTTTAGATTTCTTGAACTTCTTTAGGCAAAGTAGCGGTCAACCACAACCGAGCAGAACCCAACCTGCCCCTTTATTGACAATTCTATCTCCAGTCAGTATTCTATTATTAGCTCTTTGAAAAGATAGACTTTTATACTGAAGATGTCTTATATTAAGAATGCGAGTTATTGCTGGTAAAGCGAAGGGACACCGACTTAAAGCACCAAAGGGAACTGCTACTCGTCCAGCGACAGATTTAGTACGGGGGGCAATTTTCTCTATTTTGGAAACCATGACCGACGATTGGGTACAGGTGCTTGATTTATTTTCTGGCAGCGGTGCTCTGGGCATTGAAGCTCTAAGCCGGGGTGCTGGCTGGGTTGACTTTGTTGAACGTGAACCACGATGTTGTGATATAATTAGACAAAATTTAGAAAAGACAAAGCTCGCCGCACAGACTCACATTTATTGCTGCAGTGTAGCTAAGGCACTTTCTTTTCTTGATAAGGAGTATGGCATTATAATAATGGACCCACCCTACTCTGATTCGTCTATAGGTAATCTGCTAGCACAACTGGCAACCTCTAAACTGGTCGGGACAAACTCAATTGTAGTGGTAACCCACTCTCCTCACCTCCCCCTAGATTCAACTTACGCTGCATTAAACCTCATTAAAGAACATCGTCATGGTGATAGTTGCATTGCAGTATACAAAAAGGAGAGTAAACCTTGACTATTGCTATCTACCCAGGCAGCTTCGATCCGATAACTAATGGGCACATTGATATTGTTACCAGAGCCGCTAGGCTTTTTGAAAAGATAATTATTGGCGTCTATGAAAGACCAAACAAGCATCTTTTCTTCACTGCTGAAGAGAGGGTAGACTTGGCAAGACGAGCGGTAGCCGATCTACCTAATGTTGAGGTAAAATCTTTCCACGGGCTTGCCATTGATTTCGCCAAGCAGGTGAAGGCGCAAGCCATGATACGTGGACTGAGAATGAGTGCTGACTTTGAGAGGGAATTTGAAATGGCGATGATGAACCGGAAGTTATCCTCTGAACTAGACCTGGTTTGCTTGATGGCAAGCCAGGAGTATCAGTTCCTTAGCTCCAGCCTGCTCAAGGAAGTAGTCTGTCTGAAGGGTAACATTAATGACCTTGTCCCTGAATATGTGGCTGAGGCTTTAAGAAAGAAGGTTCGTGGCAAAATGTAGAGATTATTCGGAAAAGCAGGACTATTACCCAAAATAAGACAATGCTTTAGGGAAAAGCAGGAGGTTAATTTATGGCGTACATGATTACAGATGAGTGCATTAGCTGCGGAGCTTGTGAACCGGAGTGCCCAAATACAGCAATCAGCGAGGGGGAGACAATATATGTAATCGACCCCAGTAAATGCACTGAATGTGTTGGTTCTCATGAATCTTCTAAGTGTGTTGAGGTTTGCCCAGTGGATTGTTGTGTACTTGACCCGGAACACGCCGAAAGTCGTGAGCAACTACTTGAGAAGTGGAAGGGGCTACATCCAGGGGAAACACCGACTGTTACCTAGCGCTAACTCAGTCTAAAGGTCAATCATAACTTCGTAGCTTAATTAGCTTGTGGAACTATAATCGGGTAAGAGCAAAATTTTTTGGCTCGTATAAAAGGTTTCTTGGTTAAACTCTGAAGGCCTTTTCTAAGGGATTTACTGGAAAAAAGAACGTACCGCATCAAACTCTTCAGGAAGTAGAGCCAGTACTATAGGGAATTGGTCTAGTAATAGGGTAGCCAGACCTGATCCGGCAATAGGTCCCTCTGCACCTAGAAACTTAGCCCAGATGGCTAACAGGGCGCTGCAGAATATAGCTCCCAGCACAAAACCAAAGATAGCACCGCCAAGGCGATTAATCCAACCCAGTAGCACTACTGAAGCTATCCACTTCAGCACTGAGGCGAGCACCCCGGTAATTATCATTACTCCGATCAGGATGATGGCAAAGGCGGCAATTTTGGCTAAATTTTCCTGCGGAATAAAGGTTAGTTGCTCGGAAAGGACAACATAATAGCGCCCGGCCAGTATTACCCCAACTATTACCCCGGCCAGGGATAAAACCGCCTTTATAATCCCAATCCTCAGACCAATCAGGGTAGGAATAGCTATATTTACGATAATAACTATATCAAGCCAGTTCATAGTTTATTAATCTTACCCTCTTTAGATTTTTATTTTGTAACCCTATCCCCCTTTGTCCCCCTTCCCCTTGATAAGGGGAAGGGGGAGAGGCTATGTTAGGGGGACTTCGTCCCTCTAAAACTCCCTATAAGTCTATTTGGGGACTTCGTCCCTCTAAAACTCCCGATAAATACATCTGAAGGCTTCGTCTCTCTTTAACTCTCTTTTAGTATCTTTAATTTTACCATAATCGTGTCATCCGTAGTGTAGGGCATCAATCGGATTTAGCCGGGCGGCTCTCATTGCCGGATATATGCCAGAGACAAGACCAATAAAAACCGAGACCAAGACCGCCACCAAGACAATGACTGGTGAGACCACAGCGTTGATTGTGAATCCACCAAGGTCGATTTGAGAGATTCCCCATGCCGCCGCCCAGGCAAAGGTCAGCCCGATGGCACCTCCAGACAAGCTAAGCATGGCAGCTTCTAACAGAAACTGCATTAGAATGTCTCTCCGCTTGGCCCCTATCGCCTTACGCAGGCCTATCTCCCGGGTGCGCTCGGTTACCGAAACCAGCATTATGTTCATAATGCCGATGCTGCCTACCAGCAGGGAGATGCTGCCAATCAATCCCAGGAATACGGTTAGCGCAAGAGTTATGGTCTCAAATGTGCCGAGCATCTGCTCCATGCTGAGAACGGAGAAATCGTCATCCTCATCCGCGTCAATTTTGTGGCGTTTCCTTAAGAGGGTTTCAATATCTTCCGTTACCTCGTCCATGACCTCGGCACTGGCTACCTGGACGCTGATTGACTGAACAGCGTCTTCCCCACTGGGCGTCTTCTGAGCGAACAGCCGGGCCTGATAGGTAGTTATCGGGGTCACCACCAGCTCATCCCAACTGAACCCGAACATTGATAAACCCCTAGGCTCCATAACACCGATGACGGTAAACCGTTTGTCCTTGATTTTGACCTTCTGTCCGACGGCGTCATCACTACCAAACAGGTCTTCTGCCACATCATTCCCCAGTACCACCACCATATCCCTCCTGGCTAGATTCACCTCGGAAATGAATTGCCCCGACGCTATCTCAAAACCATATACCCGCTGGTATTCGGGGTTGCTACCGTGTATCACGGCAGTTGTCTCTTCATTACCGGCTATTAGCTTAACAAAGTTTTCGTTGGCTGGGACTACGCCTGTCACCGAGCGGACGCGTTCTATAGCTTCAACGTCATCCATAGTGATACCGCCAGTAAAAGCGCCGTACATCATCCCCATTATTCCCGGTGCTTCTGGATTGGCCGGCTGCACCGTGAGTAGGTTGGTGCCCATCTCTTCAAAAGTGGAGGTAATCATATTCTGGAGACCCGCCCCCACAGACATGAGAACGATAACGGCGCCAACTCCGATAATCATACCCAGCATGGTTAAAGCCGAGCGCAACTTATTGACCAGTAGCGATTTTATGGCAATACTGAAGAACTCAAGAAACTTCATAATCTCCTCTATAGCCAGAATTAGGGAGTAGTTGTCTGGGTAACCTTCTCGTCACTGACGACCTTCCCATCATAAAGCCGAATGATGCGCTGGGTTTGTTCGGCTATATCCATCTCATGGGTAACCAGCACTACAGTGATACCTTCTTGGTTGAGGTTACGAAAGACGGAAATAATCTGGTCGGTAGATACGCTATCTAGGTTGCCAGTAGGTTCATCAGCCAGAATAACATCTGGATTATTCACCAGTGCCCGGGCAATAGCTACCCGCTGCTGTTCACCGCCGGATAGTTCGGTGGGTTTATGCTTAGCCCTCTCCGCTAGTCCCACCCGTTCCAACGCATCTAAAGCTCGCTTACGCCGGTTACGACCATCCCCATAGATAAGAGGCAGCTCCACATTGGCTACAGCACTGGCACGGGACAAGAGGTTGTATTCTTGAAAGACGAAGCCGAGTTTCTTACTTCTCATCTCGGCTAGCTTATTATCATTAAGCCGGCTGACGTCAGCCCCCTCAAATAGATAACTACCCAAAGTAGGTTTATCCAGACAGCCGATGATATTCATCAGGGTGGACTTGCCTGACCCTGAGGCGCCAATGATAGCAAGCATCTCTCCCTTCTCTATATTAAGGGTTATCCCCCGCAGAGCAGGAACCTCTACCTTACCCATTCGGTAAATCTTGGTAATGTTTTCCAGCTCAATCATGTCCTTAACCTTTTAGAACCTATCAGCCAAAAAGGTATGGCGATGGCTATGACATGGCTCATCTTTCTACCACCACCACCTCACCTTCATTAAGCCCGTCCACAATCTCTGTCTGATAGCCATCACTTATACCGATATCCACTGGTCTTTCCTGAATTTGCTCATTTACCATAACCTTAACCACTGGGTTGCCCTCATTGTCTTCTTCAATGGCCCGCTCTGGCACCAGCAGGACATTGCTCCTTTTATCGATTATAATGTCGGCTTCGGTGCTCATGCCAATCTTGATGGCAGAGTTCTCAGGAACATCAAAGTTTATTTTGGCATTATACAGCACCACCCCGCCTTCTGTGATTGGCAGTGGGTAGATGGCGGTAACCGTCCCCTCAAACTCGACGTCAGGTAGCGCGTCTATCTCAATAATAGCTTCCTGATTCAACGTTACCTCTGGTATGTCTATTTCATCTATCTCCACAATTAGCTCCATACCGGTGGGGTCAATTAGATAAACGATTGCCTTGGGAGCCATGGTGGGGGCGGGTATCATATCCCCTTCCTTAACATATACATCAGCAACTATTCCATCAAAGGGGGCAGATATGGTTGCCTCATCTATATTCTTTTGGGCATCCTTTACTGATTGTTCGGCTAGCCCTACGGACTGCCGGGTTTGTTCTACCGATGCTTTAGCTGCCTCTACCTGCAGTTCCTTCATGGTTACTTCTTCAGCCAGTTCATCAAGGTTTTTCTCGGCTTGAGCCAATGCCATCTCGGCTGCCTCTATCTGCAATTTCTTTATGGCTACTTCCTTGATATCA
The DNA here is from genome assembly GCA_030615035.1 of Dehalococcoidia bacterium. The sequence continues at coordinate 16,382 of JAUXAC010000007.1, read as the reverse complement.
CTGCCAGATAGCATTGCATCTAACCTGTCTTTAGCCGTGTTCAGCCTTGATTGGGCATAGACTATTCGCTCTTGCCAAACCTTATAACCTGGTAGTTTGGGGTAATCTTCATCAAGGACATATTCTAGAATTTTCGGATAATCGCCTTTTTCAGTTTCCGGCACATATTTTATCAGCTGCTCTAAACAGTACTCCAGATATTCCTCGGCTTCATCTACGTCAGCCTGTGCAGCTTTAATATCTGACCAAGTATATAAGTCTTGAGTCTGTTCGAGGTTGAGTTTTGCTTGATCTAGATCTATCTGTGCGTTAAATATAGCCAGCTCCAGTGCATCTTGTGTATCCAGAGTGTTTTTCAGGTTGTATTCAGCGGTTTGCTGGCTTAACTCCGCCTGAGTGAGGGCTAGTTGTGCCTGGGTCAGGGCTACCTGTGCCTGGGTTCTAGCCAGTTTCAGAGAATCGGTATCAAGATTGGCTAACACCTTGCCCTTGCTGACTTCATCACCCTCCTTGACATATATCTTGTCTACCTTACCGCCGCTGCCGAAACTCAACCGTGCTTCACGAAAGGTTTCTATATTACCACTACCACTGACGCTAACGAATAAATCACCCCTCACCACCTCAACTAACTGCTGGCTGATTTCCTCTTCGTCACCGCCAAATGGGTTACAGGCAGTAACACCAGCTGAAACAACCAAACATAGTAAAAGAATGCCTGTAATAATTGTCCATCTTTTCATTTCAAGCCTCCGTATCAAAAAAGATTGTATATAACTCATTTCCGGTGGTTTCACTTTACTTGTAACTTATTCCTCTTATGCTCTTGTTCCCAGCGCTCCACCATGGCAGGGAATTCCCGTTCGAAGAAGGCGTACATATCTTGCATCTCCTCAAGCCACTTTCGGGTCAGGGGGGGCTTGTCCGTCAATAATTCCAGTCCGTGTTCGGCAAGCTGCCGGACCATCTTAATCTCGTCTATTCCGTGCCTTATGGCGTTTTGCCAAGCATCAGGTCGGAGGCGGAAGTAGCCGTGCCTTACACCCAGCAGACTGAGTCGTTCGATCAGGCCAATCCGGATGAGGAGGCGAGTCACGGTGCTGATTGAGCCTTTACTGGCCATAAGAGCTTTGGTTAGTTGGTCTGTGGACTGGTGTGGTGGGTCGGAGATAAGAAGCCAGCCTAGAATGCGTCCTGCCATCCGAGGCATACCAGTCTGCTCAAAGACGATGCCGACTTCTTCCACGAATTGCTTTTCCTCAAGATGCAGCGCATCATTCATTTTACGCTTCCTCCAAAGTTAGTTTTAGTTTATGCTTATATTATAATATATATTGTATGTTTTGTCAAGACTGAACATATTAAATTTAAAGAATTTTTTGAAAAAATAGTGGAAACTAACATGGGCTCATTATGGTAATAGGTTGGCAATGAGCTGGAGCAGGATGATGGCTACCAGCGGAGTAAAATCAAACATGCCCGCCCTGGGGATGATGCGGCGCAGGGGTGCCAGAATCGGTTCGGTGATTTTATCCAGAATAATGGTCAGCGTATTTGGTCTGGTAACAAACCAGGACAGGATAACCCTGATAAAAATAGCGAAGGTAAGTACCTCACACAGGAGTCGAATAAAGGTGAATAAGATTGCCACTGTCTCTTACCTGCCCAGTTCTTTGGCTTTATTATAGGCGGCGGTAACCGCCTGCAAGACCAACTTGCTGAACTCGCACTTTTCAAACTCGGATATAGCCTCGGCAGTGGTGCCACCGGGTGAAGTAACTATTCTTCGTAACTCGGCTGGCGGCTTGCCCGACTTCTGGATAAGGTGACCCGAACCCAGCATTGTCTGCAGCACCAGTTCCTCAGCCACATCACGAGGAAGACCAATATGCACTGCCGACTCAATCAGGGACTCGACAAAAAGAAAGAAATAGGCTGGACCGCTGCCGCTTATTGCGGTAGCCATATCAAGATACTTTTCATCGTCAACATAGATTTCCCTGCCCATGGTGCCCAGCATTGAGCCTACCCATCCTTTTTGTGCCTCGGTTACCTCGGCAGTAGCTGTCCACACACTCATGCCATATCCAATCTGGGCTGGTGTATTGGGCATGACCCGCACTATATTCCTGTGGTTTAGCCCCTGACGCAAAGTGTCAATTCTTGCCCCGGCGACAATAGATAAGACCAGTTGCGTCGGCTTAAGCTGACCGCTGAGCTCAGCCGTTACCTCGGCTAAATTCTGCGGCTTAATCGCCAGAACCACGATATCGCCCTTACCTACCGCCTGCCGATTATTGTTGGTGACTGCCACGCTGTATTTCTGCTCAAGATGTTTAAGGCGGGCATCATTAATATCACTAACCCAGACCGCCTCTGGTGTGCTCAGCCCCTTGTTCAGGATGGCTGACAGCATCACTTCCCCCATATTCCCGCCACCGATGAGCACTATCTTCATAATATCCGTCATGACTCTTCTTTCCTACTTTGCGAGATTGTTTATCAACCTCACCCCTCTAGATTTTTATTTTGTAACCCTATCCCCCTTTGTCCCCCTTCCCCTTGATAAGGGGAAGGGGGAAGGGTTATCTAAGAGGGACTCCGTCCCTCTAAAACTCCCGATAAATACATCTGGAGGCTTCGCCTCTCTTTAACTTTCCTCTAGTATCTCTCTCCTTCAAAGGAGAGGGGGAAGAATAGGTTTTGAAGGGGCGAAGCCCCTTCAATCTACCCCTGATAAACTCCCTACTTTGTCTCACTTTACTTGACCACTAGGTTTATCAGCCTGCCCGGGACAAATATATCCTTGACGATTTCTTTCCCCTTCAGGTGCGGCTGTACCCGCGTCGACCCCGCAGCTATTTGCCGAGCTTCAACCTCAGTGGTAGACGCTGGCACGGTAACGCGGTCGCGCAGCTTGCCATTGACCTGGATCACTAAGGTAATCTCTTCATCCTTGGCTAGTGCCTCATCCCACTGCGGCCAGCTTTGATTATGAATGCTGTAATCATTTCCTGTCTTCTGCCACAACTCCTCGGCTAGGTGCGGGGTAGTAGGCGCCAGAAGCCGCAGCAGGGCACTTATAGAGTCTTCCCAATCTGAAGGGGTAACCACTCCTGTTTCCTTGACTCTGGCTAGGTAGTTGGTGAACTCCATCAGTGCCGATATCATCGTGTTTAAGTGAAGTTTTTCCAGGTCCTCGGTTACCTTCCTGATAGTCTGGTGAGTAACACGAGATAGCTCCCGCTCTGCTTTCTGCCTGACATCAGGACTAACCTTTTCATCCTGGCTATAATCTCCCAGCACCAGATTCCACACTCGGTTAAGCCAGCGGCTTATGCCGCTGATGCCACTGTCATTCCACTCGCCACCCTGCTCCCAGGGTGCCACGAACATAAGGTAGGCACGCACCGCGTCCGCCCCCACCTCAGCCACATATTCATCGGGAGTAATCACATTGCCTCGTGATTTGCTCATCTTCTGCTTCTCAGCAATAATAATCCCCTGGTTAAAAAGACGACTGAATGGCTCATCAAAGTCAATCAGCCCCAAATCCCGAATTGCCTTGGCGAAGAAGCGGGCGTAGAGTAGATGCATTACGGCGTGCTCGGCACCGCCGGTATAAAGGTCTACCGGTAACCAGTATTTCACCTTGTCGGCATCAAATACCGCTGTATCGCAGTTGGGGCTGGTATAGCGCAAGAAGTACCAGTTGGAACACATAAAGGTATCCATGGTGTCAGTCTCCCGCTTGGCTGGAGCCGAGCAACGGGGGCAGGTGGTATTAACAAACTGCTCGTGATATTTTAACGGGGATTCTCCCGTAGGTCTGAATTCAGCATCTTCAGGTAACAATACCGGCAGGTCTTTCTCCGGAACGGGGACAATACCGCACTTCTCGCAGTAAATTATGGGTATTGGCGCTCCCCAGTAACGCTGACGGGAAATGAGCCAGTCACGAAGTCTATAGGTTACGGCTCGCTTGCCCCAGCCCTTCTCCTCCAGAAAAGCAGAAACCGCTTCTATGCCCTGCTCACTGGAAAGCCCGTTAAACTGCGCTGAGTTCACCATAACGCCTGGTTCGGTATAGGCTTCCTCCAGTTCTTCTCCCTCCCACTCGGGTGGTGCTATCACCACCCGTATCGGCAGGTTATACTTCTTGGCAAAGGCAAAATCACGCTCATCATGGGCTGGCACCCCCATTACCGCCCCGGTGCCATAGCCCAGCAGAACATAGTCAGCAATCCAGATGGGCACCTTTTCACCATTAAGTCGGTTGATGACATAGGCGCCGATAAATACCCCGTCCTTTTCCTTCTCTGTTGATAGCCTTTCTATTTCACTCAGACTTCTTGATTGAGCTATGTAATTCTCAACCTCGGCTCTTTTATCCGGTGAGGTCAGCACTGTTACCAGCGGGTGCTCTGGAGCCAGAACCATAAAAGTAACACCAAAAGTAGTATCGGGACGGGTGGTAAATACCCTGATCTCCTTTTCCTCTACTCCGGGGTGGTCAAGGGCAAAGGAAATCTCAGTGCCCTGGCTCTTGCCTACCCAGTTCCGCTGCATTATTTTTATCCGCTCTGGCCAGTCAATGCCATTATGTTCTATAAGCTCATCGGCATATTTGGTGATGCGGAGGAACCACTGCTCCAAATCTCGCCTTCTCACTGCGGCACCACAGCGCTCACAGAAGCCCCCGCTCACTACCTGTTCATTAGCCAGCACCGTCTGGCAGCGAGGGCACCAGTTAACCGGAGCCTTGCCCCGATAAGCCAGACCGGCCTCGTAAAGCTTCAAGAAGAACCACTGTGTCCACTTGTAGTACTCCGGCAGGCAGGTAACTACTTCCCGACTCCAGTCATAGATAGCGCCTATGCTCCTGAGTTGACGGCGCATGTTTTCGACGTTTTGCATCGTCCAGGTAAAGGGATGAATGCCCCGCTCGATAGCGGCATTCTCGGCGGGCAGACCAAAGGCATCGAAACCCATCGGGTGAAGTACATTATAACCCTGCAATCGCTTAAATCGGGCGTGAACATCAGATGGTGCCATGGCATACCAGTGCCCGATATGAAGGTCGCCCGAGGTATAGGGGAACATAGTCAGTGCATAAAATTTGGGGCGGGGGTCATCCTCAGCAACTTCGTAGAGCCTATCCTCGGCCCACTTCTGCTGCCACTTCTTCTCTATTTCCTGCGGGTTATACCTGGTTACCATTTATCTTCCCATCCGAATGAGCATGTCTCATTGAGATTATTTCTAACTTATACCCCTGGCTCCTTCTCTTAATAGGGGAAGGGGGTGTAGGTAAGAGAGGGGCTTCGCCCCTCTCTAAAATCTATTATCCCAGCCGCAACTCACCAAGTAAGTCTAACTTAATTGGCACACCTTCGTCAACGCTTGGAATCAGTAGTCTCTCCTCCAAGTTGATCCGATAAAACGTAAGCACAGCATCTAAACTCTTATCTGACACGTACTATATTGGACTATCGCGAAAGCAAAAAGCGATAGACTTCCGAGCAATACTTTGATAAAATGAATCGGATACATGAGTGATCCTTACAAAGAAATAGTGAACTTGCTAAGAATAAACAATGCTCGGTATGGTGAAACCAATCATCAGCCGGTTTACACTAGTCAACAGGCAGCCAAGGTTATAGGTGTTTTAGAGAACCAGATAGCAAAATCTCTTTTATTAAAATGCGGAAATGATTTTATTCTTGCTGTCCTGCCGGGTGATCGCAAGCTTGATAACGAAAAATTGAAGAAACTGTTGAAAATAAGGAAATTTCGTTTTGCTACCCCAGAAGAGGTCAAAAACAAAATGGGCTGTGAAATTGGAGCTTGCTTTCCGTTTGGCAATCTTATTGGATTGTCTACTGTCGTTGACAAATCTCTGTCAAAAAACAAAGTCATTTTTTTTAACCCAGGATTGCATAATGTAACTATAGAAATTGAGTGGCGAGGCTTTTATTCAATTGTGAAACCTCAGATGGTTGACATATCGGAGAGATGACGCAGGCTTTAAGTCGGCACATTCACAGATCGAAATGGGAAATACCGGCTGGTTGCTATTCTGGATGGGAACGAGGACCGGGTAGCAGAGCTTGTGGAAGAAGCACTACAGAAGAAAGCCGACCCACATGAAATAATCAATGAAGGGTTGATAAACGGGATGAACGTCGTTGGAGACCTCTGGAAGAAAGGTGAACTTTTAAGGCCATGAAAACGGGGATGGCTTTGGTGGAGACAGTGCTGGGGAGTGAGAAGCGAAAGACGGCGGCAAAGCCATTACAGTGTGTAAGAAGTTGAGGGGCAAATGATATCTATAACCAGCCTAAATGTAGAGCCAAGCACATATGGTATCTCTAAAGGAGGACAAAAGTGACAACCGAGGGTAATGGTGGAAAGCCAGACCTGACACCAAGGCGAAGATTTTTAGCAAACTTAATGGGAGGCAGAAAAGGTAAGCGTGTTTCTGTATCCAATCCTACCCATGCTGTTTGCACCGAGCTAATGAATAAGGTAGGCATCCATTTCCCGGAGGCACACCTCGATGCCAGGCAAATGGCTGAGCTGGCGGCGGCTGGCTATGAGATACTCGGGTTCGATACGGTAATGCCGGAATTCAGCGTACAGCAGGAAGCTGCCGCCCTTGGCTGCGAAGTGAATTGGGGTAGTGATACCATGATGCCCGAGATACTGACGCATCCAGTAAAGGATGTTAGTGATGTCGTCATTCCGGACAATCTTCTTGAAAAACCCTCCATGCGTGTGATTCTTGATGCCATCTCATTACTCCGCCGCGAATATGGTGACCGCGTTGCCATTCTTGGCAAGGTCATGGGACCCTGGACCCTATGCTATCACATGGTTGGAGTTGAAGATTTCCTTATCATGACGGTGCTTGAGCCCGACAAAGTAAAAGCATTGCTCGATGCTTATATACCGGTAACGGTGGCTTTTGCTAACGCACAGCTACAAGCCGGCGCCGATGTTGTAACTCTTCCCGACCACGCCACCGGTACCATGGTAAGCCCCAAAACCTATAAAGAATTCCTGGTGCCGCTCCATCATAAGATGCTACCCCAGATAGGTGGGCCAACGATTTTACATTGTTGCGGGAAATGTCTTGATCGTATTTCACTGATAATCACCGAGGGATATGATGCATGGCACTTCGAGTGGGTAAATGATCCCAAGAAAACTGTTGAGACAGCGAGAGGTGAAATCTCTCTTGTTGGTGGTATTAACACTTTTGATTGTCTACTTCGAGGCACGCCTGAGGATGTTTACCAACAGGCCAGATACAACATAGCAGCGGGGGTGGACTCCATAGGCCCGGAGTGTGCCATAGCATTGGAAACCCCGATCGCCAATCTAAAAGCCATTGTTTCAGCTGCTGAAGAGGGCTACTGATGATATAGCTAATATCAAGATTCCCGGTTTGATAGCCTTCTTGTTTTAATTTGAAACTAGGCTTGAATACTGCCCACGATTGAATATGGTTCTAAGAATGGAATAAATAAAGGGGGGTTTCATGTTGATAGTGGCTGAAAGGATTAACTCGTCTCGCAAGGCGATCAATCAAGCTATTAAGGATAAAGACGCTGATTTCATCCGCTCAGAGGCTAAGACTCAGGCTGAAGCCGGCGCTCACTACATTGATGTCAATGCCGGTAGTTTTATGGAGCAAGAGGCGGAATATTTATGTTGGCTAGTGGAAATAGTCCAAGGAGTAACCGAGTTGCCTCTTTGTATTGATAGCCCGAATCCTGAGGCTATTGCCGCCGCATTAGAAGTGGTAAAAGGGCCTGCCATGATTAACTCCATCAGCCTGGAAGAGAAGCGTATGATGGGGATGATACCACTGGTGAAAAAATACAAGACCAAAATTGTCACCTTGTGCCAGAGCGATGAAGGTATGGCGACTACAGTAAGCGGTAAAGTCAAAATTGCTGAGCAAATAGTGGAGGTCTTGACCAAAGAAGGGATAGCGCTGAGTGATATCTATATTGACCCCCTGGTCTATCCTATTGCCACTGATACCCAATCAGCTCTAGCCGCGGTCGGAGCCATTGGGAAGATTATGCAACTATTTCTTGGGGTGCATACCATCTGTGGCTTAACCAATGTTTCCTTTGGGTTGCCGGCAAGAAAACTGCTTAACAAAACTTTTCTGGTAGCTGCCATGTCCCATGGGCTTGATTCGGCTATTATTGATCCTACAGACCGTGAGTTGATGGCTAGCCTAGTGACTGCTGAGGCACTTCTGAACCGGGATGAGTTTTGCCGCAGATATATTAATGCCTATCGAGAGGAGAAACTTTCATAGATGCGGGTAAGGATTCGGGTACTCCCATTAGGCAAAGATTTGAACTTGGAGAAAGGCACGAATCTCCGGGTGGCCTTGATTGAGGCCGGGATTCCTCTTGATTCAGTCTGTGGTGGACAAGGAACGTGTTTAAAATGCAAAGCTCGGGTTTCAGGGGTTAGCGAGAAATTCACTGAGCTGGAGCGGGAGAAGCTTTCGGCTGAGGAATTACACAACGGCTGGCGTCTTGCCTGTCAGGTTACCGTAGAAGAGCCAGGTGAAGTTCGTCTGCCTGAAATGGAAGTATCCCGGGCAAAGGCAAGCTTTGGTCTATTAGGGGAAAAAATACCTCTGCAGCCGAATGTCCACCTGAGACATTTTCAACTCAGCGAGCCGACTATAAGCGACCAACGGGCTGACTGGAACCGTCTGGCTGAGTATTTGGAGATTTCAGAACCTGGTCCGGTAAGGGCAGAACTTTCACTGCTGCAACAGATTTCAGACCGACTACGAGACTGGAGTTTTCAAGGTGAAGCTGTCTTGGTTGGGGATACAGTCGCCGCCCTGGATCCACCCAATTCAGCAAGAGGCATGTTGGGGGTAGCCTTGGATATCGGGACCACCACCCTGGCAGCCGGACTGGTTGACTTAGGCACGGGGAAAGTAGTTGCCTTGGATGCTGAACTGAACCCCCAGATTGCCTTCGGTGCTGACGTTATTTCGCGAATAGTGTATATGCGAGATAGCCCTGAAAAAAGGGAAAAGCTGCAAAAAGAGCTTATCAAAGGATTGAATCAGCTCTTGCTTCGGATGTGTCGGCTCGCCAAGAGAGAAAGAGAGCGCATCTTTGAAGCCACTGTGGTGGGTAATACTACCATGCTGCATTCATTGCTTGGGTTGGATGCTCTTCATATCGCCCTGACTCCATATGTAGGGATATTGAATCGGGCGCTGTGTCTCCCGGCTAACGAGCTGGGGTTGCAGATTCACCCGCAGGGAAGGGTACATATTTTACCAGCTGTTGCCAGCTTTGTTGGCGCTGATGCCGTTGCGGTGATGCTGGCAACAGGACTGTATCAAACGCGTGTGCCCAGATTAGCCATTGACATAGGCACCAATGGCGAGGTTATGCTCGCTACCAAGGATGGAATACTCACCGCTTCTACTGCTGCTGGTCCCGCGTTTGAAGGTGGCCGAATAAAATTTGGTATGCGTGCTACCAGGGGGGCTATTAGCTCATTCCAGGCAACCCCATCCGTGGATTATACAGTGATTGGAAGCTCCGTAGCTCGGGGTATTTGTGGTTCCGGACTGGTGGATTTGGTGGCTGAATTATTCCGGGTGGGTGTCCTCGACCGGAAGGGCCGGATGCTCTTGCCGTCAGAGACGGGTTCTTCTTTGGCTGCTGAGCTGGCGCAGCGGGTCAGAGTTCGGGGAGAGGAGAGGGAATTCGTGGTCTCCAGGAATGAAGAAACAGAAATTACTCTTGCCCAGCAGGATGTGAGGGAGCTTCAACTGGCTAAGGGGGCCATTAGAGCTGGCATTGAGTTATTAATGAAAGAAGCCGATATTAATACCGGTGACATCCAGGAAGTCCTTTTGTCAGGGGTGTTTGGTAATTACATCAACCGTGAGAAAGCAGTCATATTGGGTCTGATTCCTCCATTTCCCTTGGAGAGGATTCACTTCATTGGCAATGGGGCTATGGACGGGGCTTTAAGAGCGTTGCTTAATTTGGAGGAAAGGCGCCGGGCAGATGAGATTTCCGCTCAGGTGCATCATGTCGAGTTGTCAGGGAGGGCAGACTTTGAGGAGACTTTCCTCCGTTGCTTAGAACTGGGGATTGAATGACAGCGCTACATATTACGGGAATGGCTAATGTGCCAAATATTGTGGCAGAACTTAATGAGTCTGATTCTGAATAGAAATTCTTGTTGAGGTAACAGTACTTCTAAGAAAAAAGGATGGTTTTATCAAGAGGTCATTCAGCCTGATGGCAACGATTAACCACTTTTTGGTAAGCGAGGAGAGCCGAGAGAGGCCTACAAGACGGCTCTCCTGTATTTCTTAACCAAATCTGGATCATAGGGTGCTCGCCTTCCCATACACGTATCCCTTGGGCATAACTGGCAAGCTTCAAACCTAATCTCAGTTGGGAAAAATATTCCAGACACCGATTTTATTGGAATCATTAAGAACTTGTCGGTCAGCTTTACCCCGGTCAGGTTTTCAACTTTAACTCGACCACCAAAGATTGAAAACAGCTTTTCTTGCTGCGCTATTGGCCAATCCTCTACAGACCCGGCTCCTGGTGCCATTCTTGATAGCTGTCCAAGTGCATAATTCCGTTTTAAGTAATCCTCAAGATAGCTTCTAGCTGAAACTAAAACCGTTTCCTTAATTTGATCCAGATAATAACTTTTTATGAATTCATCAGGTGGGAAAACTATTTCGTCTACCTCTCTGCCACACGTTACAATATATGGAAAAACCCGCTCCACTTTATCCAAATTAACCCTGAGAACACGACTGGTAAACCTCACACCACCGATATCTAGTGAGTCTTCATTTTTATTCTCTACATAGGAAACTTCATAAATAGCTTTGGGTTTAGCTATAGGACGAACAATCTCAATCAATTCCTGAACGTTATCTACAATAGTCTCAGTTTTGTTACGTACATGCATTCGTTTTAAAACTACTTCTAAATCTAGCTTGATTGGAATACTATTCAGTACTTCCATAATGCTCCCCCCATTCTTATCTAGAGAGCAATTCTACTCCTGCTAAGCTGGCTTTTCCATTTTTGACTCGCAGTGAGTAATCTTCATCCGTCACTGCTCATACCGCTCAGAATATGCCGACTGCACTTGGTTGTCAAGACCGCTTGGCGGAAATGGAGGCAACTATCTACAGTCATCCTGTCTTTTTTATTTTCCTAAATAGTGGTATAGTGTTTACGACTTTGTGGCTGATTTATGAGTAACTTACCGTGGAAAGGAGCTTATGATGAAGAAACAAAGCAAAGTCCAGTGGATTTACTCTTCCAGCAACAACCAAGAATTAGCCGAGCGGTATGACCTGTGGGCTAGGGACTATGATGCTGACCTTGAAAAGGATTTTGGGTGGCTAGGACCACAGCTAGCTGCCGAGTACTTTGCCAAGTACGTGCCCAAACAGGCAAGAATCTTGGATGCTGGGGCAGGCACTGGACTGGTGGGAGAGATTCTAGCCAACATCGGCTACAATAATTTAGTCGCCATGGACTTATCACAAGGCATGTTAGAGGAAGCGCATAAGAAAAATGTGTACCGAGAATTCCACCAGATGGTAATGGGAGAGCCCTTAGACTTTGCCACTGACTCTTTTGATGCCGTAATAAGCGTTGGTGTACTTACTGTAGCCCATGCCCCAGCCAGTTCCTTTGATGAACTGGTTCGTACCACCAAGCCTGGCGGCTACATTGCTTTCAGCCTCCGCCCTGATGTATACGAGAACAGTGGCTTCAAGGAAAAACAGACGGCTCTAGAGTCAGAAGGTAAGTGGAAGCTCGTGGAAGTAAGCGAGAAGTTCCAACCACTCCCCAAGGGGGAGCCAGACGTATATCATCAGGTCTGGGTATATCAGGTCACTTAATTGCCCTTGTTTATTAAAGAAGGATATTACACGGACATTCCGAAGGTCGTTGGTTCGAATCCAACCTCTCCTACTAGTAATGACCCCCTGGGCGTGCGGGATGTAGCTCCGACAATTGAGAGGGAGGTGGTACAAAGTTTACATAATCTAAGCGACCCCGAGGGGCACCGGCTTCTGAAGTGCAAATTGCCTACTTAGTAGAAATACTGTGTCCGCGGGTTAGAGATATCGCTGTTTCATCCTGGAAACTATCTTCTTCTATACGAAGACAAATCACTAAGAAACGAAAAACCAAGAGTTTGAGAGAGCTTGCAAGAAAATATCAAGTTAGTCATGAAACGGTGAGAAGAGTTATTAGGGCTGCAAAGAAATAAATTGGCGTATGTTCGATTAGGTAACAAAACAAGCGATTGTGCAATGGTAAACAATAATGACTTCTGTTCAACTACACAACTGAACATCAGAATGTTAAAAAGGAACAATTTTATTTAGCTAGGAAAATAATGTAACATTCGCACAATTATATTACATATGTAGATTGGATTTCGCTTGCCAAACTGTCGCAAAGTGCAAAAAGGTAAAGACAAATAAGTGTACTCGTCCATATAAGACACATAACCTCTTTTCTTTTGCGCTCTTTCCATGAAAGGGTAACAACACCTGTCGAGAGAATGATGTCAAGGGAGCAAGAGTAGGCTGGTTAGTAGTTAGGCTACCATCCGGTTATCATTTGACCTGGTAGCCAGGTGATTATCTGCGGGAAGATAACAAATAGAGCAAGGCCGACCATTACCAGCAGAACGAAGGGAATTACCCCACGGATTATGTCAGCCAAGGTTACTCCCAACTCCGGCGCAGCGGTACCCCGGCAAACGAATATAGACATGGCGAGGGGAGGAGTCATAAAGGCCATCTGCAGGTTAATGCAGACCATCATGCCAAACCACAGTGGGTCAAACCCAAGCTGGACAATAATAGGCGTTATTATGGGAACTATGATGAAGACAATACCTATCCATTCGATAAACATACCTAACAGGAAGACGATGAGCATTACAATGGCAAAGGGGCCCCAGCGTCCGAAGGGGGCACTTATGATGGCATTTGATATCACCTCTCCGCAACCCGCGCTCATAAATATTCCGACAAAGGCATAACAAAGGCATCCTATCAGGAGGACAAAGGAGCTTACTCTCAGCGTCTCAATTCCGACATATTTTAGGAGTCCAAAGCTAAACTTTCGGTAGCCCATGCTCAAGAGGAGGGCGGCAAAGCTCCCCACCGCTGCCGCCTCGGTGGGAGGGGCTACCCCAAAAAAGATACTGCCGAGGACAGCCAGAATAAGCGTTACCGGGGGTACCATAGAAGTAAGGAGTTTGGTCGTTTTCTTAATAAAGGGAACTCTCCTTTCTTCAATAGGAATAGGCGGGGCTATCTTGGGCTGGAGAAAACATCGTATGGTAATGTAAGTAACATATAGACTGGAAAGGATAAGCCCGGGGAAAATAGCAGCGATGAGCATCTTTGCCACCGATAAGCCGGCCATTGGTCCGTAAATAACCAGCATAATACTGGGCGGTATGAGGATGCCCAGGGTTCCGCCAGCAACAACCGAGCCAGAGGCTAAAGATTTATCATAACCCCTCTTGATCATGGGGGCAAGAGCGATGAGAGTCAGTATGGTAACAGCCGCGGTAATCACCCCCAAACAGGCGGCAAGGATAGTGCCAAATACCACAGTGGTTACCGCCAGCCCACCTCTAAACCCACCAAACCACAGGTATAACGCATCATACAGTCCTTCGGCTATCCCCGAGCGCTGCAGCACTACTCCCATAAAGGTGAAGAGTGGAACGGCTAGAAAGGGGTAGTTAAGCGACAGCGAATAGGTGCGGGTGTACATTATTTCAAGTGCCGTGTCCCCGAATACCAGATAGCCCACTATCAACCCGACACTGCCTACCACCAGAGCTATGGGGAACCCGGTCATGACCAGTACCAGGATACCACCCAGCATTATTATGGTGATGAGCTCTGGACTTAAGTTAGTCAAGCGCTTTATTCCTTATAACGAAATATAAATCACGGATGAATTGAGCCAAACCTTGAAGAGCAAAGAGACATATCGCTACAGCAAACACCGTTCTATATGGTCCAGCTGGTGGATACCAATAGGTATACTTCATTACCTCCCCAATTGACCAAGCTCGCAGCATCCACGAAATAGAAGTCTTGACCAGTATGCCCATTAACGGGAAAAAGAATATGGCGGCGGCAATGACATCCATAAGTGCCTTTCCTCTTGGCGAGAGACGAGCATAAAAAATGTCTACCCTAACGTGTGAGTGGCGCAAATGGTCATATGCCCAGCCCACCACATAAATTGTGCCGCCCAGCACACAAGAGGTCTCATATGCCCATAGTGTCGGCGCATTGAAGACATATCTCATTATGGCGTCATATGTCCCCACCAGAACCAAAGCTAGGCAAAGCCAGCCGGCTGACGACCCTGCCCGCCGGTTTATAGAATCAATGGTCCTGAGTATAGTTCTCATAGTTCATAAACCACCATTACCCGACTGCCCCGAGAATATCGGGGCAGTCGGGTAAAGCTAAGTCCGCCTAGCAACCAGGATTTATTTAGCCAGCGGAGTAGTCAGACTCGCCTGGTCACCGTAAGCCTTCCTAAAGGCGCGCATGGATTCTAGTATTTTGCCGTAGATAGGCGCTTCGGCAGCTGCCTTCTCATCGTAAAACTTTTTCGCTTCTGCCAGTAGGGCGCTTTCCACATCCTCAGGGAGATGCTCAACTACACAGCCGTACTCTAGAAAGTTCTTGGTAGCCGGGATATCCTTAGAGACCAGGTACTCGTGCTCCGCCTGCGTCCATTTGTCCACCAGGTCCTGCACCAGTTGCTTGAGGTCGTCGGGAAGCTCTGCCCAGGCTTCCTTGTTGACGAAGAATACTTGGGGGTCACTGGGAGCCCGGGTTGCAGAATAGTAAACATACTTGGCTACATCCTGGAAGCCCATATCCCAGTTTAGCGCTGGGGTGGAGTACTCAAAGGCAACAATCACACCGGTTTGCATAGCTTCAACGATTTCCCCGCCGGGTAACATGACCGTGGAGCCGCCCATGCGGTCTATAATTGCTCCACCATCACCGGCAGTGCGCATCTTTAATCCCCGAATGTCGTCCATTGAGTTTATGGGAACAGTGGAATGTGCCCATACCTCCGCGGGCAGGGGAGCTAATGCACCGGGGAAGGTCATTACGTTGAATCCCTCCATCATTTCATTCATCAGTTGGGCACCACCCTCGTAGTTGAACCAAACACGCAGACACTCGCCTGCCAGTCCACCCGGTCTGGAGCTGATGAGACCAGCCGCCGCCCACTTATCAGTGTTATACATGGGGCAAGTATAACACATCTGAAGGACGCCCTTATCCACCGCATCAATCTCTTCTGTCGCTGGAGCAACAGAACCACCAACAAAGCTCTTGATGACCAATCTCCCACCACTCGCCTTGGTGATAGCCTCGGCGAGCTTATCATGATAGACCTGAGATTTGTCGGCAGCGGGGCCATGTCCCGAAGATTTCCAAGTAATCACCTCTGCTTCTGGCGCGGGGGTGGGTGCTGGGGCTGGCGCTGGCGCTGGAGCTGGCGCTGGCGCTGGAGCTGGAGCTGGCGCCGGTGCTGGACAGCCGGTAGCAACCAAGCTCATGGCTAACAACAACAACAGCGGGATTAACAATACTTTCTTTTTCATCTAAAAACTCCTTTTATAAGATTCTATTTCCGCTGAATACCCAATGTACTACCTCATTTCTCACCCCCCTCTCATAGTTCAGGTCTGTGCCTAACTAGTTCATATATGCATTGATAGGTTAGCAAGCGCTATACTAACACTTCATATATTAAGTGTCAACCCCTTAGTCGGAATAGAAATAAATAGGTCTTTTTCAAAAAAGATAGATATAAATACTCACGCGTGATGAGACATAAAAGTGCCATTCAATGGTCTTGGCAGCGAACCAGAGGATGCTGTATCCTTTTCTTTTCAAGACTTGATGAAAGGCGATAACACAAGCAATGGCTAACAGGGTACACAGGTTGAAAGATGTAGACCACGAAGACAGGATCTTGAGAACCTTTATATTGTTCGTGCAAGCGGCGGATGCGACAATGAAGTATGCCAACGCTCATTTCTACAGAAAAGAGGGGCTCTCGGTGATCAAGGTCATAGTGCTACGAGTCCTGGCTGCCAATGGTGGGACCATGAAACCTTCTGAGATAGCAGAGTGGACATTCAGGGAGCGGCACGATATCACGACATTAGTCGACCGCCTGAAACGAGATGGACTCGTCAGAGTTGAACGCAATAACAGAGACAAGAGGTTCGTCAGTGTCTCGCTGACGGCTAAG